>NZ_LNBE01000003.1:1257022-1571277 GCF_001445655.1 Streptomyces roseifaciens
CCCGAATACCCGGTCACCGGGCGAGAGACCGGTGACGCTTTCGCCCACGGCGGTGACCACTCCGGCGCCCTCCAGCCCGAGGAAGGTCTCCGAGGGCAGGCCGTTCTCGGCCACGGGTGGCAGCAGGCCGGTGGCCACCATGACGTCGCGGTAGTTCAGCGCCGCGGCGCGCACCGCGATGACGACTTCCTGCGGGCCCGGTTGCCCTGGGGTGGTCTCGATCCAGCGCAGACGGAAGGCCGGACCCTGGTCCTGCAGTTCCAGCCGGAACGCACTCCCGCTGTCCGGCCGGGTGGGCCGCGTGCTGGAGGCCGACCGTTCGACGCAGTGCGCGAAACGACCGCCGGAGGTGAGGGCGACCTCGTCGTGCACGGGCCCCTGATCGGCGTCGGCGGGCTCGCCGGCAAGGAGCTCCCGGGCCAGTCGGGCGGCGTTGAGCACAAGGTCGGGGGTCCGGTCCAGGGAGATGCGCCGCATGGGGACGGCATGTTCGTGGGCCAGTGTGCGGGAGATGCCCCAGGCGGCGGCCTGTCCGGGGAACGCCGGACGTTCCGGTGCGGGCAGGGCCCCGCTGGGGTGGGTGACCAGCACGAGGCGACGTGTCAGGCTGCCTGCCCGTTGTTGTTCGGCATGGACCAGGGACCGCAGCAGCCCGGCTCGTCGGACGGCCAGCTCGACTCCGGCCTCGGGGTCGTCCGTGGCCTGGAGGTCGCCGGTGCTGCTCAGGATCAGTGCGATGTCGGCGTCCGGGGCATGTGCGAGCGCGGCCTGCCAGGCTTGGTCCTCGCGCAGGCACCACGGGGCGTCTGCTGCCGGACGCCCGGCGGCGATCAGTTCCTCGGCCACGAGGCGGGCGAGTTCTGCTTCGTCGGCGTTTTCGGCGAGCAGGATCCACGAGCGGCCGCCTTCTGGTGTTGCGGGGGGAGCGGCAGGTACGCGTTCGGATGAGGCGGACGTCCGGGTGAACAGTACCGAGAAGTGCTCGCTCATGGACGGATCGTCCAGTTCGACCGTGGACTCGAAGCCGCTGTCGGCCAGGACCTGCGACCATTGCCGGCGGGGTAGCAGAATCGTGTCCGGCCGCAGGTCGTGGTCGCGCGGGTTCCAGAAGTTTTCGATGACCCCGAACATCAGCGCGAGCAGTTGGGGGTCGTGGACTTCCAGTGCCAGCAGGTACCCGCCGGGCGCGGTGAGCCGGGCCAGCTTGGGCAGACAGGCCCGTAGGTCGGCTGCCGCGTGCAAGGCGTATCCGGCGACGAGGACGTCGAAGGAGCCTTCTTCGAACCCTTGTGCAGCGAAGTCGGCGTCCAGGTCGAGGGTACGGAAACTCATGCGCGAGGCGTGCGCCTCGAAGCGTGCTTGGGCGGCGGGGAAGAACGCGGCGGAGACATCGGTGAAGACGTATGTGGCGCGGTGGTCCAGCAACGGCAGCAGATGTGCGGTCAGCCCGCCGGTTCCCGCGCCGACCTCCAAGATGCGCAGGGGCCTGTCGCCCGGCCACAGGCGCAACAGGGATGCCAGCAGCTCCGCGGCGATGCGGTTGTGGAACCGGGTCGGTGGGTCGAGGTCGTAGAACTGCTGGATGAGCTCCGGTCCGCTGTCCTGGAACAGCAGATCCAGGGCGAATCGGTGATTGAGACAGCCCGTGGCGGTCCATGAGGCGAGATCGGACAGGACACTGATGGCCGGCGGTTCCACCCGAGCGTCCTCGCGCAGGCGCCGCCAGCAACCGTTCCCGCGGGCCAGCAGCCCCTCCGTTTCGGCCATCCGGGCCAGCAGATGCACCAGCCTCTCGTGCCGCGGCAGCACGCCGGCCGCAGCCAGGTCATCGAACGTGAAGGTCTCATGGCCAGGCAGCAACGAGGCGAAGGCTTTGACCGCGTACGTAGCAGTTGTGGACCTGAGGAGCGCGCATCCCGCCACGAACTGATTCGTGGCAGCCGACCCCTGCAGCCTGAGCAGCCCTTCCTCCGCTGCTGCGGCCACCTCGCCCGGGGACGGCGGCGCCCACGCCGGCACCGGCTGCCCGGCCAGGGGCGCGGCGTGCAACACCGAGGTGTACTCCTCGCCACGGTCGGTGGCGCGCAGGCCGATGCGGTGCAGGCGACAGCCGGTCAGCTCCAGTGCGACCGTGCCGTCGGTGTCGGTGACGGTGATGTCCCACACCGCTTCCCGGGTTGTACGTGAACGCTGGCGCACGTGCACCAGGCCGTCCGGTCCCGGTTGTGCCCACTGGCGAATGCGGTCGATCGCCGCCGGCAGGTAGCCGGTCCCGGTTTCCATCAGCAGCGGTGCCCCGGTCTGCAGAGCGCCGTCCAGCAGGGCGGGATGGACCACGTACCCGCCGTAGCCATCATCCGGCGCTTCGCAGTGGTAGACCGCCAGGACCTCACCGGCTCCCACGTGCAGCTCGCTCAGCACCTGGAAGGCCGGACCGTAGTCCAGCCCCTCCTGAGCCACCGTGCTGTAGAACGTGTCGGCGTCGATACGACGGGGCAGCCGTTTGAACAATGCCGCGGTGCCCGCCGGGTCCGGCGGTACGGCGGCCAGACGCCGGACACGGCCGCGGGCATGCTGCCTCCAGGCGCCGGTCTCGCCGGTGCGGCTGGCGATATGGAAGATGCCGTCCTCATGACTTAGGCAGGTCTGCAGCCGGATCTCCAGGGCCGCATCCCAAGGCAGCGCCAAAGCTCGGGTGATCTGCAGATCGTCGATCTCCGCCGGAATACCGGCGCCGGACACTTCCCGGGCGGCGGCCAGGGCCAGCTCCACGAACCCGGCAGCCGGCATCACTACCGTGCCGCCGATGCGATGGTCGGCCAGCCAGGGGGTGCGGGTGCGCTCGACAGACGACTGCCACAAAGGATCCAGAGCCGGCAGGCGCTCGCCCAGCAACGGATGCACCAGCACCCCGTCACCACTGGTACGGATCCAGTGCTCCGGTGTTCCGTGCCAGTACCGCTGGCGCTGCCACGGGTAGGACGGCAGGTCGGTGACAGTACCGGCGGTGGGGAACCAGCTGTCCACGGCGCCCTGTTCGGCGGCGGCGAGCAGGCGCGTGGCCGTGCGGCGAACGCCCTCCGGCGTGCACTCGCCCCGGTGCACCGCGGAGATGACAGGAAACGCACCACCGCCGGGGGCCTCTGCGGCGATGCGGTTCAGTGGCCCGGACAGAGCCGGCTGCGGGGCGATCTCCACCACTGTCACGAGCCTGTCCTATACAGCGGCGGTCATCGCATCGGCGAAACGGACCGGACGGCGGGCATTGTGCCACCAGTACGCCGCATCCAGCTCCCCGCTCCGTACCGGCGCACCGGTCACCGTGGAGTACATCGGCACCCTCGGCGCCTGGGGGGACAGTCCGGCCAGGGCCCTCCGCAGCGGCTCCTCGATGACATCCATCGCTGCGCTGTGGAAAGGGTGGTTCACCGTCAGCTCCCTGCACGGTACCCCCCGGCGATCCAGGTCACGCTGCAGGGCTCGCAGCGCCTGTCCGGATACGGTCACGTCCCGCTCGCTGTTGACCGCGGCGACCTCCAGCCGGCCGCCGTACGCGGCGAGCGCCTCCTGCGCCTCGCGCTCACTCATCCTGACCGCGGCCATGCGGCCCGAGCCGGCCGTCACTGCCTGCAATCGGCTGCGTTCAGCGGCCACGCGCGCCGCCTGTGCAAGATCCAGCCCCCCACTCACGTATGCCGCTGCCACCTCACCGAAGCTGTGCCCCACCACAGCGGACGGGTGCACCCCGTACGTGCCCAGCAGCGCGGTCAGGCCGACCTGGAAGGCGAACAGAACCGGCTGTGCGCGCTCGATGTCCGTCATGAGCTCCATGCCCGGCCCACCGGGATCCTCCGACAGCAGGGCCGCCACCGACCAGCCCAGCACCGGACGCAGGCACGTGTCAGCCTCCACGACGGCCGCGCGGAAGGCCGGTTCCTGCGCCATGAGAGCCGCACCCATGCCCTGCCACTGGGTGCCATTGCCGCAGAAGACGAACACCACGCCCGCCGACGACGACCCCTCCACATGGACCTCGGCAGCGGTCAGCGACGCCTCGTCCTCAGCCAATGCCTCCAACTGCCCGGCCGCTTCCTGCGGGCCGCGGGCGAGGACAGCCATACGGTGCGAATGCCGGCCTCGCCGCGCGGAGGCGGTCCAGCACGCGTCGTAGAAGCCTTCCTCCGGTACGTCGCGAAGACGGGCGGCGACCACCCGGGCCGCTTCGCCCAACGCCTTGCGGGTACGCGCCGAGACCACCAAGGGCAACCGCTGCCCCGCTTCCGGGGGCACCGAAGGCTGCCGAGAGGGGGGAGCCGCGCTGAGCACCACGTGCGCATTCGCGCCGCCGAAGCCAAAACTGTTCACCCCCACCACGCCGTCCACGCCCTCCGTGACAGGACGCATGCTGCCGACGGGGCTGAGATTCAGTCCAGCGAAATCGATCGCAGGATTCGGCGGCTCACCGTGCAAGGACGCCGGGATCACACCGTGCTGGAGGACCAGCATGCCTTTGAACAAACCGGCCATGCCCGACGCCGGTTCCAGATGCCCCAGGTTGGTCTTGACCGAGCCGACCGGCAGCGGCCCGGCCCCACGCCGCACCCCCAGCGCCTCACCCACCGCCCGGCACTCCAAAGGATCACCGATCGGCGTGCCTGTCCCGTGCGCCTCGAAATACAGCACCTGATCCGCAACGACCCCGGCCCGGGCGTACACATCCTGAAGGAGCCGCCGCTGCATCTCCGCGCTCGGCACCGTCATCCCTGATGTACTGCCGTCACAGTTCGCGCCGCTTGCCGCGATCACCGCGTGCACCCGGTCGCCGTCCGCCAGAGCATCCGGCAACCGCTTGAGGACCACCACACCGCCGCCCTCGGCCCGCACATACCCGTCAGCCTCGGCTGAAAATGCTGCAATGCGCCCGCGTGGCGAGAGCATCATCGCCTTCGAGAACCCGACGAAGTGGGAGGGGCTCAGCAGCAGGTTCACCCCGCCTGCGACGGCCACCCGGCTGCGGCCTGCACGCAGCGCTTCACACGCCTGGTGCACAGCGATCAGCGACGAGGAGCACGCCGTGTCCACCGCCATGCTCGGGCCACGCAGATCGAAGACGTAGGACAGCCGGTTCGCTGCGATGGACAGAGCCGAACCACTCATCGAATGGGCAGAGATCTCCTCCACCCGGGCCATCTGCAGCCCACCGTAGGACATGTCACTGACCCCGATGAACACCGCGGCATCCGACCCTGCCAGGCCTGCCGGGTCGATGGCCGCATCGTCGAACGCCTCCGCCGTCATCTCCAGAAGCATCCGCTGCTGCGGATCCATGTGCTTCGCCTCACGCGGCGAGATCCCGAAGTACTCCGGGTCGAACCCCGACACGTCCCCCAGATACCCGCCCGCCATGGTGTACGCCCGGCCCGGCCGCTCAGGATCGGGATCGCAGAAACGCGCCGCATCCACACGGTCTGCGGGCGGCTCCGAAGTGATCAGGTCCCGTTCTTCGGCCAACGCCGTCCACAGCCCGCGGAGATCAGTGATGCCGCCCGGCAGACGACATGCCGTACCCACCACAGCCAAGGGAACGGACGGCCCGGACGATGACGCTGCTACCGGCCGGGGAACACGGTTCTCCATAACCACCTCCTGCACGGCAGACAGACCGGCCCTCACAGCGGTATGGCGGCGAGGACCTGGCCGGTGACAGCCGGAACCCACCGCAACCAAACAAAGGCATCTCCGTCCCTCCGCCATCTAATGGGCCAGGCCTAGTGATCACCCATTTGATACAAAATGATCAAGAGTGGCTCGAAACCCCGAACGATCCGGTCGGAGGGGCGGGCACGCGGACGGCGTGACACAGGTACGGCCTGGAACTGCACGAGGTGCACGAGGTGCACGATGCTGATGGTGGGCGGGTGCGCCGCCGCCGGGAGTGCAGTGTGTGCGGCGAGGGCGTCCCCTATGGGCACGTGGCCCGGCCTTCGACGTGCCCACGGTGTGGACCAACCGCCGCTACGCGGCCCGCGACACACAGATCGTCGCCACCGCCGAGCGCGCTCGGCGACCTCCCCGCCGGTGCGGCGACGAGGCGGCCGCCCGCGAACTGGACGAACCGGTACTGCTCGCCCAATCCGCCCGCGGCTGCGGGGGACGGACTCCACGCCGGCCTTGGTCCGGAGCTGGTGGAGCGACCCCCCCCCGTGGGTGCAGGGACAACCGCCGCGGCCGTCTCCGCGTCATCGAACGCGCGGCACTCCCCGCTGGTGCGGGGATGGTCCCGGCACGTACTTGGGCGCGGTTGTCTCCCGGGCGTCGTCCCCGCACCCGCGGGGTAGTCCTGGGAGATGGACGACAAGGGTGCCGTCCGGGTCCTCGTGCGTCTGCCGGGCGAGATCGGCGCCGTGGTGCCTGCGATGCGATGCCGTTCCGGAAAAGCATTTCCGCTGTTCGCTCGGTAAAGTCACGGAAAGCACGTGCTCGGTCACTCGGCAATTACGAAATGGTGTGCTTGCGCTGGAAATAAGGGCTGACCAGCGGCGATTGGAGACGTTCCGTCGATTGTCGTACGATGGCGGGCGTCGCTATTGCGTCCTCGGTGATCTCGTCGCCAGTGAGCCCGGACCACCGCTGATCGAATTCCTCAAGGTTCGTCGTGCGCAGCCGCCCGGTGTCCGCTCCCGGGGATGATTTCGGCAGAGCCGCCGGGCCGCTTCTCGCTGTGCGCGGCTGAATTCCGTCCGGTTCGGAGGGTTCGGCCCGGAAGACGATGTCTGCTGCGGCGCGAGCCGACGAAAAAGGCGGCAGCCGCAGGGCCTGAGAGGTGCACGGGCTGCCGTCGGACTTTGTCTCCGGCAGAACGGAATGCACGTCGTGGATGTGAGCGCGGCCAATCGAAAAGGCCTCAGCCTCTTCGCCCTGATCATGATCGGGCTGGGGTCCATTTTCGGCTCCGGCTGGCTCTTCGGAGCCGGTCAGGCGGCTCAGGTCGCGGGCCCGGCCGCGCTGGTCGCCTGGGTGATCGGCGCGATCTTCATCGGCATGATCGCCATGTCCTACGCCGAGGTCGGCGCCGCCTATCCGCTGCCGGGCGCCATGGCCCGGTTCGGCTCCATCTCGCACGGACCGGTGCTCGGCTTCATCACGGGCTGGGCCGTGTGGATCGCGACCGCCTCGCTGATCCCGATCGAGGCCATCGCGGGCACCCAGTACATGTCCTCGTGGAGCTTCGGCTGGGCCCGCGGGCTGGTCGCCGACGGGAGCCTCACCGGCACCGGCATCGCGATGGCCCTGTTCCTGACCGTCGCCCTGTGGCTCGCCTGCTACTGGTCGGTCGAGCTGCTGGCGCGGGCCAACAACCTGCTGACCCTGGTCAAGTTCGCCATCCCGGTCCTCGCGGTCGGCGCGCTCATCGCCTCCGGCTTCCACACGGACAACTTCACCGCGCACGGCGGCTTCGCCCCGAACGGCTGGTCGGCTGTCCTGACGGCTGTCACCGCCTCCGGCGTCGTCTTCGCCTTCAACGGCTTCCAGGCCGTCGTCAACCTCGGCGGCAACGCCAAGAACCCCGGCCGGGCCATCCCGCTCGCCCTCGTCGGCGCGCTCTCCCTCGGCCTGGTGATCTACCTGGCCCTCCAGGTCGCCTTCCTCGGCGCCGTCCCCCCGGAGAAGCTCGCCGAGGCCGGCGGCTGGAGCGGCGTCAACTTCGCCTCCCCCTTCGCCGACCTCGCCAAGCTGCTGATGCTGCACTGGGTCGTCACCATGCTCCAGTTCGGCGCCTTCATCTCGCCCAACGGCGCCAACATCGGCAACGTCGCCTCCTCCGCCTACCTGGCGCAGAACCTCGCCGACACCGGCTTCTTCCCCAAGAAGATCGCCGAGGTGCACCCCCGCTACGGCGTCGCCCGCCCCGCGATGTGGCTCAACCTGGGCTTCTCCGTCCTCCTGCTGCTGACCATCGGCCACAGCTGGGAGGCCCTGGCCAGCGTCGTCTCCGCCGCGATGGTCGTCTCCTACCTGATGGGCCCGATCGCGGTGGGCGTCTTCCGGCAGACCAAGCCGGAGCTGCCCCGCCCCTTCCGGCTCCCCGCCGCCAAGGTCCTCTGCCCGCTCATCTTCGCCTTCGCGGCCTGCGCCCTGTACTGGTCGAAGTGGCCCAACACCGGCAAGGTCACTCTGCTCACGCTGGTCTCGGTTCCCATCGCGGCGGTTGTGCTGCGTCGCCGTGGCGAGAACCTGCGCCGCCAGTTCGCGCCGGCGTGGTGGATGGTCGGCTTCCTGCTGTGGCTGTCGCTGCTGTCGGCTCTCGGTAGCCCCGAGTTCGGCGGCCACGGGGTGATCCCGGGCGGCCTCGACACCGCTCTGGTCGGCGTCTCGGCCCTGGGCTTCTACTTCTGGGCCGTGCGCGCGGGCGTCCAGGCCCACCGCGCGGGTCTGCCGGGGCCGGACCCGGTGCTCGGTGGCGCGGGCGGGGCGGTCCCTGCCCAGTCGCGCCACGAGGAGCCCGCGCAGGCCGCGGCCTCCTGAGCGGCGCCCCGCACTCACAGCGGCAGGCCGGCCCCGGACGTTCCGGGGCCGGCCTGCTGTTTGTACGGCGCCGACGCGCGGCCGGGCGCCCCTGGGGCGGGGGACCGTCAGCTCGGGGCGGGGCCGGAGTCAGTGCCCTGGAGCAGGTGACGGCCGGGCCGGTGAGCACGGGCTCATGACCGTCGAGCCCGTGACCGTCCCTTCTGTGACTGCTGCCGCCTGCCCCCTGGGCCCGTGCCATCCGGCCCGTGGCGGGCGGGTCCGGTGACGCCCTGGCCGCCCACGACTGCCGAGACGGCGACCGTTGTCCCCGTGTCGGCTGCTCGGTGACTACGCGCTCCATGGCAAGCGGCTGGGCCCCGGCCTGTGACCGCTGGCCTCGTGGGAGCCCCTGGCCGCGAGCGTGACCCCTAGCTCCAGTACCGCCGAACTCATGCCTCCACGGGGTCCGTGACAGCCAGGCCGCCCCCCCGGCCCCTGACAGCCGAGCCGCACTCACGGGCCCTGTGAGCGTCGAGCCCGCTCTCCTGGGGCCCGTGAGCGCTGAAGCCCGCGCCCCGCTGTGAACCCATTGCCGGCAGAACCGGCAAATGGCCCGACCCGGCCGGGCCGCCGCACCCCCGTGGCGGCGGCCCTGTTCCGGCTCAGCTCAGCCGGGTCGTGGCGTACGCCTCGATGGCGGCCCGCTGGTACGTGGCCAGGCCCGGCGCGATCGACTCGTACACCGCGTACCAGTGCTCGTTTTCCACGCAGGTACGCCCGATCGCGCGGTACTCCTCGGCGGTGGCTGCCCGGATCCTGGCCAGCGTCCGGTACTGGGTGTCGATCTCGGCCTGCACCGCGTCGGCGTCGGCGGGCAGACCGGTGGTCAGCAGGTCGGCCAGCCGGATCATCTGCGCCGTGCGCTCGCGCTCGTCGGCCTCGATCTCGTCCTCGCTCCATGCCGAGGTGTGCCGTTCGATGGCCCCGACCAGCTCCGGGAAGTCGCACAGGACCTTCATACACCGGGCGGGCCCGATGCCCTCGAACAGGTTTTCCGGTCGGCTGATGCTGATCATGTCTGTGCCGTCCTTCCTGGACTGCTCCAGTTCGGTGATCGTGCGGGCGACGGTGCCGGCCAGGGCGTCCAGCCGGTCGCGCTCGGCGAGCAGGCGACGGTGGTGGCCCCGCAGGGCCTTCAGCTCGTCGACCTGCGCGGTCAGGATCCGGCCGATTTCAGGCAGTCCCAGGCCCAGTGCCCGTAGCACGAGGACCTGCTGCAGCCGCAGCAGTTGGCGCTCCTCGTAGTAGCGGTGGCCGTTGGTGCCGATCCAGGCCGGCGGCAGAAGGCCGATCTCGTCGTAGTGCCGCAGTGTCCGGGCCGTCACACCCGACATCCGGGCGACCTCCGCGATCGGCCAGGCCATCGCCGCCTCCCCCACGGATTGCTTCACAGGGCCGGAATATCCGGCCCTGTTCAGGACGGCAGAGGCTTCCGCTGCGGCAGTTTCAAGCCCAGATCGCAGGTTTCCGGGTCGCGCGCCGATCGGCGATCGCCCACCTTCTCGTGGACAGAGCCAGGACGCGCGACTCCAAGCCTCTGCCCCGGATGCTCGGGCCTGGTCCCGCGCACGCCCCGGCCTCCGGCCGCTCGGTCCCGCGGCCACCCCGCCCACCCCGCACCCCCGGGCGCAGTTACGGCGAAGGCCGGCCCCGTCCGTCGGGACGGGGCCGGCCTTCGCCGTTATACGGGTGCGCGGTGCCGGGATCAGTCGCTCGCAGAGCGGGCTGCCGCGGCCGCCCGCTGCTGCACATAGCCGACCACGGCCAGTGCCAGGGCCAGGCCGCCCGTGGAGTACAGCTGGACGCGGGTGTCGGTTTCCAGGCCCATCAGGACCAGGGCGCCCGCCACGCCGGCCAGTGTCACCCAGGTGAGGACCGGGAAGGCCCACATCCGGACCACGAGCCGGTCGGGTGCCTCGCGCTCCAGGCGGCGGCGGAGGATCAGCTGGGAGGCGGCGATGAAGCCCCAGACGATGAGGACGACGCCGCCGACCATGTTCAGGAGCCAGGCGAAGACGGTGGTCGGGTACCAGTACGACAGGAGGACGGCGAAGAAGCCGAAGGCGGAGGAGGCGAGGACCGCGCGGCGCGGCACGCCGCCGGAGACCTTGCCCAGCGCCTTGGGGCCCTGGCCGCGCGAGACCAGCGAGTAGGCCATGCGCGAGGAGCCGTAGATGTTGGCGTTCATGGCGGACAGCAGGGCGATCAGGACGACGACGTTCATGATCTGGCCGCCGCCGGGGACGCCGAGGCGGTCGAGCACGGCGGCGTACGGGCCGTTCTCCGTGACGGACCCGTCGTTCCACGGGAGCAGCGTGACGATCACCATCATCGAGCCGACGTAGACGATGCCGATCCGCCACATGGTCGTCTTCACGGCCTTGGCCACGCCGCTGACGGGGTTCTCGGACTCGGCGGCCGCGATGGTCACCGTCTCCAGGCCGCCGTAGGCGGCGAGGGAGGCCAGGAGGCCGATGAGCAGGCCGTCCATGCCGTTGGGCAGGAAACCGCCGTCGTGCAGGAGGTGTGCGGTGCCGGGGGCGTCGTTGCCGGGCAGGACGCCCAGGATCGCGAGAGCGCCCAGGATCAGGAACAGGGCGATGGCGCCGATCTTCAGGGCGGCGAACCAGAACTCGAATTCGCCGAAGTTCGAGACCGCGGCCAGGTTGCTGCCGCAGAAGACCGCCATGAAGACCAGGACCCACATCCAGGACGGGGTGCCGGGGAGCCAGCCCTGGACGATATGGGCCGCGCCGATCGCCTCGATCGCCACGCCCACGACCAGCAGGGTCCAGAACATCCAGCCCGCGGTGAAGCCGGCCCACGGGCCGATCGCGCGGTCGGCGTGGACGGAGAAGGAGCCGGAGGCGGGGTTGGCGGCGGACATTTCGCCGAGCATCCGCATCACGAACATCACGAGGAGGCCGGACGCGGCGTAGGCGAGCACGATCGAGGGGCCCGCGGCGGCGATGCCGGCGCCGGATCCTACGAAGAGGCCCGCGCCGATGACGCCGCCGAGGGCGATCATCGACAGGTGCCGCTGCTTGAGTCCGTTCGACAGCGGCGAGCCCTGCGGGGCGTCCTCCGTCTGCGGGGGAGGTGTGGTGGTTGTCCGGCTCATGGTCGTGCCTGTCCAATATGCGAGATCGGGAGTGTCGAGTATGAGCAGGCGGCCGAAGATCCGGTTAACTCGTCCGTTATCCGGACAGTCACTTCACGGAGCGTGATCGTTTCGCAGCAGCCCCGTATGTACGGGGGCGAAACGCCGCAACTGCGGACCCGGTTGATTCTCCTGCGCCGGGCAGGACTAGCGTCAGTGATCACGAAGCGAGTCTGCCGCAGAGATCGCGCCAGGCCCACAGGGGAAGCAGAAGAAGCTGACGCCCGAGTAAGCAAGCGGGCCACGCAGAAGCGGACGCCGCGAAGAGCGGACGCACGGAGGGGGAGCACCGAGATGACCGGCCGTACCCACCTGATCGAGAGCCTGATGGAGCGCTTCCCGCACATCCCGCGGGAAGCCGTGATCAAAGAGGACCTGCTGCGCGGAGGCATGGCCTTCGACGACTCCGCCCTCAGCGACACCACCAACGAAGCGACCGGCGGGATCAAGCCCAAGTCGTACTTCATCTTCTCCTTCGACCACCGCACCCTTCCCGAGCTCGGCGCCGCGGCCCTGCGCCGCCCGCCCGAGGAGATCGTGCTGACGGGCGGCCCCTACGAGCTGCGCCGCACGGTCGTCTCCGTGCGTGTCAACCCCGCCTCGCCCTACCGCGTGCAGGCCGGGCCGGACGGCACGCTGGGCCTCTACCTCGACGGGCGGCGGATCTCGGACGTGGGCCTGCCGCCCATGCCCGACTACTACCGCGAGACCCTCCCCAACGGGAAGTCCGTGATGGAGGTCGCCCCGACCATCCAGTGGGGCTACCTCGTCTACCTGACCGTCTTCCGCGTCTGCCAGTACTTCGGCGCCAAGGAGGAGTGCCAGTACTGCGACATCAACCACAACTGGCGCCAGCACAAGGCCGCCGGCCGCCCCTACACCGGCGTCAAGCCGGTCGAGGAGGTGCTGGAGGCGCTGGAGATCATCGACCGGTACGACACCGCGCGGGCCTCCCAGGCGTACACCCTGACCGGCGGGGCCATCACCTCCAAGGTCGCCGGGCACACCGAGGCCGACTTCTACGGCCGCTACGCCCAGGCCATCGAGGAGCGCTTCCCTGGCCGCTGGATCGGCAAGGTCGTCGCGCAGGCCCTGCCCAAGGCTGACGTGCAGCGCTTCCACGACTACGGCATCCGCATCTACCACCCCAACTTCGAGGTGTGGGACGAGCGGCTGTTCCAGCTCTACTGCCCGGGCAAGGAGCGCTACGTGGGCCGCGCCGAGTGGCACCGGCGGATCCTCGACTCCGCCGACGTCTTCGGTGCCCGCAACGTCATCCCCAACTTCGTCGCGGGCGTGGAGATGGCGACCCCGGACGGATTCGCCACCGTCGACGAGGCGATCGCGTCGACCGCGGAGGGGCTGCGGTTCTTCATGTCCCATGGCATCGTCCCCCGGTTCACCACTTGGTGCCCCGAACCGACCACGCCCCTGGGCAAGCTGAACCCGGAGGGCGCGCCGCTGGAGTACCACGTGCGGCTGCTGGAGGTGTACCGGGCGACGCTGGAGGAGTACGGCCTGGCCTCGCCGCCCGGGTACGGGCCGCCCGGACCGGGGCGGGCCGTCTTCTCGGTGAGCTCTTTCATGGACAGCCTCCCGGCGATGGACGACCTCCCGGCGATGGACGACCTCCCGGCCACGGACGGCCTCCCGGCCGGGGAACCGGAAACGGCGGCCTAGCCGTCGGCCGCTCTACGGACGCCCGCGAAATCCCTTTGCCCGCCGTCCGTCGCGACCGTTAGGGTTGGATCATGGTTCCGGGCACTCTCTTCCGCTGACGCTCTCTCCGGGAGCCGCCCCTGCGGCGCGCTCCCGCATCGGTGATCTGTATCTGCACACCACTCCACCGAGAGACGAGCCTTCAGCATGCCTTCTCAGCCCCAGCCTCAGCCTTCTCAGCGCTCTCAGCCTTCGGACCGTCAGTCGTCCGCCGACCGCGCCCCGTTCACCCGCTGGCTGCGCGAACACGCCACCACCCTGACCACCCTGACCACCCTCGACCCCGACGCCCCGCTCGATGACCTGGAGCCGCTGCGGGACCTCATCGGTGACGCCCGCGTCGTCGGCGTCGGCGAGAACTCGCACTTCATCCACGAATTCGCCCTCGTGCGCCGGCGCCTCCTGCGCTTCCTCGTCGAGCGCTGCGGCTTCACCGTCCTCGCCTTCGAGTACGGATTCAGCGAAGCCTTCGCCCTCGACACCTGGGTCGGGGGCGCCGGCCCGGACGACGACCTCGAACGGCTCACCGGAGCGGCGCTCCCCATGGGCATGCAGGAACCCCTGCACTCGCTGCGCCTGCACAACCGCACGGCGGCCCGGCCCGTACGCTTCGCCGGCATCGACATCCCGGCCGCGGGCGGCTCGCTGCTGCCCGCGCTGCACCCGGTCGCCGACCACCTCCTCGAGGCCGACCCCGAGTCGCTGCCGCTGGCGGAGACGGCCATCGGCATCGCCGGGCGGTTCGCCGGCGAGTCGGGCGCCGCCGCGGCGCCCGCGTGGGCTCGCCTGGACGCCACCGAGCAGGACGCCCTCACGGCCGCCCTCGCCCGCCTCCTCGTCCGCTTCCGCGCCACCGAGCCCCTGCAGGTCGCCCGCACCGGGCGGTACGCCTACGAGGTCGCCCTCCGGCGCCTGGAGGCCGCCTCCCAGGCGGACTACACCATCCGGGCGATGGCCGCCCTCTTCGCCGGCACCGGGCTCCCGGCCGACACCTCGTCCCGCGAGATCTACATGGCCGGGTCCGTCCTGTGGCACCTGGAACGCGCCGAGCCGGACGCCCGCGTCGTGCTGATGGCCCACAACGGCCACCTCCAGAAGGAGCCCGTCGCCTTCGACGGATACCCGACGGCCCTGCCCATGGGCCAGTTCCTCCACCGCGCCCTCGGTGACGACTACTTCGCCCTGGGGGTGTCGTGCGTCGGCGGCCGCACGGCGGAGATGCGGCTGGAGGAGGGTGCCCGGTTCGGCTTCACCGTCGACGACACGGAGCTGGAGGCGCCCGAGCCGGGAAGCATCGAGGCCGCCTTCGCCGGTGCCGTTCCGGCCGGCGCCATCGGTCTCGCGGGGCTGCGCTCGGCACCCCGGGGCGACGGCATGCCCGACCGGACCCGGATACAGAGCGCGTACATGCACACGCAGGTGTCCGACGCCTTCGACGGGATGCTCTGCGTCCCGTCCTCCCGGGTGGCCGACGGCATCGACATCTGACCGCGGCGCCGACATCCGACCGCGGCGTCGGCGTCCGGCGCGTCGGTCGGCGGTAGCCTCTCGCCCTGTGACACCTGATCTTGATCACGAGCTGATCGCGGTGGCGGCGGAGCTCGCCGCCACCCGCGCCAAGGGCGACGTGCACACCATGGCGGCGGCCGTCCGCAACCGGGACGGCCGCATCGCCACGGGCCTCAACGTCTACCACTTCACCGGCGGCCCGTGCGCCGAGCTCGTGGCCGTCGGGGCGGCCGCGGCCGCGGGCTCCTACGACCTCACCACCGTCGTCGCCGTCGGCAGCGACAACCGGGGCGTCATGCCGCCGTGCGGCCGCTGCCGCCAGGTCCTCTTCGACTACTTCCCGGGGATCGAGGTCATCGTCAGGACGGGAACGGGCACAGGTGACGACACCGACGCCTTGCGCGCGGTGCCGGTGCGCGAACTGCTGCCGCACGCCTACGGTTTCGCCGAGCGCAACCCGTAACGGCAACGGCGCTGATCAGTGGCTCAGGCGCGTCGGGGTGTGCGTGGTCTCCTCGATGTCCACCCCCGCCTTGTCCAGCAGTTGCTCGGACAGGTCGCGCAGCGCGCGTGCCGCCGCGACCTCCTCGCCGACGCGCTGCTGGGAGGGGTCGGCGGGGTTGCGGTTGCTCCTCCCGACCGCAGTGAAGTCCGTGCCGTCGTGCATGTGCAGCCGTACCGCCGCCTGCGTCAGCGCGCCGGCCTCGCGGAACTCCATGTCGATGGGGCTTTCGACGATCTTCTCCGTGGTCATCACACACCTCCCGGGTCCGTCACTGCCGCCCTGTTGCGCTCCAGCAGGTCGATCACTTCCTCGTCCGGGGTCTGGGAGAAGTCCTGGTACCACTCGCCGACCGCGAAGAAGACGGTCGGAGTGCTGAGGCAGACCAGCTCGTCCACCTCCGCGCGGAGCGCCTCCGCCGCGTCCGGCGGCGCCACCGGCTCGGCGAGCACCACGCGGGCGGCGTCCTGGGCCCGGACCACCCGGCAGGCGGCCGACGCCGTGGCGCCCGTGGCGATGCCGTCGTCGACCACGATCGCCGTGCGGCCCTGCAGGGGGATGCGCGGGCGGCCGCCGCGGAACCGCTGGGCCTGGCGGACCAGGTTCGCCTCCTCGCGCTGCTGTATCTCGGCCAGGTCGTCCTCGTCCACGCGGCCCATCCGGACGATGTCGCTGTGGACGACCCGCACGCCGCCCTCGCCGATGGCGCCGAAGCCCAGCTCCTCGTGGAAGGGCACCCCGAGCTTGCGCACGAGCACCACGTCCATCGGGGCTCCGAGCGCCTGCGCGACCTCGTAGGCCACGGGCACGCCGCCGCGCGGCAGGCCCAGGACGACGGGGTTCTCGGCGCGCAGGTGGCCCAGCTGCTCGGCCAGGCGGCGGCCGGCGTCCACGCGATCGCGGAATCTCATGATCCACCTCTTCTCCCGGGGCTCCGGAGAACGAGGGAAGCCATACATCCAATATGGTCAGATTCCCGCCGATAGTCCACGCCGGGGCGGGCGGCTCAGCCGGCCTCCAGCGCCTCCCGCACGCGCGCCGCCACCTCCGCCGCCTCCTCGTCCGACGCGTAGCGCCCCCGGGGCCAGAAGAAGCCGCGCAGGCCGTCCTTGCGGTTGCGCGGCACGACGTGCACGTGGAAGTGGGGCACCGACTGGCTCACCCGGTTGTTCGCGGCGACGAACGACCCGGCGGCACCCGTCCCGCGCTCCACGGCCCCTGCGATCCGCTGCACCCGGGCGAAGAACGGCCCCACCTCGTCCGCGGAGAGGTCGGTGAGCGTCTCGGCGTGCCGCCGGGGCACCACCAGCACGTGACCGGGGAAGAGCGGCCTCGAGTCCAGGAAGGCGACCGCCGTCCCGTCCTCGAAGACCCGGTGGGCGGCCGTCCCGCCTCCGGCGATCGCACAGAAGATGCAGGCAGCCTCGTCCATGCCCCCAGTCAACCGCAGCCACCGGCCCCGGCCGGCCGGCGCACCGCCGATCCGCCACACCGCCGATCCGGCGTTCCTCGCGGCCCGCCCGTGAGGCGCCCGGGGACCCGGGGCAGGGATCACCCATGCCCCTCCACGTCGGCACCTCGGGCTGGCAGTACAAGGACTGGCGCGGCGTCCTCTACCCGGACGGCTGCCCGCAGCGGCTGTGGCTGGAGGAGTACGCGAGTCGGTTCGCCACCGTCGAGAACAACAACGCCTTCTACCGGCTGCCGCCGCCCGGGACCTTCGGCGACTGGCACGACCGCACCCCCGCGGACTTCGTCATGGCGGTCAAGGCCAGCCGCTACCTGACCCACATCAAACGCCTCCGCGACCCACAGGAGCCGGTCGGGCGGCTGATGCGGCACGCCGCCGCGCTCGGCGACCGGCTCGGCCCCGTCCTGCTCCAGCTGCCGCCCACCCTGCGCGCCGACCCCGGCCTCCTGGACACCGCGCTGGGCTGCTTCCCCGACGGCGTCCGCGTGGCCGTCGAGCCCCGCCACGACTCCTGGTGGACCGACGAGGTCCGCGCCGTGCTGCGGGGCCACGGCGCCGCACTGTGCTGGGCCGACCACGGTTCCCGGCCCATCACCCCGCTGTGGCGGACGGCCCCCTGGGGATACGTGCGCTTCCACAGCGGGCGAGCCCGGCCCTGGCCGCGCTACGGCCGGGCGGCGCTCGCGAGCTGGGCCGGGCGCATCGCCGACACCTGGCCCGACCGGGCCCACGTCTACGCCTACTTCAACAACGACCCCGGGGGAGCGGCCGTCCACGACGCGGTCGCCTTCGCCCGTACCGCCGCCCGCCTGGGGCGCACGGTGAGCCGCACTCCGGATACGCACGCCTGAGCCCGCACCGATGCGCCGTACACCCCGCTTCCGGCGGCCGCGGAACCGGGAACGCCGGACGGGGCTGCCCCGTCCCAGCCAGTGTGGCCCGAAACGCGCACGGCTGGGGGTGCCGTGCGTACGGGGAGGGGGGCGCACGGCGTGGACGGCGAGCAGCAGCGACATCGCTTACTGGCCGGGCGGTACCGGCTCATCGACCAACTGGGCAGCGGCGGCATGGGCGTGGTCTGGCGCGCCGTCGACGAGCTCCTCGACCGGGAGGTCGCCGCCAAGGAGGTCCGGGCCCCGGAGCACCTGCGCGAGCACGACGTCCGCGTCCTCTACGCACGCCTGAAGCAGGAGGCCCGCGCAGCCGCCCGCGTCAGCCACCCCAACGTGATCACCGTCCACGACGTGGTCGAGCAGGAGGGCCGCCCGTGGATCGTCATGGAGCTCGTCCGCGGCCGGTCGCTCGCCGAGATCCTGCAGCACGAGGGCGTGCTCACGCCCAAGGAGGCAGCCAAGGTCGGCTCGATGGTGCTGCAGGCCCTGCGCAGCGCGCACTCCTCCGGCGTCCTGCACCGTGACGTCAAACCGGCCAACGTCCTGCTGGAGCCCAGCGGACGGGTCGTGCTGACCGACTTCGGCATCGCCCTCGTGGAGGGCTCCGGCACCCTCACCCGCACCGGCGACCTCGTCGGCTCGCCCGACTACCTGGCGCCCGAGCGCGCCCTGGGACAGCGGCCCGGCACCCCGTCGGACCTGTGGTCGCTGGGCGCCACGCTGTACGCGGCGGTCGAGGGAGTCTCGCCCTTCCGCCGTACGTCGGCGCTCAGCACCCTGCACGCCGTCGTCCAGGACGAACTGCCCACACCGCGGCGCGCCGGGCCCCTCATCCCGCTCCTCGAAGGGCTCCTCCGCAAGGACCCGCAGACCCGCATGGGATCGACCGAGGCACAGCGCCTGCTGGACGCCGTCGCCTCCGGCCGGACGCTCACGCAGCCCGACCTGGCGGGCCCGGAGCCCGCCGGATACGTACCCACTGCGCGCGCCACGCCCACCCCGCAGCCTCCTCCGCCCACCGACCCCAGGACCACCTACGGCTCGGGCTACGCGTACGGCTCCGGAGCCCGCCCGCACGGGGGGCCGGCGCCGTCGGGCGCACGCGCGGGGACGCCGTCGGCCGCACCCGGAGGGAGGTCGCCCGGCCCACCTGTCGGGACGCCGTCCGGCACACCTTCCGGGACCCCATCCGGCGCGCCCGCCGGGATGCCGTCCGGCACGCCCGGTGGTGCAGTCAGGAGCCCGGCCTACGGATATCCGGTGCCCGCACCAGGACTGGCGCACGCCCCTTTCCCGACGCCGACTCCCGTTCCGAACCCCGCCCCGAACCCCGCCCCGAACCCGGTTCCGAACCTGGCCCCGAACCCGGCGCCTGCCTCAGCCCCCGGCCCGGCCCCGGCCCCCGGCCCCGGCACCCCGCGTCGCGGCTGGCCCGTTTACCTTGGCCCGCTGCTGGCGCTGCTCCTCATCGTGGGCGGCACCGTGGCCGGGGTCCTTGCCGCCGGCGGGCCGGGGAATCAGGACGACGGACATCAGCCGGGCGGCGGGACCACGGGGACCGCGCGCCCTCCGGACAACTCCCCTACGCCCGACGGCTCGGGCGGTACCGGTGAGTCCGGCGAACCGGGGACGCCCTCGCCGCACCCCAGCCCGTCGGGCCACGCGACGGACCCTGCGACGACCTATCCCACCACCGAACCCACGAAGAACCCGCCCGGTACGTGCAACGGGGGCTGGGTCACGAAGTGCGCAACACGCTGACGAGAAAGAACAACTGACGAGAAAGAACAAACGGCAAGGAACAAACAACAAGGAACAACCGGCTTTCGGGGGGTATACACATGCAGCTGGTGTCCGATCCGTTCCGGGAGAGGCGGCGGGAATCCGCCCGGCCCCGGACCCGGCGTGCGCTGTCACGGCGCCGCCGGATCCAGGCCGTCGCCCTCTTCACCGTGCCCGTGTTGATAGGCGGCGCGAGTCTCGCCGGGTGCGGTTCATCGGGGAAGAACAAAGCGGTCAAACTGGTCCTGGAAGCAGTGGGGGAAGCCGGAGCCTTCCCGTTCACCGAACACCCGGACACCGACCTGCGGAACGTCGTCTCCGCCTCCCCCGGCGGGGGCGAGTGGCAGGGCGACGCGCGGGGCGCGTTCGGCGGGGTCCAGGGCACCACGCGGTGCGACAAGGCCTCGCTGATCAAGCAGATCACCGAGGACCCCGACAAGGCCCGGGCCTGGGCGGCGGTGAAGAAGATCGACGAGGGCAGCATCGGCGAGTACATCAACAAACTCACCGAGACCTACCTGGAGTTCGACACGCTCGTCAAGAACCACGACTTCCGGGACGGCGAGGCGGCCGAATACCTGTCGGTGCTGCAGAAGGGCGTGCTCGTCCTCGTGGACGACTACACCGCGCCCGCCGTCAAGTGCAACTGCGGCAATCCGCTGGAGGAGCCGGACCGCGCGGTGGACGTGAAGGAGGCGTCGTACTCGGGCACCCGCTGGAAGTCGTTCTCCACCACGGAGGTCACCGTCATCAAGGCCCGCACCAAGGAACAGGGCCCGGTGAAGCAACTGCCGCTGGTCGACCCGTTCCAGGGCGAAAAGGCCTTCGACCGCAGCGTCGGCAGTGACGGGAGCAAGGACAGCAAGCCCTTCCGGTGGGATCCGCCGAAGACGCGCCCCACTCCGGGCACGGGCGGGACCTCGGTGCCGTCCGGCGGTCAGGGCAAGTCCTCGTCCCCGGCGGCCGGTTCGCCCGGTGCGGGTTCGCCCGGCGCGGGCTCGTCCGGCCCGGGTTCGTCCGGCGCCGGGTCCGGGGATCCGTCGGGCGGTTCCTCGGCGCAGGGAGTCCCGGGCAGCGGGTCGCCCTCGGGGGCAAGTGCCGGGTCCGGCACGGGCGGTTCGTCGCAGTCGCGCAAGCCGGGCAGCGCGGTACCCGGAACGGGTCGGCCGACGCCCTCGCGGACCAAGCCTCCGGTCACCACCCCGTCGAGGGCGGTCGTACCGCCCACGACGTCCAAGCCGGTGACGCCGACCGCCACCAGGCCGGTCGTGCCGGCCTCGCCCAAGCCCGTGACACCGACGGCGGCCAAGCCGGTGACGCCCACGGCTGCCCGCCCGGTGACGCCCACTGCGGTGAAACCGGTGACGCCCACGGCTGTGCGCCCCGTGACGCCTACCGCCGTGCGCCCTGTGACGCCCACGGCGGCAAAGCCGGTGACACCGACCGCCGCCAAGCCGGTGACCCCGACCGCAGCCAGGCCCGTAGCCCCCACGGCCGCCAAGCCCGTCGCACCCACCGCGGCCAGGCCCGTGGCGCCGACCGCCGCCAAGCCCGTCCCCCCGACCGCCGCCAAACCCGACGCGCCCACGCATCGCCCACCGGCCACCGGGCCGAAACCCCCGCCGGCCACCCACGCACCTGCACCCCAACCCTCCTGATCCACGGCAAGCAGGGACAAACGGCCGTCACGGTACGTTGTCCCTGCAAGCAAGAGGCCGTCCATATACAGGGGTGCAGCATGGGGATGATGAAAGGTGCCAATGTCCGGGTTCCGGCGCCGGCGGTGCGGGTCGAGCTGGGGTGGCACGCGGCTCCCGGGGTGCCGGACGTCGACGCCTCCGCCCTGCTGCTCGTGGGCGGCAGAGTCCGCTCGGACGCGGACCTCGTCTTCTACAACCAGGCGGTGCACCCCTCGGGCGCGGTCCGTCACGAGGGCAAGAAGCCGGCGGGAGCCGGTGTGACGACCGACAGTCTCACCGTGGACCTCGCCGCGGTCGAGCCCGCCGTCGAGACCGTGGTGCTCGCCGCCTCGGCCGACGGCGGGGCCTTCGGGCAGGTGCCCGGCCTGCACATCCGCGTCATGGACGCCTCCGCCGGTACGGAGCTCGCGCGGTTCGACAGCACCGACGCCACGGTCGAGACGGCCTTCGTCCTGGGCGAGCTCTACCGGCGCCAGGGCGAGTGGAAGTTCCGGGCGGTGGGCCAGGGCTACAGCAGCGGCCTGCAGGGCCTGGCGACCGACTTCGGCATCACCGTCGACGAGCCCCAGGCGGCCGCCGTACCGGCCCCGGCGCCCGCCCCCGCCTCGCACTCCGTCGCGGCCGCCATACCGGCGCCGCCCGTCCAGGCGCCCGCGGCGCCGCCCGTGCAGCCGGTCGCCCCGCCGCCCCCGCCCGTGGCGCCGCCCGCGCCCCAGCCGGTGCGCCTGACGAAGGTCACGCTCACCAAGGAATCGCCGACGGTCTCGCTCACCAAGCAGGGCGGCACGTCCGGTTCGCTGCGCGTCAACCTCAACTGGGGCGTGCAGAAGCAGTTCAAGGGGTGGGCCCACAAGTTCGGCAAGGCGATGGCCATGCACTCGGACCTGGACCTGGACCTCGGGTGCCTCTTCGAGCTGCGCGACGGCTCCAAGGGCGTGGTGCAGGCGCTGGGCAACTCCTTCGGGTCGCTGCACAGCCCGCCGTTCATCCAGCTCGACGGCGACGACCGCACGGGCGCGGTCGAGGCCGGTGAGAACCTCACCGTCAACCTCGACCACATCGCCGACTTCCGGCGCATCCTCGTCTTCGTGACGATCTACGAGGGCGCCCGGAGCTTCGCCGGGCTCCACGCCACGGTCACGCTGCAGCCGCAGCACGGCGCCCCCGTCGACTTCTCGCTCGACGAGTGCACCGTGCTCTCCAACGTCTGCGCGCTGGCCCTCATCACCAACAACAACGGGGACCTCGTCGTCCAGCGCGAGGCCCGCTACCTGGTGCCGGACCGCGGAGTCAGCCCGCAGCGCACGCTCGACCACGCGTACGGCTGGGGCATGAACTGGACGCCGGGCCGCAAGTGACCGGCGGGGGCGCTCAGGGCGTGGCCTCGGGGCGGGCGTACGTCCGCCCCTTCCAGGCCGCGCCCCGGCCCCGGTAGTGCTGGACCGCGGAGTCCACGGTCATCAGCAGGTAGAGCAGGGCGGTGAACGGCAGCAGGGGCGCCAGCACGAGGGGCTGCCGGTAGTAGCGGAGCATCGGCACGTAGGTGCCGGCCATCACCGCCCAGGCGGCGGCCCCTGCCGCCGGCAGGAGGGTCTCGCCGGTCAGGGCGCCCGCCACGACGGCCACCGGCGGCGCCAGGTAGACCACGGCCAGTCCGGCGACCGTCCCGGCCAGCAGCAGGAGATTGTGGCGCAGCTGTGCGTACGCGCTGCGGGAGACCATCCGCCACAGCTGCCCCAGGCGCGGGTACGGGCGCACGCTGTCCACGCGGTCCGCGAGGCCCAGCCAGATCCGGCCGCCCGTGCGCCGTACGGCCCGCGCGAGCGTCACGTCGTCGATCACGGCCTGGCGGATGCTGTCGGGGACGCCGGCCCGCTCGGCCGCCTCGCGGCGCAGGAGGACGCAGCCGCCGGCGGCCGCGGTCGTCCGCGCGCCCGGCCGGTTGATCCACCGGAACGGGTACAGCTGTGCGAAGAAGTAGACGAAGGCCGGCACGATCAGCCGCTCCCAGACGGTCGCCACGCGTAGCCGGGCCATCTGCGAGACGAGGTCCAGGCCGCCCGACCGGGCCGCCGAGACGAGCTCGCGCAGGCTGTCCGGGGCGTGGGCGATGTCGGCGTCGGTGAGCAGCAGGTACTCGGCGTCGGTGCGGGCGCGGGCGAGCGCCATGCCGTGCCGCACCGCCCACAGCTTCCCCGTCCAGCCCGGCCCGGGCTCCCCCGGGGAGTCCACGGTCAGCGGCAGACCGCCGTGCTCCGCCGCCAGGGCCCGGGCCAGGTCGCCGGTGCCGTCGGAGCTGCCGTCGTCCACCAGGAAGACCTCGGCCCGGCCCGGGTAGTCCTGGGCGAGCAGGGAGGGGAGGCTGGAGGGGAGGACTTCGGCCTCGTCCCGGGCGGGCACCACGATCGCGACCGACGGCCATTGCGCGGGCGGTGTGCGCCCGGGCAGCCTGACGTCCGTCCGCCAGAAGAAGCCCTGGCCCAGCAGCAGCCACACCCACGCGGCCAGGGAACCCACAGTGATCCAAGTCAGCGCGCTCATCCGCTGAAGTCTGCCGCACACGAGGCTTTCGTTCCGGGAAACGGAGCGAACCCGGCCCGGGCGGACCGGCCGTTCGTGGCCGGGTGTGGCGCCCGGCGGGCCGTCCGCCTCCGGCCATCGATTAAAGTGATCGGGTGAAGATCGCGCTCATGGACTCCGGCAACGGGCTGCTGGCGGCGGCCGCCACTGTGCACCGGCTGCGGCCCGATGCCGATCTGGTCCTGTCCTCCGACCCCGCCAGCATGCCGTGGGGACCCCGTACGACCGAGGACATCATCGCGCGCGCCCTGGGCTGTGCCCGGGCCGCGGCCGCCCAGGGCCCCGACGCGCTGATCGTCGCCTGCAACACCGCCTCGGTGTACGCGCTGGCGGCGATAAGGGCGGAGCTGGAGCCGGAGCTGCCGGTCATCGGCACCGTGCCCGCGATCAAGCCCGCTGCGGCGGCCGGCGGCCCCGTGGCGATCTGGGCCACCCCGGCCACCACCGGCAGCCCGTACCAGCGCGGCCTGATCCGGGACTTCGCGGCCGGCGTCGAGGTCACGGAGGTGCCCTGCCCGGGCCTGGCGGACGCCGTCCAGCACGCCGACCTGGCGGCCGCGGACGCGGCGATCGCCGCGGCGGCTGCGCTCACGCCCCGCAATGTAAGAGGCGTCGTCCTGGGCTGCACCCATTACGAGCTCGTCGCGGAGCGTATCCGCGCGGCCGTCGAGTCCCGGCTGTCGCCGGCGGTGCCGCACCTGACGCTGTACGGGTCGGCGGAGGCCGTCGCGGCCCAGGCGCTGCGCCGGATCGGGGCCGCTCCCGCCCCCGACGCCGAGCCGTCGGGGCGCCTGACGGTGCTGCTCGGCGGCCGTGAGGGCGCCATGGAGGCGGCCTCCCTGACCTACCCCGAGGGACGCTCCCTCCTCGAGGCCGCCGCCGTGCGTCCCTGACCACCCGATCCGGTGCGGTCCGCGCATCACCCCTGCCGTGGTGGCGGAAGGTGAGTAGGCTGCGTGGTATGAGGGACCATTCCACGGGCCCGCAGGGCCACGAGGGCGACGAGAAGACGGACGCGGCCGGACCCCCTTCCCCGGCCGACGACGCCGAGGACCTCGCCGTCTGGACCGGTCGTGCGACGAACCGCGTCCAGTGGCTGCTCGCCGCGGCCGGCGCAGCCTGCCTGGCGCTCGGCGTCGAGCTGGCCGTCGACAGCGCATGGAGCTCGGGTCTGGCCCCTCTCGTCATGGCGGTCGTCGGCTGCGTCGCGGCGGGGCTGCTGATGCTCTACGGCACGCTGGCGTTCGTCCATGTGGCCGTACGGGTCGACAAGGAAGCGCTGGAGGTGCGCTGCGGGCACATCGGAGTGCCGCGCACCCGCATCCTGCTCGCCCATGTGGTCGATGCCGACTTCGCCCCCCGTGTCACGCCGCGGCAGTGGGGCGGCTGGGGCTATCGCTGGCGCCCGGAGAAGGGCACGGCCGTCGTGGTGCGGCGCGGCGAGGGGTTCGTGCTGCGCCTGGGCGATGGGCGGACGTTCACGGTCACGGTCGACGACGCAGAGTCCGCCGTACGGGTGATCCGTCAGGCCCTGCGGCTCGCCCCTGGGCGCAAGGCTCCGGCCTGACCTGGGGTTTTTCCGCCGTCCCTACCGCCACCTGGGTGAACGGCAGACCCCCGCGGCCCACTAGGCTCCTGCGTATGCCCACCCCCGACTTCATCCGGGACCTGCGCACGACCGCGGGCCATCAGCTCCTCTGGATCCCCGGCGTGAGCGCCGTGGTCCTCGACGCCGAGGGCCGTGTGCTGCTCGGCCGCCGCTCGGACAACGGGCAGTGGGCGATCATCGGCGGCATTCCCGATCCCGGCGAGCAGCCCGCTGCGGCCATCGTGCGCGAGGTGTACGAGGAGACGGCCGTCCACTGCGTGGCGGAGCGCGTGCTGGTCGTGGAGGCGCTCGATCCCGTCACCTACCCCAACGGCGATGTCTGTCAGTTCATGGACACCTGTTTCCTGTGCCGGGCGGTGGACGGCGAGGCGTGCGTCAACGACGACGAGTCCCTGGAGGTGGGCTGGTTCGAGCCGGACGCCCTGCCGCCGATGCAGGAGTTCGCGGTGCGGCGCATCAAGCACGCGGCGGAGGCCGGGGCCACTTGGTTCGCGGGGATCGGGGAGGGCTGACCGCGGCACCCGTGCTCGGCCGAGCAGCACCGATAGATGGATTCCCGCGTGATCCGTAGTCGCCATCGGTGCTGTCTATAGTTGCCCGCATGGAACTGCGCCACCTCCGGTACCTGCTGGCCGTCGCCGAGCACGCGAACTTCACCCGCGCCGCGGAGGCCCTGCACGTCTCGCAGCCGACGCTGTCGCAGCAGATCAAGCAGCTGGAGCGGTCCCTGAGGGTCCAGCTGCTCGACCGGTCCGGGCGCACCGTGCGCCTCACCGACGCGGGCGAGGCGTACACCCGGTACGCCCGCCACGCCCTGCAGGACCTCGCGGCGGGCGAGCGCGCGGTGCTGGACGTGCAGGACCTCTCGCGCGGAAGCCTGCGGCTGGCCGTGACGCCGACGTTCACCGCGTATCTGATCGGGCCGCTCGTGGCGGAGTTCCACGCCCGGCACGCGGGGATCGCGCTGGACCTCCGCGAGATGGCGCAGGACCGGATCGAAGCGGCTCTCCTGGCCGACGAGCTGGACCTGGGCATCGCGTTCAGCGGGGCGCATCTGCCGGGGGTCGCCGGCACCGACCTGTTCACCGAGACGCTCGGCCTCGTCGTCGGCCCGGATCACCCCTGCGCCGGCCGGAGCGAGCCGTTGCCGGTGGCCGGGCTCGGTGACCATCCGCTGGCCCTGCTCAGCCGCGACTTTGCGACCCGGGGGCACATCGACGCCTTCCTCGCCGAGCACGGCGTCACGCCGCGCATCGCCGTCGAAGCGAACTCGATCAACGCGCTCGCCGAGATCGTCGGCAGGAGCGCGCTGGCGACCGTGCTGCCCGAGGCCATCACCCGCGGGCCGTGGCGGCTGCACCCCGTGCCGGTCGCGCCGCCGCTTCCGGCGCGCACGGTCACGCTGCTGTGCCGGGAGGCGGGCTACCGGAGCGCCGCGGCGCGGGCGTTCACGGCTCTTGCCGGGCGCTGGGTGCGGGAGCAGGGCTGGTCTCCGGCGTGACGGCCCGGCGCCGCCCGCGGCTGCGCAGCAGTTCGAGGGCGACGGGCAGCAGCGACAGCGCGACGACCGCGCCGACGACGGGCAGCAGGTAGCGGTCGATGTCGGGCACGACCGAGCCCAGCCCGTAGCCCGCGAGGACGAGGCCCACGGTCCACACCAGGCCGCCGGTCACCTGCCAGAGGGCGAAGGTGCGGGGCGCGACGCCCAGGGCCCCGGCGAGGGGGTTGAGGACGGTGCGCACGACGGGGACGAAGCGGGCGAGGACGATGGCGCGCGCGTGCCCGTAGCGGGCGAGCAGTTCCTCGGCCCGCTCGGCGCCCTCGTGCAGCTTGCGGCTGCGGGAGCGGGTCAGCAGCGCCCGGCCGCCGCGCCGTCCGAGGACGTAGCCGACCTGGGCGCCGGCGAGGGCGCCGGCCACGGATGCGGCCAGCACCTGGATGAGGTCCAGGTGCGGTCCGGAGTGGGCCCCGCTGCGGGCGAGCAGTCCGGCGGTGAAGAGCAGGGAGTCCCCGGGGAGGAAGAAGCCGATCAGCAGGCCGGTCTCGGCGAACATCACCACGGCGATGCCGAGGGCGCCGAAGGCGGTCAGCAGGGAGGAGGCGTCGAGGAGGTTGACCGCCAGACCGGTGGTCAGGTCGGCGGCGGGCGAAGCGGGCACGAGGGCGTGGCCTCCCATGATCGGGTTCGGGGCGGTGGCCCCGCCGCCCGCGGCCCTGCGGACGGCGGACGAGACTGTAGACGATGCACCGGCCCGTTACGGGTGCATGCCACTCGCCCGGGCGATGGCGTCGACCTCGCGCCGGTCGTGGTCGCCGGAGCCCGCGCCGCCCGGCGGTCCGGAGTCCGCGGAGGTGCCGTGGGTGCCGACGACGACGTGCATGCCGTGCGGCCCGAGGAATCCGGCGAGCCTGGTGAGGACCCGGCCGAACTCGGGTGTGAACAACTCTTTTTCGCGTGGGGAGAAGGGAATGTCGACCCCGCGCTCCCGGTGCACGATCGCCTCGTTGAAGCCCTTCAGAATCCGCAGCAGCAGTGCGTAGGACTCCGGGTCGAGGCTCGTCTGGAGCTCGGCCAGGTAGAGCGCGAACTGCTTGGTGCGCTCCAAGAAGTTCCGGTCGTTCATACGGACATCGTCGCGAAGTTGCCCGCGGCACGTGGGTCTTTCGGCATCTTCGGGCGGGCTGTGGTCTGAAGAATGGATTCGGCGGAGAATCCGTGTTCTGTTTACGGGAATTCAGTCGCGGTTTTCACCCGTGCGGGGGAATGCCGGTTGCCCCGGGGGAGTGGCGGGCCGGGACCCGGGGATCCGGGGGCCGGCGGAAGGAGTGCCGGCGCGGTGGCACGGGTTCGGCCAGTATGCCGTCGCGTGCTCGCCGAGGCCGTCCGTCCCGTGAACGGAATAACGGGGCACGAGAGTTCCAGCTCTCGAAGGAAGAGCCGGGCGCAATTTCCTTGTGCCGGTGTGCTCCGGGCGCTGCCACCGCCCGGAATCTCACCCTGTTGATAACAGGTCGGCTTTGCTAACGTATCGCTGAGTACCCTTCCGAGCGCGGCCGGGGAGCTGCCGGGCACAAGTCGACCCAAGCATATGATCGGCCGCTCCGCCAAGTCACCGAGTGCGTCTGCTCCCGTGCGTGGGAACCCGGGCTGACAAGCCATTCGCTGGGGCGTACCGGCCTGCGACCGGGGCCGGAACCCATGATGTCCCCTCGCTCGGGCTGACTGCAGGGACGCACATGAGAACTCTTCGGGCGGTCCGCGAGTGCCCTCTCGCATTGCGATTGCTATTCATCAACCAGTGCGGCATCGACGCCGGTTTCTATCTGCTGATTCCCTTTCTGGCGACCTATATCGGGCATGATCTCGGAATGTCGGCGGCCGTCGTCGGACTGGTCCTCGGAGTGCGCAACCTCAGCCAGCAGGGCATGTACATCATCGGCGGCACCGCGGCCGACCGGCTCGGGCCGCGCGTGGTCATCATCGCCGGGTGCGCGCTGCGGACCGTGGGCTTCACGCTCTTCTCCTTCGGCAACTCCCTGCCCCTGCTGCTCGCCGCCTCCGGCATCAGCGGTCTCGCCGCCGCGCTCTTCTACCCTGCCGTGCGCTCCTACGTCTCGCACGAGTCGGGCGAGCGGAAGGCCGAGGCATTCGCCCTGCTCAACGTCTTCGCGACCATCGGCTCGCTCGTCGGGCTGCTCGCGGGCAGCGTGCTCTACCTGACCGACTTCCGGATCTGCGCCCTCACGGCGGCCGGGCTGTTCGCGGTACTGACGGTCGCTCAGGCGTTCGTGCTCCCGGCGCGCGAGGTCGACGCGGAGCACGATCCCATCCTGCGGGAGTTGCGCGAGGTGCTCGGCAACCGCCGGTTCCTGTGCTTCGCCTTCGCCACCACCGGCATGTTCATCATGGAGAACCAGCTCTACATGCTGCTGCCGGACGGTGCGCAGCAGGCGTCGGGCTGGGGCGGGGCGGAAGCGTTGCTGCTGAGCGCCGGGGCGGTCGCCAACCTGCTGTTCCAGTTCCGGATCACCCGGAGCCTGGAGCAGCGCGGCGGCGGCATGCGCTGGGTGGGGGCCGGGATCGCCGTCATAGGGCTCGGCTTCGTCCCGCCGCTGCTGGTGTGCGACGCGGCGCCGCCGGAGGGCGCGGGCGACGTGGTGCCGCGGCTCCTGGTCATGATCTCGGCCTCGCTGCTGCTGTACTTCGGCGGGATGGTCGCCTATCCGCCGGTGCTGGGGCTGATCCCGCGGTTCGGCCGCGAGCGGCTGACGGGGACGTACTTCGGCCTGTTCTACGTGCTCTCCGGGGCGACGGCGGCCGGCGGGAACGCCGTGATCGGCTGGGTGATGGACGTCGGCGAACGGACCGGGCGGGCCTGGCTGCCGTGGGTGTCGTGCCTGGCGTTCGGGCTGGCCTCCGGCTGCGCCGTGGCCTGGATGTACCGCTGCCGTGCGCTGCCGTGCCCGTACCCGGCGGCCGGGGGCGCAGGGGCGGAGAGCGGGGCGGGTGCCGGGGCGCAGGAGGCGATGCGGATGCTGCCCGGTCAGCAGCGGGTCGCGGACGATGCGGGGGAGCGCAGGACGGGGTGAGGGCACAGGGCGGGTGAGGGCGTAGGACGGGGTGAGAGCCGTAGGGCGGGGTGAAGGCGCGTAGGACGGGGTGAGAGCCGTAGGGCGGCGGTGAGGTCCGTACCGCCGAGCGGGTCCTCACCGGATGGGTCAAACGGTTCCCGCCGCCGGATTGACCCGCGCCCGGCGTGGTACAGGACGGAGGGGGCACGCCCCCGGGGTACGTACGCCCCTGGGTGCGCCCCCGGGCACGTCCCCGTCGAGGCGCACAGTGGTCGAGGCATCGAGCTTGAGGAGGGCACCCATGCCCATCGCAACGGTGAACCCCGCGAACGGCGAGACGCTCAGGACGTTCGAGGAGATGGGAGCCGAGGAGATCGAGCAGTGCCTGGCCACGGCCGCTTCGGCGTTCCGCGGCTACCGCACCTCGGACCCGGCCGAGCGGGCCCGCCTGCTGAACCGGGCCGCGGACCTCCTGGAGCAGGACCGGGACGCCGTCGCCCGCACCATGACCACCGAGATGGGCAAGCCGCTCGCCGCGGCCCGCGCGGAGGCGGCGAAGTGTGTGAAGGCCATGCGCTGGTACGCCGGGAACGCGGAGGAACTGCTGGCGGACGAGCGTCCGCCGCAGCCCGAGGTCGACGACTCCGGGGCCTCGCTCGCCCGCGTCCGCTACCGCCCGCTGGGCGTGGTCCTCGCCGTCATGCCGTGGAACTTCCCGCTGTGGCAGGTGATCCGCTTCGCCGCCCCCGCCCTCATGGCCGGCAACGTGGGCCTGCTCAAGCACGCCTCGAACGTGCCGCAGACCGCGCTCTACCTCGGCGACCTCTTCCGCCGCGCGGGCTTTCCCGAGGGCTGCTTCCAGACCCTGCTCGTGGGCTCCCGCGCCGTCGAGGGCATCCTGCGCGACCCCAGGGTCGCCGCGGCGACGCTCACCGGCAGCGAGCCCGCCGGGCGCTCGGTCGCGTCGATCGCCGGTGACGAGGTGAAGAAGACCGTCCTCGAACTGGGCGGCAGCGACCCGTATGTCGTGATGCCGTCGGCCGACCTCGACCGCGCCGTGCGGACCGCCGTCACGGCCCGCGTCCAGAACAACGGCCAGTCGTGCATCGCCGCCAAGCGCTTCATCGTCCACGCCGATGTCCACGACGCCTTCCTCGAACGCTTCGCCGCCCGGATGGCCGCGCTGACCGTCGGCGACCCCATGGAGGAGACCACCGACGTCGGCCCCCTGGCCAGCGAGCAGGGCCGCGCCGACCTCGAGGAGCTCGTGGACGACGCGGTACGGCGCGGCGCGACGGCCCTGTGCGGGGGCGGGCGGCCCAAGGAACACCCGAAGGGCTGGTTCTACGAGCCGACGGTCCTCACCGGCATCACCCCCGACATGCGCATCCACCGCGAGGAGGCCTTCGGCCCGGTGGCGACCGTCTACCGCGTGGCGGACGTCGACGAGGCCGTCGACCTGGCCAACGACACCCCCTTCGGCCTGAGTTCGAACGTCTGGACAAGGGACGAGGCGGAACAGGAGCGCTTCGCCCGCGACATCGAGGCGGGCGGCGTCTTCTTCAACGGCATGACGGCCTCCCACCCCGCCCTGCCCTTCGGCGGCGTCAAGCGCTCGGGCTACGGCCGCGAGCTGTCGGGCCACGGCATCAAGGAGTTCTGCAACGTGACGACGGTGTGGCACGGGAAGGAGCCGGCGGGAGGGGCGTAAGGAGGCGTGAGGAGGCGTGAGGGACGGGCCTGAAGGGGGCTTCCCGGGGAGCGCCTTCCGAGGCGGGAGCGGGGCGCCGCACGCCGGGGCGTCACGCGGCGCTTGATATCAAGTTTGGTTGAGGTTCTAGCGTGTCAGGCATACGACGACACCGAGGAGCCCCCCCATGAGCATGGAAATCACCGCCTGGAACTCGCTGCACAGCGCGATGAACGCCAAGGACGCCCGGGGGCCCTTCTCCCGGGCCACGCTGCGCCGCATCGGCGGCTTCGCGCGGCCGCACCGCAGGAGAATCGGGCAGTTCCTGTTCCTGAGCGTGGCCATGGCGCTGCTGGCCGTGGCCACGCCGATCCTGGCCGGGCGGGTGGTCGGCGCCATCGTCAAGGGCGGCGACTCCGGCACCGTCACCCGGCTCGCGCTCCTCATCGCCGTGATCGCCGTCGCCGAGGCGGGCCTGGGGCTGCTCACGCGCTGGCTCTCCGCCACCCTCGGCGAGGGGCTGATCCTCGACCTGCGGACCGCCGTCTTCGACCACGTCCAGCGGATGCCGGTCGCCTTCTTCACCCGTACCCGCACCGGCGCCCTGGTCAGCCGGCTCAACAACGACGTCATCGGCGCCCAGCGCGCCTTCAGCAACACCCTCTCCGGCGTCGTCTCCAACACCGTCACCCTGCTCCTGACGCTCGGCGTGATGCTCAGCATCTCCTGGCAGATCACGCTGCTCGCCCTCGTCCTGCTGCCCGTGTTCGTCCTGCCCGCCCGGAGGATGGGCTCGCGCATGGCCGGGCTGCAGCGCGAGGCCGCCCACCACAACGCCGCCATGAGCAACCAGATGACCGAGCGGTTCTCCGCGCCCGGCGCCACCCTCGTCAAGCTGTTCGGGCGGCCCGCGGAGGAGTCGGCCGAGTTCGCCTCCCGTGCCCGCGCGGTGCGTGACATCGGCGTACGCACCGCCATGGCCCAGTCGGCGTTCATCACCGCCCTCACGCTCGTCTCCGCCCTGGCACTGGCCCTGGTCTACGGACTCGGCGGCTTCTACGCGCTGCACGGCCGGCTGGAGCCGGGGGCCGTCGTCGCGCTCGCCCTGCTCCTCACCCGCCTCTACGCCCCGCTGACCGCCCTCGCCGGTGCCCGCGTCGAGGTGATGAGCGCCCTCGTCAGCTTCGAGCGCGTCTTCGAGATCCTCGACCTCAAGCCGCTGATCGCCGAGAAGCCGGACGCCCGGCGGGTGCCGGACGGGCCGGTCTCGGTCGAGTTCGACGACGTCCGGTTCGGCTACCCGGCCGCAGACAAGGTCTCCCTCGCCTCCCTGGAGGACGTCGCCGGCCTGGACACCCGCGGCGGCACCGAGGTCCTGCACGGCATCTCCTTCCGCGCCGAGCCGGGCCGGATGGTGGCCCTGGTCGGCTCCTCCGGCGCGGGGAAGTCGACCATCGCCCAGCTGCTGCCCCGGCTCTACGACACCGACGCCGGATCCGTACGCCTCGGCGGCGTCGACGTCCGCGACCTGAGCGCCGAGTCCGTCCGCGAGACGCTCGGCATGGTCACCCAGGACGGCCACCTCTTCCACGACACCGTCCGCGCCAACCTGCTCCTCGCCCGGCCGGAGGCCACCGAGGAGGAGGTCTGGGACGCGCTGCGGCGGGCCCGGCTCGAAGGGCTCGTGGCCTCCCTGCCCGACGGCCTGGACACGGTCGTCGGCGAGCGCGGCTACCGCCTCTCCGGCGGCGAGCGGCAGCGGCTGACCATCGCCCGCCTGCTGCTGGCCCGCCAGCGCGTCGTCATCCTCGACGAGGCGACCGCCCACCTCGACTCCACCTCCGAGGCCGCCGTCCAGGAGGCGCTGGCCGAGGCCCTGGAGGGCCGTACCGCCGTGGTGATCGCCCACCGGCTGTCCACCGTGCGGGCGGCCGACCTCATCCTCGTCGTCGAGGACGGCCGGGTCGTCGAACGCGGCACCCACGGCGAGCTGCTGGCCGCGGGCGGACGCTACGAGGAGCTGTACCGCACGCAGTTCGCTCGCGCGCAGGCGGACGGGGAGGCGGAGCCCGTCCGCTGACCGGCGGCGCCGGGCAGCCCACTTGCCGAACGAGCGGCCTCCCGGCCGGCGGAATGCCGGCCGGGAGGCCGCTCGTTTCATGTGGGACGCGCCGCTACTCGCCCTGGCGGAGCGTCAGGGCCGCGCGCTTGACGGCTGCGGCGACGGATTCCGTGGCCTTCGGGTTGAAGACGCTGGGGATGATGTAGTTCGCGTTGAGTTCGTCCTCGGCGACGACGTCGGCGAGGGCGCGGGCGGCGGCGAGCATCATGTCGGTGTTGACCGTGCGGGACTGGGCGTCGAGGAGTCCGCGGAAGACGCCGGGGAAGACCAGGACGTTGTTGATCTGGTTGGGGAAGTCGGAGCGGCCGGTGGCGACGACGGCGGCGGTCTTGCGGGCGATGCCGGGTTCGACCTCGGGGTCGGGGTTGGCGAGCGCGAAGACGATGGCGTTGTCGGCCATGGCGGCGACGTCGTCACCGCCCAGGACGTTGGGGGCGGAGACGCCGATGAAGACGTCGGCGCCGCGCACGGCTTCCTTGAGGGTGCCGGTGATGCCTTCGGGGTTGGTGTTGTCGGCGATCCAGCGCAGGGCGGTTTCGGGGCCGGCGTCGACGAGGTCGGGGCGTGCGGCGTGGACGACGCCGTGGATGTCGGCGACGACGGCGTGCTTGACGCCGGCGGCGATCAGGAGCTTGAGGATGGCCGTTCCGGCGGCGCCTGCGCCGGACATGACGACGCGTACGTCGCCGATGGCCTTGCCGACCACGCGCAGGGCGTTGGTGAGGGCGGCGAGGACGACGATGGCGGTGCCGTGCTGGTCGTCGTGGAAGACGGGGATGTCGAGGGCTTCGCGCAGGCGGGCTTCGATCTCGAAGCAGCGGGGGGCGGAGATGTCCTCGAGGTTGATGCCGGCGAAGCCGGGGGCGATGGCCTTGACGATCTCGACGATGGCGTCGGAGTCCTGGGTGTCCAGGCAGATCGGCCAGGCGTCGATGCCCGCGAAGCGTTTGAAGAGCGCGGCCTTGCCCTCCATCACCGGCAGCGCGGCCTTGGGGCCGATGTTGCCCAGGCCCAGCACCGCGGAGCCGTCGGTGACCACGGCGACGCTGTTGCGCTTGATGGTCAGGCGGCGGGCGTCCTCGGGGTTCTCGGCGATGGCCATGCACACGCGGGCGACGCCGGGGGTGTAGATCATGGAGAGGTCGTCGCGGTTGCGGATGGGGTGCTTGGACGCCATCTCGATCTTGCCGCCGAGGTGCATCAGGAACGTACGGTCGGAGACCTTGCCCAGGACGACGCCTTCGATGCCGCGGAGCTTCTCGACGATCTCGTCGGCGTGCTCGGTCGAGGTCGTCGCCATCGTGACGTCGATCCGCAGCTTCTCGTGACCGGAAGCGGTCACGTCGAGGCCCGTCACCGAACCGCCCGAGGATTCCACGGCCGTGGTCAGCTCACTGACCGAGGTCCCGCTCGCGGGAACCTCCAGCCGGACCGTCATCGAGTACGAGACGCTGGGCGCCGTTGCCATGGGGGTGCTTCTTCTTTCTGGTGCTGGTGGTTGCTGTGCTTGAGGGGGCCGGGGCCGGGGGACGGCCTGCCGCCGGTGGTTCCGGTGCGGTCAGGCCTCGACGGTCGCCGCGGCCCGGGTGTGGGGGCGGGCGAGGTTGTCCGGGTGGAGGATCTCCCGGAGCCGCTCCTGGGTGAGCAGGCCCTTGGCCAGGACGAGGTCGTGCACCGAGGCGCCCGTGGTCAGGGCCTCCTGGGCGACGGCGGTGGCCTGCTCGTAGCCGATGTGCGGGTTGAGCGCGGTGGCCAGGCCGATGGACTGGCCGACGAGGCGGGCCAGGTGCTCGCGGTTGGCGGTGATGCCGGTGACACAGCGCTCGGCCAGCGTCAGGCAGCCGGCGCTCAGGTGACCGATGCTCTTGAGGAGGCTGTGGGCGATGACCGGCTCGAAGGCGTTGAGCTGGAGCTGGCCGGCCTCGGCGGCGAAGGTGACGGTGACGTCGTTGCCGATGACCTCGAAGGCGATCTGGTTGACGACCTCCGGGATCACCGGGTTGACCTTGCCGGGCATGATGCTCGAACCGGCCTGTACGGGCGGCAGGTTGATCTCGGCGAGGCCGGCGCGCGGGCCGCAGGACAGCAGGCGCAGGTCGTTGCAGGTCTTGGAGAGCTTGACGGCGATCCGCTTGAGCACGCCGGAGAGCTGGACGAACGCGCCCATGTCCTGCGTGGCCTCGACGAGGTCGCCGGCGACCGCGAGCGGGATGCCGGTGATGATGCTCAGGTGGCTGCAGGCCAGACCCGGGTAGTTGGGGTGGGCGTTGAGGCCGGTGCCGATGGCCGTGCCGCCGAGGTTGATCTCGCGGATGAGGGCGCAGGCCTCGGCCAGGCGGGCGCGGTCCTCCTCCAGCATGACGGCGTAGGCGGCGAACTCCTGGCCCAGCGTCATGGGCACGGCGTCCTGCAGCTGGGTGCGGCCCATCTTCAGGATGTCCGCGAACTCCTCCGCCTTGCCGGCGAAGGCCTCGCGCAGCACGTCCATGGCCTGCAGCAGCCGCTCGGCGGCGAGCTGCAGCGCGACCTTGACGGCGGTCGGGTAGACGTCGTTCGTGCTCTGCCCGGCGTTGACGTCCTCCAGCGGGTGCAGGTGCTTGTAGTCGCCCTTGTCGTGGCCGAGGAGTTCGAGCGCGCGGTTGGCGATGACCTCGTTGGCGTTCATGTTGGTGGACGTGCCGGCGCCGCCCTGGATGACGTCGACGACGAAGTGGTCGTGCCACCGCCCGGCGCGGATCTCCTCGCAGGCCTGGACGATCGCGCCCACCTTGCGGTCGTCGAGCAGGTCCAGGTCGCGGTTGGCCAGGGCGGCGGCCTGCTTGACGGAGGCGAGGGCGGTGACGAGGTCGGGGTAGGCCGAGATGGGGGTGCCCGTGATGGGGAAGTTCTCCACGGCGCGCAGGGTGTGGATGCCGTAGTACGCGGCGGTGGGGACGTCGCGTTCGCCGAGGAGGTCGTGCTCGTTGCGGGAGGAGCCGGGGGCGGAGGCCGACATGGGGGGATCCGATCGGGGTGCGGTGGGGAAGCGGAGGGGGAACGGACCGCGGGGGAAGGAGAGAGGGGGGCCGCGGAGGAAACGTTTATGCGGATACGGGCGCGGACGCGGTTCCGGCTGCGGGGGCGGCGACGAGCTGCCGCAGCACGCGCGTCCGCTCCTCCGCGTCGGGGGAGGCCAGCGCCGCGCTGAGCACGGCGATCCGGGTCTGGCCGGCGCGGAGGGTGCCGGTCAGTACGGCTCCGGCGGCCGCGAGGTCCACGGCGCCGCCCTGGGTGTAGATCTCGGCGACGGGGCCGGAGGGCACCCGGGTGGTCAGGGCGACGAGCACGCCGCGGGAGACCGCTGCCTCGACGGCGGCGGCGACCTCGGGCGTCGCGTTGCCCGCGCCGGTGGCGACGAGGACCATGCCCTGGGCGCCCGCCTCGACGGCGGCGTTGAACAGCAGCGGGTCGGCGTCGCAGTGGTGCATGACGACGTCGATCCGCGGGAGGGGGGCGTCCGCCTGCGGCAGGGGGAGGGGCGCGGGGCGCTCGGGCTGCCGGCGGACGAGGACGCGGCCGTCCTTGACGTCGGCGACGGGGCTGCCGGACGGGTCGGCGAACGCGTCGGCGGCCAGGGTCTGCACCTTGATCGTGCCCCGGGCGGCGTGCACCTGCCCGTCGAAGGCGACCAGGACGCCCAGGCCGCGCATGGACGCCGTGTCGGCCGTCAGCAGGGCGTCGTGCAGGTTGCGCGGGCCGTCGCCGTCCGCCGCTTCGAGCGGGAGCTGGGCGCCGGTGAAGACGACCGGGCGGGGGTCGTGGTGGTGGAGGTCGACGAAGAAGGCCGACTCCTCCAGCGTGTCGGTGCCGTGCGTGACCACGATGCCGTCGACGCCGGGGTCGGCGAGGACCTCGTGCACGGTGCGCAGGAGGGCGAGCTGGTCGCGGGTGGTGAGCCGGGCGCTGTTCACGCTCATCAGGTCGACGACCCGCACGGATATGCCCGCGGGCACCGCTGCCGTGGCCAGGACGTCCCCGCCCCGCGCGTCGGCGGCGAACCCGGAGCCCTGCCAGCGGCTGGCGATCGTTCCGCCCGTGCTGATGACGACGACCTGTCCCACGTCTGCCCGCCCTTTCTGAAGATCACTGCTCTGAAACCTGAAGATCACGGCGCTCGTCCACGGGGGAGCGGCGGCCGGAGGGCAAACGATAGGACGAATCGGACGCAATTGGATCGCTGATTTGAGCGCGGAAAGCGGACGAGCGTGGTGGATAATTGCGCCATGGACGGAATCGACAGAAATATCTTGCGCGAGCTCCAGAACGACGGCCGCCTGACCATCCAGGAGCTCGCCCATCGCGTCGGTCTGACCCCCTCCCCGTGCATGCGCCGCGTCCGCCAGCTCGAACAGGACGGGGTCATCCAGGGCTACCGGGCGATCATCAATCCCGAGGCCGTGGGACGGAGCTTCGAGGTCCTCGTCTCGATCGAGGTCAAGCGCGACCGGGAGGCCGTCGAGGCCTTCGAGGCGGCGCTCCAGGACATCCCGGACGTGATCGAGGCCTACCGCCTCTTCGGCAGCCCCGGCTGCCTGCTCCGCATCGCGGTCGCCGACCTCGCCGCCTACGAGCGCCTGTGGATCGAGCGCCTCACCGCGCTCTCCGGCATCACCGAGGTCAACTCGCAGATCATCATGAAGCGGATCAAGGAGCCCCGGGGCCTGCCTGTGGGGCGCTGAGGGGGCGCCGAGGCGCTGCTGAGGGGCTCTGGGGCCGGGCCGGGTGATTCCGATCGCCCTTGAATCTCCCTCTGGGGGAGTTCTTACCGTACCGGCGAGCGCGGACGGCCCATGCGGCCGGTTCCGCGGAGTGCGGTATGCGGTATGCGAGGAGGCGATCATGACGGCGTTCGTTCTGGTGTCGGGCCCTTTCACCGGGGGCTGGGTGTGGCAGGAGGTGGCCGACCGGCTCGGGGAGTCGGGAGCCGAGGTGTACCCGGTGACGCTCACGGGCATGGGGGACCCCCGCCGTCCGGCCGGGCCCGGCACGGACCTGGAGACGCACATCGAGGACCTGGTCCGGCTGATCGACGGGATAGTCGCCTCGGAGGTGGTGATCGTCGGCCATGACTACGGCATCCACCCGGTGCTGGGCGCCGCCGACCGGCGACCGGAGCGGATCTCCCGCATCGTCTACCTGGATGCGGGCCTGCCCCAGGACGGTGACGCGGCCGTCGCGCTGGTGCCCGACCAGGCGGTCCGGGAGGGGCTGTCGCAGCAGGGCGGGCAGGGCGAGAGAGACTGGCGGATCCCCGCGCCGCAACACGACGAGTGGCAGCGATGGGGCAGCACCGACGGCGTCCCCGCGGAGGCGCTGGCGCGCATGGACCGCCTTGCCGTGCCGCAGCCGGCGGGCACGCTCACCCAGCCGCTCCGGCTGTCCGGCGCCGGCTCCGGACTGCCGACGACCGGCGTCCTGTGCACCGCCAACGGGGCGAGCATCGAGATGGTCGAGTTCCTGGTGACGTCGGGTCCGCCGCAGTTCCGGTGGCTCGCCGACCCCCAGGTGACCTTCTTCGAACTGGGCACCGGCCACTGGCCGATGCTCTCCACCCCCGACGAACTGGCCGACGTACTGCTTCGCGCCGCCGCGGGCGAAGGGCACCGGGTGACCGCGGCGCCGGGCGAGCAGCCCGGACATCTGCGGCCCTTCCTCCTGGACGTGGAGGAGCGGCCGCGCGAGCGGGTGGGCGAGGTGGATCTCTACTTGCCGGATCCGCCGGGCGCACCGGACGCCGACCGGCCTCGTCCCGCGGTGGTGTTCGTCCACGGCGGCCCGGTCGCCCCCGACGAGCGGCCCACACCGCGGGACTGGCCCGGCTACGTCGGCTATTGCCGGTACGTGGCGAGTCTGGGTGCGGTCGGGGTGATGCTGGACCACCGGCTGCACGGCCTCGCCGACTACGCGCGTGCCGCCGAGGACGTCGCGGCAGCGGTCGAGCGCGTACGGGCCGATCCGCGTGTCGACGGGGATCGCGTGGCGCTGTGGTACTTCTCCGGCGGCGGGCTGCTGTCTGCGGACCCGCTCGCGGAGCCGCCGCCGTGGTTGCGGTGCGTGGCGATGACCTATCCCGTGCTGGCGCCGCTGCCGGGCTGGGGGCTGGTGGACGCCCGGTTCCGCCCCGTGCAGGCGGTGAGCTCGGCCGGGCGGCTGCCGGTCGTGCTCACCCGGGTGGGGCTGGAGAACGCGGCGATCGCGGCGACGGTCGGGGAGTTCCTGAGCGCCGCGGAGGACTGCAAGGCCGACGTCGAAGTGGTCGACGTGCCGCTCGGCCACCACGGGTTCGAGACGACCGACCACAGCGAGGAGGCGCGTACCGCTGTGGACCGGGCGGTGCGGTCGGTGCTGGGCCACTTGATGGGCTGAGCCTGAGCTGAGCCGAAGCTGAGCCGAGCCTGACGCCGATGACGCGCCCGGCCTCCACGGGGGAAGGCCGGGCGCGTCATCGCGTCATCGGGGCGTCGGCACCGGACTACTGGACGATCATCTTCCGTAACTCTTTACGTTCTGCCGTTGCACGTTCCGGCCGCGGCGGTCGCCTTTATGGGCGGAGGACGAAGAAGGGTTCCTCCGACAGGGGCAGCAGGCGGCGCCCGGGGGAGCGTGCGCCGCCGGTGCGCCCGAGCCGCTTGTCCGCCGACCGGAGGGATCCCTGCTTCCGTGAAATCTCAACTCGCCGGCGACCTGCTCACCGCAGCGATGGTCGCACGCGTATTCGCCGGTGACGCCTGGCACCTGCTGCGGCGCGCCGCAGCCGCCACGGTACGCATCGGCCTGAACCAGCAGCCCGCGCCGCCGCGCCGCCCCGAGGGCGCACCCCGGCGCCGGCGGGTGGGAGGGATGCGATGAACCCCGGCCCCTCACGCTCTCCCCGCACAGGCGTCATTCCCGTGACCGGACTCCCCGCCGACTACCGCGCCTTCCACGAGCTCTACCGCGGCATCTACATCCACTGGGCCGAGCTCTACCTGCGCCACCGCCACGATGCCGAAGAAGCCGTCGACCAGGCCTTCGAAGAGCTCTACTTCGCCTGGTCCGAAGTGCTCTCCCAGGAATCCCCCAACGCCTACGCCTGGGCGGTGGTCCGCCACCGCACCGTCGACACGGCGCGGGCCCGGGGCCGGCGGCCCGCCGTCATCGACACCGCCGCCTTCGAGACCACCGCGCTCCACCACGCGCTCGACCCCATCGGCGAGCTCGAACACAGCCTGGCCGTCTACGACGCCATCCACGCCCTGCCCGAACGCCAGCACGACGTCATCGTCCTGCTCCACGTCCTGGGCCACTCCACCCGCGAGGTCGCCAGCATCATGGGCATCACCCCCGCCGGCGTGCGCTCCGCCGCACGCTTCGCCCGCCACCGCCTCCAGCACGCCCTCGGCATCGACCAGGGCCCCTCCGGCGACGAAGGGGGGACGGACAGGTGACCGGCCACACCTCGCTGGAGCTGGCGCTGGCCCGGGTACGGCTCGTCCGGCCGCCCTACACCATGGCCGACACCCAGGCGGCCGAAGCCCGGCTCGCGGCCCGCATCACCGCCCGGATGCTGCACGGCGCCCTGTCCTTCGACGACCAGATGGAGCCCGCCCGCACCGCGGCGGCCCGCACGGCCGAGCGGAGCGACCTGCCCCACCGGGCCTTCCGGCGCCAGCTGCAGGCACTGTGCCGCACCGTCGTCACCCGCAACCTCCACGAGCTCGGCGGCTTCCTCACCTGCCGCATCCTCGAACCCGCGGGCGCGCTCGTCCTGGGCTGCGTGCTGCACCTGGCCGAACGCGGGGACTCCGCCCAGTTCTGGTGGCAGTTCGCCGCCGGAGCGGGCAACCGCGGCGCGGCCTGCTGCCTCTACCTGCACCACATGGCCCTCGGCGAGCGCAGGGAAGCCGAACTGTGGCACGAGCAGGCCGGGCTCGAACACCTCATCCCCAAGACGCCCGAGACCATCGACCGCACGGACCTCAACGCGGTCCTGAGCCTGCTCGCCCACCTCCGCGGCACCAGCGTCTTCTCCGCCGCCACCAACGCCGTCATCGCCTACGTCCCCCACGCCCTCGACGACAACGACGCCCTCGACCTCCCCCTACCCGACCCCGACTTCGCCGAACGCATCGAGGAGTTGACGTCCATCGCGTCGTGATCCGTGAACGGCGCGGCGTTCCCTCCGGGGGGAGGGGGACGTTGCGCCGTCGTGTTCCTGGATCACTTGGACGGTGGGCGATGCGACAGCGGTCGCCGAACGGGGCCGCCCCGGCGGCAGCCGCTGCGCTGAACGGCCCTGACGGGTCCCCTGACCGGAGGAGACACGCGCCGCTCGGCCGTCTCCCGCCCGGCATCGGTTCCTACGGTGGAACCCGTTCCGCTCCGTAGCCCCCGTACCGTCGGAGAGAAGAGGCGTCATGCCGGTGAAGGTCAGCTACCCGGGCGTCTACATCGACGAGGTCAAGGGCTCCGTACGGACCATCACCGGGGTCCCGACGTCGATCGCCGCCTTCGTGGGCTGGGCGCCGCGGGGGCCGGTCGACGGGCCGGTGCACATCACCTCGTGGGCCGACTACGAGCAGCAGTTCGGGGGGCTGCACAAGGACAGCGCCATGAGTTACGCCGTCGAGCAGTTCTACCGCAACGGTGGGGCAGAGGCGGAGATCGTGCGGGTGGTGCCGAGCCAGGAACCGCTGAGGCTGCCTGTCGGGAAGAAGAAGTCCGGCAGACCCATGCTGGCGCCCATCGGCCCCGGGGCCTGGGCGAAGAGCCTACGGGCACGTGTGGAGGCGGTGCGGGAAGAGGGGGACGAGACGAAGACGGTGGAGGGCGTCTACAACCTCACGATCCGTGACATCGCCAGGGACGTGGAGGAGAAGTATCTCAACGTCAGCGTGGATGCGGACAGTCCGCGTAGCCTGCGCCGGGTCCTGACCGGATCACAGCTCGTCACCTGGGTCGAAGACGGGACCGCGCCCCCGGACATGAACGAGACGGTCGGGGAAGGCAACCAACTGGGTGACGAGGAGACCCCCGACGAGCCCGACGAGGGGTCTGCCGACGAAGGCGAAGGAGGGGAGCGACCGGCGAGGCCGCCGCGAGCGGGAGGCGAGGACAAGCGCTTCACGAAGATCGACAACGTCCCTGACGACAAACCTCCCGCCGCTGAGGACTACCTGGGCAGCGAACTCGCGAAGTCGGGTCTCTACCAGTTGCTCAAGACCGACATCTTCAACATCCTGTGCCTTCCCGATGTCACGGTGAACACGGGGCTGAAGCCCCCTGAGCGCAAGAAACTGCTGACCGAGGCTGCGGACCTCTGCGTCAAGCGACGGGCCATTCTGCTCGTCGACCCTCCTGACGAATGGACTGCCAAGAACACGGCCGACGACGTTGTCAAAGAGGCCCGGAAAGAGCTGCCGCTCCGCGGCGACGACGCCCGCAACGCCGCCGTCTACTTCCCCCGCATCCTCGCCTCCGACTCCCGTCGCGACGGCCTCGTGCGGGACTTCCCGCCCTGTGGGGTCATGGCCGGTGTGATGGCCCGTACCGATGCGCAGCGTGGTGTGTGGAAGGCACCGGCCGGTACCGACGCGTCGCTCAACGGGGTTCAGGGACTGGAGATGCCGCTGACCGATCTGGAGAACGGCCGGCTCAACCCGCTCGGGGTCAACTGCCTGCGCGAGCTCCCCGCCGTGGGCCCGGTCGCCTGGGGCGCCCGCACCATGCGCGGGAACGATCAGCTCACCGACGAGTGGAAGTACCTTCCCGTGCGCCGGCTCGCCCTCTTCGTGGAGGAGAGTCTGTTCCGGGGCACCCAGTGGGTGGTGTTCGAGCCGAACGACGAGCCGCTGTGGGCCTCGATCCGGCTGAACATCGGCGCCTTCATGAACTCCCTCTTCCGCGAGGGGGCGTTCCAGGGCAGGACGCCGGCCGAGGCGTACCTCGTGAAGTGCGACCGGGAGAACAACCCGCAGAACGACATCGACCGCGGGATCGTCAACATCCAGGTCGGGTTCGCGCCGCTCAAGCCCGCGGAGTTCGTGATCATCCACATTCAGCAGCTCGCCGGCCAGGTCCAGGTCTAGTTCCAGGCCCGGTTCCAGGTCGCAGGAGGCAGGAGGAGCGAGGACGATGCCGGAGATCACGCGCCGGGACCCGTACAAGAACTTCCGGTTCCGGGTGAAGTTCGGCGGTGGTACCACGTACATCGCCGGGATCAGCAAGGTCAGCGGTCTGAAGCGGACCACGGAGGTGGTCAAGCACCGGGACGGCGGTGATCCGGGGACCAGCCGCAAGCTGCCGGGCCGGACCGAGTACGAGGCCATCACCCTGGAGCGCGGCTGCACGGCCGACACCGCCTTCGAGGAGTGGGCGAACAAGGTGTGGAGCCTGCGCAAGTCGGCCGGCGGGCTGGAGACCTCGCTGAAGGACTTCCGCCGCGACCTCATCATCGACGTGTTCGACGAGGCCGGGCAGCAGGTGCTGTCGTACTCCGTCCACGACTGCTGGGTGTCGGAGTACCAGGCCCTCCCCGACCTCGACGCGAACGCGAACGCCGTCGCCTTCGAGCACATCAAGCTGGAGCACCACGGATGGGTGCGGGAGCCCACCACGCCGCCGCAGCTCCCGCAGTTCACCGACACCGCATCGGGGTGACGGCGTGGTGGCCGAGCTGACCGAGGCACAGCTCCTGTCGGTGTGGGAGTCCGGGAGCGGGCAGGGCCCGCAGGACCGGGCCCTGCTGCTGGCCAGGACCGCCGCCGGGGACGCGGAGCCCGTCGCCGACCTCACCCTGGCCGCTCTCCACGCCCTGCTGCTCGGTTTCCGGGAGCGGGCGTTCGGCAGCTCCCTCCCGTGTGCCGCCGACTGCCCGGCGTGCGGGGAACCCCTCGAAGTCGCCGTGGAGACGGCCGAACTGCGGCCGCCGGCGCCGGCGGCCGTTCCCGGGGCGCGGACGGCGCCGCCCACGGGGAGCTTCCGCGCGGCCGGCCGCGACGTCACGTACCGCGCCCTGACCCTGCGCGACCTGCTGGCCGTCGCCGGCGCCCGTGGCGGGTGCGACTCCCGCCGGGCCCTGCTGCAGCGCTGCGTCGTCGGCACCAACCCGGAGGCGGGCTCTCTGCCGGGCCACGTCCTGGAGGAAGTGGCCCGGCGGCTCCCCGGCGTCGATCCGGGAGCGGAGACGACGGTGGCCCTGGAATGTCCCGGGTGCGGGCACACCTGGTCTGCGGAACTGGACGTCGCCGGGCACCTGTGGGCCGAGATCGAGGGGTACGCGCGCCGCCTGCTGTACGAGGTGCACGCGCTCGCCCGCGCCTACGGCTGGACGGAGCAGGACGTCCTCGCGGTCAGCCCCGCGCGCCGCCGCTTCTATCTGGAGGCGGCCGGGTGAGCGACTTCGTGGACCGTCTGCTGGGCGCGCCGGGCCCGCGCCTCCGGCCACGGCTTCCGTCGTTGTTCGACCCGGAGCCTCCCCGGCTGCGCGAGCCGGAGACGGAGGGGTCTGCGGCGGAGGGCGAAGGCCTTGCCGTTCCGGGTGGGCGTGGCGGGCGCGGCGGTAGCGGCTCGGACGGCGGAAACGCCGGCGGGCCCGGCAGTGGACCCGACAGTGAACCCCGCCGTCCGTCCGCCGCGCCGCCGGCGCCCGGCCTGCCGCCCACCGAGCGCACCTACGAGGCGGACGTCGCACGTACCCGTCCTGCTTCCCGTGCAACGGCACCGTCCGGGACGCGGCCGGCGGGCCGGCGGTCGTCCGGCACGGGAAGTCCCAAGGCGAAGGCCTCCTCGGGCAGCGCCCCGGACGGTCGGCTCACGGACGGGAAGCGGGACTCCGACGAGCCCGCCGCACCCGTCTCCGTCCGCCCCCACAGCCTCACCGTCCCCGAAAGCGAACAGCCCCGCCCGTCGGCGACACCCTCCGTTGCCCCACCCGCCCTACCCGCCTCAGCCGCAACCCCGGCGCCACCTCCCGCCCCACCCCGGTCGGTTGCCGCCCACCCGGCGACGGCCGTCGGCACCGAATCCCCCACGCCGCGGCACTCGGGGGAGCCCCCCGCCGCACCCCCGCCTCCGCCCCGCCCCCAGGCACCCGCCGCGGCCACGCCTTCTCCCGCACCCGGCGCCTCGCCGGTTCCTCCCGCGGCCCACCCCGTCCGGCCTGTCCGGTCCCCCGTCCCCCCGGCCATCCCCTTGTCCGTCCGCACCGGGCCGCCGGAGTCCGTTCCCGCCGGGCGGCCACGCGCGGAACCCGGCCGGACCGGGCTGCGGCAGCCCGCCCCCGGCGCGCGGGACGCCGAGACCGTCGTCCGTATCAGCATCGAGCGGCTGGAGGTCCGGGCGGCGTCCCCGGCGTCCCCGGCCGCGCGCCCGCAGGAGGACGCGGGGCACGCCCGGAAGGCCGGCCCCGGCCTCGACGAATACCTGCGGGGCCGGACATGAGCGACTCCGCCGCCGTCGCCGCCGTCACCGACGCCCTGCATCAGGTCCTGAGAAAGGCGCTCACCAACACGGTCCAGGGGCTCAAGGTCACCTCGACGACGCCGGACGAGGCCGCGTCCGGCCAGCACCAGCCGGCCCTGAACGTGTTCCTGTACCGGATGACGATCGACGGGTCCTGGCGCAATGCCGATCCGCCCGGGATCCGTCCGGGAGAGACCGGCCGGCCCGCCCTGCCCGTCGTCCTGCACTATCTCCTCACCCCGTACACCGACGACGACCCGCACAGCCGGGCCGCCCTGCGGATCCTCGGCGCGGCGATGGCGGCCCTGCACGACCACTGCGTACTGGGGCCGGAGGACTACGACAAGTCGGCGGAACTCGGCGACGCCCACCTGCAGCCCGAGCCCGTACGGATCACTCCGGCGGACCTGTCCGTCGACGACATGTCCAAGCTGTGGAGCGCCTTCCAGAGCCAGTACCGGATCTCGGTCGGGTACGAGGCGCGCGTCGTGCTGCTCGACAGCGCGCGGCTCGCCCGTACGCCGCTGCCGGTGGTGCGGCGCGGGGCCGAGGGGCGGGGGCCCGAGGCCGCCGCGGACCCGGCCGATCCGTCTCCCGCGCTGACCGGCGTGACCCCGGAGGTCGCGGCGGTCGATGACGAACTCGTCCTGACCGGCAGCAAGCTGGACGCCGGGACACCGGTCGTCCACCTCACCCACCCGCTGTTCGGCGCCGTCCCCCTGACCACGACCGCGGTGAGCGAGCGCGAGGTGCGGGCCAAGGTCGGAGGGGACGAGCTGGTGCCCGGACCGTGGTCGGTGGCGGTCGTCCTCACCGGTGACGACGGCACGCGGCAGGTCACGCGGACGCTCCCGCTGGCGGTCGCCCCGCGCATCACCACGTCCCCCCTGCCGCTGAAGGGACGGCGCGGCTCGGACGGCAAAGTCAAGCTCAAGGTGGACTGCGAACCGTCGGTCGCGGTCGGCCAGCGGGTCCAGCTGCTGGTCGGGGACCGGCCCGTGACCGTCACGGCCTTCCGGGGGCCGCGCGAGAAGAAGCTGACCTTCTCCTTCCCGTTCTCCGGGCCCGGCCGCCATGTGCTGCGGCTGCGCGTCGACGGGGTGGACAGCTCCGTCGTCGTGGACGGCGAAGCCACCCCACCGCGTTTCAACGACGACCTGGCGGTGGTGGTGACATGACCTCCGTCAAGTCGGACCGCGCCTCCAAGCGCGCCGTCGCCGTCACCCCGGTGGACAGCGCGTCGAAGAGTGCGTCGAAGAGTGCGTCGAAGGGCGCGCCGGAGACCTGGGACGACGTCAACGAGCGCTATCTGGAGGCCGGGCTCGCGTGGCTGCGGCTCCTGCTGCGCGCCCGGGCGCAGACGGCCGGGAGCCATCCGGCCGCCGGGAGCCATCCGGCGCCCGGGCGGAACGCGGCCGATGCCCCTCTCGGACCGGACACCGCCGGCGCCCCGAGCGGCGCAGGGGCGGCGCAGTCTCGCGTCACCGACAAGCAACTCGCCTCGGCCGCCGCGGCCATGGAGCGTGCCGCAGCCGCCGACCCGCCGCCGGCCCTCGTCTCCCTCGGCGGGCTGCTGGGGCTGTCCGTGTTCGAGCGGCACACCCTCCTGCTGTGCGCCGCCCCGGAGCTGGATCCCGCGTTCGCGGAGCTGTGCGCGGCCGCTCAGGGCGACCCGGGCCTGCCCTGCGCCACCTTCGCGCTGGCGCTGTCGGTCCTGCCGGAGCCCGCGTGGGACGTGCTCTCCCCGTACCGGGGGCTGCGCTACTGGCGCCTCGTCGACGTCGACCGCGCGGCGGGCAGGACGCTGGTGACCAGCCCCCTGCGCGCCGACGAGCGGATCGTCAACCACCTCAAGGGGCTGGACTACCTCGACGAGCGCCTCGAATCGCTGGTGACCCTCCTGCGGCCCGCACCCGGTGCGGCGCGCTCCGGCCCCTCAGGCTCCGGCACTCCGGGCTCCGGCGCCGCGAGCTCCGGCTCCGGTCATCCGGCGGCCGAGGAGATCGTCGGCCACTGGCAGCACGTACCCGCGTGGTCCGGCGGCCGCATGCCGGTCGTCCAGCTCCTGGGCCCCGACCGGGAGACGAAGCGCGCCGTGGCGGTCGAGGCCGCCGCCGCGGCGGGGTTGCTGCTGTACGGGATGCCGGCCGGCCTGCTGCCGGGAGCGGCGGCGGAGCTCGACACGGTGGCCCGGCTCTGGCAACGGGAGTCCCGTCTGCTGCCCCTGGCCCTGTGGCTCGACGCCGACACCGCCGACGAGGCGTGCGCCGACGGGGACGTACACGCCGGGGGAGAGGCGGCCGGCCGGCTCGGCCGCTTTCTCGACCGTATCGGCGGGCCGTGCCTGGTGGCGACCAGGGAGACCCGGTCCGATGTGCCGGCCCCGACCGCGGTGGTGGAGGTCGTCCCGCCGCCTGCTGCGGAACGGGCCGCGGCGTGGCGCACGCTGCTGCCCCCGGCGGATGCGGACCGGCTGGCCGGGCAGTTCGCCCTGGACCTGCCCTCGATCCACGAGATCGGGGCCGCCGCGGGCGGCGACCCGGACGCGGCCTGGCGGGACTGCCTGGTGCGCACCCGCCCCCGCCTGGGCGGGCTGGCCCAGCGCCTGGAGCCGGGAGCCGGCTGGGACGACATCGTGCTGCCCGCGCAGGAGGCGGAGCTGCTGCGGCAGATCGCGGCCCAGGTGGCCCAGCGCGACACGGTTTACCGGAACTGGGGCTTCGCGCAGCGGACCGGCCGCGGGCTGGGGATCAGCGCGCTGTTCACCGGGCCCAGCGGCACGGGCAAGACCATGGCGGCCGAGGTGCTCGCCCGGCACCTGGGCCTAGACCTGTTCCGGGTGGACCTCTCCGCGGCGGTCAGCAAGTACATCGGGGAGACGGAGAAGAACCTGCGCCGTCTCTTCGACGCCGCCGAGCCGGGCGGCACCATCCTCTTCTTCGACGAGGCCGACGCGCTCTTCGGCAAGCGCAGCGAGGTCAAGGACTCCCACGACCGGTACGCCAACATCGAGGTCGGCTACCTGCTGCAGCGCATGGAGTCCTACCGGGGCCTCGCGATCCTGGCCACCAACCAGCGGCGCGCGCTGGACACGGCGTTCCTGCGGCGGCTGCGCTTCATCGTGCCCTTCGACTTCCCCGGCCCCGCCGAACGCCGCCTGATGTGGGAGCGCGCCTTCCCGGACGCGGCGCCCGTCGACGCCCTCGACGCCGGCCGGCTGGCGGAGCTCCCGCTCAGCGGCGGGATGATCCGTAACATCGCGCTCAACGCGGCCTTCAGCGCCGCCTCGGCGGGCACCCCCATCGGCATGCCCGCCGTCCTGGCCGCCGCCCGTGCCGAACTGCGCAAGGCCGACATGCCGCTGCCCGCAGCGGACTTCTCCTGGGACGGTCAGCCGGAGGTGACCCCGTGAAGGTCGAACTGTCCATCGAGCGGCTGGTGCTGGAGGGCGTCCCCGGTCACCGGGCCGCCGCCCTGAGCCGGGCGCTGGAGGCGGAACTCGGCGCCCTGCTCGCCGCCGCGCCGCCCGGCGGGCAGGCGGGGCTCGCGCATCTCGCGGACGTCCACCTGTGCCGCGCCACGGCGGCCCCGGTACGTGCCACCGCCGACCCCGCCGCCCTCGGCCGGCGCATCGCCCGCGCCGTTCACGGAACCCTCGCCACGGCGCGGCCGTTCCGCCGCGATCCCGGCCCCGCCGGGTCCGCGGGCGCGCCCCTGTCCCCTCCGGCGGCCCCGGCCGCGCACCGGGAGGCGGCCCGATGACGACCCCCCTCGCCCTGCGCGGCGGATTCGTGTTCCTCGACCCCGAGCAGGGCCGCGTCCTGCGAGTGGCGCCGTTCCAGTACAACCCCGACACCCTCACCCGCAGCCTGCAGCCGCGCGGTACCGGATCGGGGGGCGGGGACCGGCTGGAGGCGCTGCGGCTCAGCGGCCCGCCGCAGGAGACGTTCCGGTTCGATGCGGAGTTCGACGCGGCCGACCGGACCGACAAGGGAGGCCGTCCCGACCCGGCGGTCGGCACCGGGCTCTTCGCCGTGCTCTCCGCGCTGGAGAGCGCCATCAACCCCACGGGGGCGCAACTGCGCGAGAGCGACCGGCTGTCGTCCATGGGAATGATCGAGATCGCCCCGGTGGAGGCGCCGCTGACCGTCCTCGTGCTCGGCCGGCGCAGGGTCGTACCGGTGCGGATCACGGAGATGTCCGTCGCGGAGGAGGCGTACGACAGCGCCCTCCAGCCCGTGCGGGCCAAAGTGACCCTCTCCGTGCGCACCCTGACCACCGACGACGTCGGCTTCGACCACCGGGCCGGAGCGCTCTACCTCCGCTACCACCAGGGCAAGGAGAGCTTCGCGGCCCTCGGCGCGTACGGCTCCGACGCCGTCGGCCTGACCGGGATCTGAGCGCGGGGAACCGAGGAGACGCCGATGTTCGAGTCCACCAGCCGCTACCGCGGGCTCCCCACCGCCACCTGGACCGGTCCGGACGGGCGGACCGTCACCTACGTCCGGCGCCGCTTCCCGCCGCACCCCGAGGACCTGGTGACCGTCCGCGAGGAGGCGGTGGGCGCCGGCGACCGGCTCGACGCGTTCGCCGCGCGGCACCTGGGCGACCCCGAGCAGGACTGGCGGATCGCCGACGCCCACCGGGTGCTGCGCCCCGACGACCTCACCGCGGTGCCCGGGCGGCGGCTGCGGATCACCCTGCCCGCGGGGGTGCCGGGCACGTACGCGGTGGGGGAAGCCCCGGGATGACCCACAGCCTGCAACTGATGCTGCTCACGGGGAAGTACGTGCCCACACCGGCGCCCCCTTCCCTCATCGACGCCCTGCGCTCCGTGCAGATCACGGCCGCGACCGAGGGGGCCAGCGGCTTCCAGCTGACGTTCGCGCTCGGCAAGCGGTCGGCCGTGACGCGGGAGATGCTCCCGCTGGGGATGCTGGACCCGGAGACCCGCATCATCGTGATGGCCGTCGTCGGCGGCATGCCGCACGTCCTGATGGACGGGCTGATCACACGTCAGGACCAGGCGTGCGGGTCGTCTCCGGGGAGCTCCACGCTCACGGTGACGGGCCAGGACATCTCCATCGTCATGGACCAGAAGGCGAAGCTGACCTCCTACCCGGCCCAGGCGTCCGCGCTGCAGGTCATGACGGTGTGCGCGGCCTATGCGCGGTACGGCATCCTGCCGTTGGCCATTCCTCCCCTGTTCGACAATCTCCCGAACCCGCTCAAGACGCCGCCGGTCCAGTGCGACACCGACCTGGTGTACCTCAAGTCCCTCGCGACGAGCGTCGGCTACGTCTTCTACATCGATTCCGGCCCCCTCCCGGGGGCCAACATCGCCTACTGGGGGCCGGAGGTGCGGGTGGGCGTGCCGCAGCCCGCGCTCACCGTGGACTCGGACGCCGCGACCAACGTCGAATCGCTGAGCTTCGGCTACGACGGCACCGGGCGCACCGCCTATACGATCGGCGTCACGGAGCCCCTCAGCAAGCAGGTGATCCCGGTTCCGGTCCCCGACGCCAGCCCCCTCCGGCCGCCCCTCGCCGTACGCCCGGCACCGGCGTTCAAGGAGGAGCCGCTGCTCGGCCTGACGAACCGTTCGCTCCCGGAGATCCTGTTGGTGGGTCTCGGCAAGAGCGCCCGGTCCAGCGACGTCGTCACCGGCCAGGGCCGGCTGGACGTCCTGCGCTACGGGCACGTCCTGAGCGCCCGGCGCCTGGTGGGCGTCCGCGGCGCGGGCCTGGCCTACGACGGCCTGTGGTACGTGCGCAGCGTCACGCACGAGATCAAGCGCGGCGAGTACAAGCAGAGCTTCAGCCTCGCCCGCGAGGGCCTCGTCTCGAACACACCGGTGGTGATCCCATGACAGCCTCGACCACGAAGCGGTTCCACGGCCTGCACCAGGGCGTGGTCGTCTCCAACGTGGATCCGCTCCAGGAAGGCCGGCTGCTGGTGCGCGTCCCCGAGGTGCTCGGCAACACGCCCGGCATCTGGGCCTCGCCGCTCTCGCCCGTGGCGGGCGTCGCCAGCGGCATGTACGTCGTACCGCTGGTCAACTCGGGCGTGTGGGTGCAGTTCCTGGAGGGCGACCCCCACCGGGCGGTGTGGGTGGGGTTCTGGCGCGGTGGCGCGGGGGACGTGCCCCCGGCGGCCCGCACCACCCCGCCGGGGACCCCGCAGATCGTGCTGGCGACCCCCGGGCAGAAGGCCCTGGTGATCAGCGACGCGCCGCCGCCGATGGGCGGCGTCAAACTGCAGTTCCTGGGCGAGGCCGGGCCCTACATCAAGATCACCGCACTGGGAATCGAGCTCTCCTGCGGGCCGGGGCTCGCCAGCATCAAGCTGGAGGGGCCGGTCGTGAGCATCAACGGCACCTCGCTGCAGGTCGTGGGGTGAGGGCGGGTCATGCCCGGACTGGTCCTGCACGCCGGAGCCGTGATGATGTGCGCCCACCCGCCGGGCGTCGTGACCCTGCCGGCGCCCACCCAGCAGAAGGTGCTGGTCAGCCTGCAGCCGGTCGCCACCGTCTCGGACGTCCTCGTGGTCGCGGGCTGCTCCCTGACCAGCACACCTCCTTTCTGCGCCACAGTGCGCTGGTTCCAGTTCTCCGCCCGCGTACTCGCCGGCGGCCGGCCCGTCCTCGTACAGCCGACCCCGCCCCCCGGTCCGGGGCCCGGCACCGGGGTGCCGGCCCCCGGACCGCCGATGGTCCAGGCCATGCAGATCAAGGTGAGAGCGAGCTGAGCGGACCGTGGACATCGACTTCCCCTACCGCATCGACGAGCGCGGCCGCACCGCGGAGACCGGCCACGCCGACCACGTCCGCGACATGGTCGAGATCGTGCTCTTCACCACCCCCGGGGAGCGCGTCAACCGCCCCGACTTCGGCTGCGGGCTGCTCGACCTGGTCTTCGCTCCCAACGGCCCCGAGCTCGCGGCCACCGTGGAGCTGACCGCCCAGGCCGCACTGCAGCGCTGGCTCGGCGACCTCCTCTCCGTCGAGTCCCTCGTCGTCACCGCCGAGGAATCGGCCCTCACGGTCTCGCTGAGCTACCGGCTCGCCGCGACGGGGCAGCGCCACAGCGTCGTCGTCGACGGGGGGACCGCGGCATGAACCCTCCGGGCCTGCCGGTCTGCGACGACGAGCGGCGCCGCGCCTCCGTGCGCCGGGCCGGGCTGGCCGGCATCGACTCGGTGGCCGTCGACGCGGACCAGCGCGGCCTCACCGTCACGCTGTTCGGCACCGTGCCCCCCGGCATCGACCGGCACAGCTTCCGCATCGAAGGCGGCCGGCGGGTCACCGGCATCCGGGTCGTCGGCGCCACGGTCCACGGCTGCGCCGACGGGGATCCCGCCACCGACGTGCACCTCGCCCTCGACCGGCGCGGCGACGCCTCCACGTACCGCCTGCTCGCCCTCGGTCACGCCTTCGACTCCCGTTACGCCGCGTACGAGTTCGGCTTCCGGCAGCACTGCCCCACCGGCCTGGACTGCCGGCCCGCCGACGCCCCGCCCCCGCCCCCGGCCCGCCCGGCTCCGGCCATCGACTACCTGACCAAGGACTACGCGGGCTTCCGGCGCCTGCTCCTGGACCGGCTCGCCCTGACCATGCCGGACTGGCACGAGCGGCACGTGCCGGACCTCGGCATCACCCTGGTGGAGATCCTCGCCCACGTAGGGGACCGGCTCAGCTACCAGCAGGACGCCGTCGCCGCCGAGGCGTACCTGGACACCGCCCGGCTGCGGACCTCCGTCCGCCGGCACGCCCGCCTGGTCGACTACCCCATGCACGACGGCTGCGCCGCCCGGACCTTCGTCTGCGTGGAGACCGACACGGACCTGAACGACGCCGACCCCGGGGAGTTCGCCTTCGCCGTCGTGCCCCCCGGGCGGCTCCCGGACGCAGGGCCGGTGATCGCCGGTGACGTCCTGCGGGCCCAGGGGCAGGTCTGCTTCCGGCCCCTGGAGGACCGCAGGATCCGGCTACGCGCGGCCCATAGCCGTATCGAGCTGTGGGCCTGGGGAAACGAGCAGTGCCACCTGCCCGTGGGCGCCACCGAAGCCACCTTGCGGGACGGCGAGTTGAAGAAGGAGCGCGCCCACAGGGTCCTGGATCTCAGCCCCGGTGACATCCTGATCCTGGAGGAGGAGCGCGGCCCGGCCACCGGCGCCTGCGCCGACGCCGACCCCGCCCACCGGCAGGCCGTCCGCCTCACCCGCGTCACGCCGCGCATCGACGCCGTCGAGCAGGTTCCCGTCGTCGACGTCGCCTGGGATCCCGAGGACGCCCTGACGTTCCCCCTGCACCTGACTGCTCGCGGCAGAACCGCCCCCCTGGCCGTGGCCCGCGGCAATGCCGTCCTCGTCGAACACGGCCTGGACAACACCTGGGGAACGGTCGCGATGGGGGCAACGGGCTCCGCCGCTCCGGTGTTCACCGCGCCCGGCCACTGGGCGGGCGGGAAACCCTTCGCCCCGGTCCTGCCCGACACCGGCATCACCTGGTCCGCCCCCTTCCCCGATCCGGCCCACGTCGCCGCCGCGCAGGCGCGGCAGCTCACGCTCCTGCCGGAACGCGCGCGCGACAGGATCCGCAATCTGCTGGACGCCGAGAACGCGGCGGGGAAGGACACCGGGGGCAAGTACGGCGGCAAGGCCGGGAGCGATGCAGGGGCCGAAACCCGGAGCCCTGGCGGGAGCGATGCAGGGGCCGAACCCCGGAGCCATGGCGGGGACGACGCGGGCGCCGACCCCGAAAGGCATGGCGGAGGTGACGCGGGGGCCGGCTCCGGGGACTACGGCGGGGATGAGGCCGGGAACGGCTCCGGCAGCTACGGGGGAGGCCGGCGGGGTGACTCCGCGTCCGGCGACAACGCCGCTGCCGACGACGACGAGCGCGCACTGAGGATCCTCTTCGGGGAGCGGACCCTGCGGGCGGTCGGCTTCCACGAGGACCGCCGGCGTGCCCTCGCCACCCTCCTCTCCCGCTTCGCGCACCTCCTGGACGCCGAACTCCGGCGCCTGGACACGCTGGTCCAGCAGGCCCGCTCCGGATACATCCTGCCCAAGGAGGACGTCGACGGGGAGCTCGCCCAGAGCTGGGGGCCGGACGCCCGGCACGTCCTTCCCGACTCCCCGCTCCTCCACGGGCCGGCCGCCCGCGCCCTGCGGACCGATCCGCGCGCCGCGCTGCCCCGGCTGCTCCTCCAGCCGGTGGCTCCCGCGGGAGGGGACGGACCCGGGCACGGCAAGAAGCAGAGGCCCGCGGAGGGCCGTACGCAGCAGGCCGTCCGCGGGCAGGCCGCGGGCTCCGCCCCCTGGACGCCCAGCCGTGACCTGCTGAGCTGCGGCCCCCGCACCCGGCACGTCGTGGCCGAGACCGACGACGAGGGCGTCGTCACCCTGCGGTTCGGCGACGGGCGGGCGGGCTGCCTGCCCGTCCCCGGCACGAAGCTGCGGGCCGAGTACAGCGTCGGCAACGGCCGCGTGGGGAACGCCGGCCCCGGGGCGATCAACCGGGTCGCCTTCCGCACCCTCCGTCCCGGCGGCATCACCCGCGTCCGCAACCCCCTGCCCGCCACCGGCGGAACCGACCCCGAACCCGTGACCGACGTACGCCGCGCAGCGCCCCGCGAACCCTTCCGCAGGCTCCTGCGCGCCATCACCGCCGACGACTACGCCGCACTGGCCCAGCAGCAGCCCGGCATCCAGCGCGCGGCCGCGGCCCTGCGCTGGAACGGCAGCTGGTACGAGGCCGACGTCGCCCTGGACGCCCAGGGGACCGCGGACGTGCCCCGGGAGCTGCTCGACGGCGTCCGGCTGGCCCTGCACCGTTACCGCCGCATCGGCCACGACGTCGTCACCGGCCAGGCCGTCCAGGTGCCCCTCGACGTCGCCCTGACGGTGTGGGTGGACCCCCACCACATCGCCGGACACGTCAAGCAGGCCCTGCTGAGCGCGCTGCGCCCCGGCCTCCTGCCCGGCGGCGGACGGGGCTTCTTCGACCCCGACGCCCTGTCGTTCGGCACCCCGGTGCCCGCCAGCCGGCTCATCGCGGCGACGGTCGCCGTCCCCGGCGTGCGGCATGCGGAAGTGACCCGCCTGCGCCGGCTGCACGGCACCGGCCCCGCCGTCCCGGACGACGGGGTGCTGCGGATGCGGCCCCTGGAGATCGCCCGGCTCGACGACGACAGCGCCCGGCCGGAGAACGGCCTGCTGGACCTCACCCTCGAAGGAGGACGATGAGCAGCCCGATCTGCCGCTGCGGCTGCCGCACCGCCACCGGCCCGGCCGGTCCGGCGCGCATCCGGAACCGGCCCGGACTGCCCGAGCTGTCCTGCCGCGCCGGCACCCACGGACAGTTCCTGGACGCCATGCTCGCCCGGCTGCCGGCCGCGGACCGCCGGCAACTCGCCCGCCTCACCCACCGGGAGACCGACGACCCCTCCGTCGCCCTGCTGGACGCCTGGGCCGTCATCGGCGACATCCTGACCTTCTACCAGGAGCGCATCACCAACGAGGGCTACCTCGGCACGGCCACCGAGCAGGAGTCCCTGACCCGGCTCGGCAGGCTCGTCGGCCACTGCCCGCGCCCCGCCCTGGGCGCCGGCACCTTCCTCGCCTACACCCTCGACCCCGGCGGCCGCGCCACGATCCCGGCCGGGTCGCAGGTCAAGAGCACGCCCCTGCCGGGCGGTCTCCCGCAGACCTTCGAGACCTCGGAGGACCTCCACGCCCGCGCCGAATGGAACCAGCTGCCCGTCCGCCGGACCGAGCCGCCCGACCTCAGCGCCGACCGCCTGAAGACGGTGCGGGCGCTGGAGCTCTCCGGCATCCATGCGGGCCTGCGGCCCGGGGACCGGATGCTGTTCTCCTTCCCCACCCTCCAGGAGCCGGAGCCCGAAGAGCCCGCGGGCTTCGTCGTCCGCACCGTCCACGACAGCAAGGCCGACCCGGAGCACCAGCGCACCACCGTCTACTTCGCGACGGCGACGCCCGAGGACGAGTACGCCGACGCCGCCGCGGCCCTGGTCGAAGCCGTCGACGAGGCGACGGGCGGGTCCGGCAGAGAGGTGGTCGACGCGCTGCGGGAGACGGTGCTCGATCCGATCCGGGAAGCCGGCTCCGAACGGGAGTCGCGCTTCTTCGCCGAGCTCTTCGACCCGCTCAACCGGCTCGACGAACACCTCGCCATCGCCAGGAAGAAGGGCGACCGGGCGATCGTGGAGCTGCTCGAACCGGTCGCGGCCGCGGCAAGAACGCTCCGGGTCGCGGCGGCCCGGGCGACGAACTCCCCGGAACTGGAGGCCCTGATCCACCTTGGCGAGCCGCCGGCAGGGGGCAACGGCAACGGGACCGGGGACGGCGAGAAGCGGCTCGACAGCAAGGTCAGGGACGAGGCGGGCGATGAGACGGGCGACGCACACAGGGAAGAAGAGGGCGAAGAAGACGGGGACGGAGAAGACCAGGGAGCCAAAATCGGCGAGAGCGAGCGCAAGCGCCTGAACGGCCAGGTGCTGCTCGGCCTCACCCCTGTCCTCGCCGCCCTCGCACGGCCCCCTTCCCGTCCGCCCGCCGGCTCGCGCGACCTGACCACGCCCATCACCGACCTGTACGGGGCGGGCTCCGACGCCCTGACCAGGCTGCTGGCAGCCACCCGCCCGCAGCTCGCCGGACAGCTCTACCAGGCCCTGGGGACGGCGTCGGTGACCCCGGTCGAAGAACTCCGGGGGATCCAGTGGCTCCGGGTCAAGGCCACCCCCTACGGCGCGACCATCGGCAAGAAGCAGGACGAGAATGCCATCAAGGAGGACGACAGGAACCCGAAGCAACTCACCCTCGACGCCGTTTACGACGCGATCCTTCCCGGTACGTCGATCGTTCTGGAAAAGGGGGGTTCCCCTCCGCTGGTGCGCACGGTGGAGACGGTGACCCAGTGCGCCTTGCGCGCCGGTGAGAACCTGGCCTTCCCGGTCACCCGCCTCACGCTGACGGAGGAGCTCCCCGAGACGGGCTACACAGGCGAGAACCGCGAGCGCATCACCGTATGGGCCGCCGGAGAGCCACTGGCGGCAGCCGAAGTGCCCGTCACCGGCGACATCATGGGCGATGAGATCACCCTCGACGACACCCGCGAGGGCCTCGCCCCGGGACGGTGGCTCGTCGTCTCCGGCGAACGGACCGACGTCCCCTACACCACCGGCGTGCGCGGCACGGAGCTCGTCATGCTCGGCGGAGTGCACCAGCGGACCGACATCGAGCGCCCGGGCGACCGGCTGCGCACCACGCTCGTCCTGACCACCGAACTCGCCTACAGCTACCGGCGGGAGACCGTCGTCATCCAGGGCAACGTCGTCCCCGCCACGGCGGGCGAGAGCGTGGGGGAGGTGATCGGCAGCGGCGACGCCGCACAGGCCGGGCAGACCTTCCCCCTGCGCCGCACGCCCCTGACCTGGCTGCCCGCGGCGACGCCCACCGGCGCCGGCGGCACGCTGACCGTCCGGGTCGGCGGCGTGGCCTGGCACGAGACCGACGACCTCGCCGAACTGGGCCCCGAAGACCGCGGATACCGGCTGCGCACGGGCCCGGACGGCGAGGCCGCGGTCACCTTCGGCGACGGCGTCCACGGCGCGCGGCTGCACACCGGGACGGAGAACGTCACCGCCGCGTACCGCGTCGGCGGGGGCAGCGGCGGCAATCTGCCCACCGGCCAGGTCAACCAGGTCGTCAGCAGGCCGCTGGGCGTCAGCGCCGTCACCAACCCGCTCCCCGCGACCGGAGGCACGGACGCGGACGGGCCGGGCGACACCCGCAGCCGAGTGCCCCTGCGCCTGCGCGCCCTGGACCGGATCGTGTCACTGCGCGACCACGAGGACTTCGCCCGCGCCTACGCGGGCATCGGCAAGGCCTCCGCCCAGTACTGCCAGGACATCGGGCGCCGCGTCGTCCAGGTCACCGTCGCGACCGTCGGCGACACCCCCGTCGGGCCCACCTCGCCGCTCCTCACCTCCCTCGAAGCCGCACTGAACCGCTACGGGGACCCGGCGCTGCCGGTCGTGGTGGCCCTGCGCGAGCGGGTCCTCCTCGTCGTCTCCGCAAACGTCCGCGTCCTGCCCGACCACAGGTGGGACGACGTCGAACCCGCCGTGCGCCGGGCCCTGCACGACGCCCTCGGTTTCGCGCGGGCCGAACTCGCGCAACCCGTCCACCTCAGCACCGCCATCGCCGCGGCCCAGGCCGTCCCGGGCGTCGACCACGTCGACGTGGACGTCTTCGGGGGCATCCCGGACGACATCGACACGGTGGGGCTGAAGGGCCTGGCCGAACAGCTCACCCGGGCGGCGCCCTGCGTCCCGGCCCGCCGCGCCGAGTACCGGGAACTCCCCGCCCACATCTTCCAGGGCGACACCCTCACCTCCGTCGCCCTGCGCTACGGACTGAGCCTCGACCGCCTCGTCGCCCTCAACCCCGGTGCGGTGCCCAGCGGCGATCTCGGACAAGGCGGGACCGGGCTCATCGTCGGCCGCGGCCTGCGCGCCGCCCAGCTCGTGGTCCTCGACCCCGCGGTGCCCGAAACCCTCGTCCTGCGGAGGATCCAGTGAACCCCGACCGGCTCTACGCCCTCCTGCCCGCCGTCCACCGCAGGATGGACGAGCGGAACGGCGGGCAGTTGCGCGCGCTGCTGTCCGTCATCGCCGAACAGGCCGGCGTCGTCGAGGCCGACATCGAGCGCATGTACGACGACTGGTTCATCGAGACGTGCGACGAGTGGGTCGTCCCCTACCTCGGAGCCCTCATCGGCTACGCCCTCCCGCCCGGCGCGGCCGCCCTCGCCGGGGGCACGGAGGGCGGCGACCGGCTCCTCGCCTCCGCCGTGCCGCGCCGCGAAGTCGCCGACACCATCGCCAACCGCCGCCGCAAGGGCACCCTGGCCCTCCTGGAGGACCTCGCCGCCGACGTCGCCGGCTGGCCCGCGCGCGCCGTCGAACACCGGCGGCTGCTCGCCCTCACCCAGCCGGTGCGCCGTTTCACCGCCGACGACCACGGCAGCGCACGCCGGCTGCGCCGCGGCGGGCTGGCCGACCTCCGCCGGACCGAGCCGCTCAACCGGGCCGACGGCCCCTTCGACGAGCTCGCGCACACGGCCGAGATGCCGCGCGCCTGCGGGACCCGGCGGGCCGGCCGGTACGGCATCCCCGGACTCGGGCTCCACGTCTGGCGGTTGCAGGCCCACTCCCAGACCCGGGCCCCCGCCTTCTGCCTGGACCGGGCCGCGTACCGCTTCACCTTCAGCGTGCTGGGCAACGACACCCGGCTGTTCACCCTTCCGGTGCCCGAGCCGTCGCCCTGTCACATCGCGGGCGAACTCAACGTCCCGGCGCCCATCGGCCGGCGGTCCCTCACCGAGCGCCTCCACGACTACTACGGCCCCGGCAAGAGCCTGTGCGTGTGGGAGGGAGACGGCGACGGGCCGCCGGTGGCGCTGGAGCGGATCGTCTCCGCCGACCTGTCCGGCTGGGACTACCGGACGCCGGAGGGAAAGGTCGCCGTCGACCCCGTCCTCGGCCGCATCGCCTTCCCCGCCCGGCAGGCCCCCGAGCAAGGCGTCCGGGTCACCTACCACCACGGGGCCGCGAGCGACCTGGGAGGCGGCGAATACCCGCGCCCGTACGCGGTGGTGCCCGAGGGCGAAAGCCGGCCCTACCGCGTCGGCCCCGGCGAGCCGTTCGCCCGGATCACGGACGCCATCGAGCAGTGGCGTGCCGACCACGACCGGTGGCGCGCGGACTACCAACGATGGCTTGCCGCGTCGGGGCGGAAGCAGGCCGATCGGGGCGGGAAGCACGACGCTCCGGACCGTCAGCAGCAGGACACCGGACCGCACCAAGGCCGCCTCCGGATCGCGCAGCGGACCGCCCCGCCACCGGATCCCGGGCCGCGGCCCTCCGACGTCGTCGAGATCAATGGCAACGACGTCCACCAGGACGTCCTCGACATCTCCCTCCACCGGGGCGACCGGCTCGTCCTGCGGGCCGCCGACGGCGCGCGCCCCGTCCTCCGCCTCCTCGACTGGTCCGGCAGCCGCCCGGACGCCCTCCGCATCACCGGCACCGGCACGGGGGAGGGGCCCCCGCCCTCCGTCACCCTGGACGGCCTGATGGTCACCGGGCGCAGCATCCAGATCCACGGCGACGTCGGCGACCTCCTCATCCGGCACTGCACCCTCGTGCCGGGCTGGGACCTCGACGAGCGGTGCGGCCCGCGGGAGCCCGAGGAGCCGAGCCTGGAGCTCGTGGACACCCCCGCCGACGTCCGCGTCGAGCACAGCGTGCTCGGAACCGTCGTCGTCCGCCGGAACACGCCGGCCGACGAGCTCCAGCGGATCCACCTCTCCGACAGCGCGCTCGACGCCACGGCCCGGACCTCCGCCGCCCTGACCGGCCCCGAGGACCGCCACGCCCTCGCCGTCCTCACCGCCCACCGCACCACCGTCATCGGCACCGTGCACGTCCACTCCGTCGACCTGGTGGAGAACTGCCTGTTCGACGGGGACATGAACGTGGTGCACGGGGCGGGCGGCTGCGTCCGGTTCTGCTGGCTGCCCCGCGGCTCCCGCACCCCGCGCCGCTTCCACTGCGAACCCGAGCACTCCGGCCCCGCCGCGGACACACCGCTGCGCTTCACCAGCACCCGCTACGGAACCCCCGGATACCTCCAGCTCGCCGACGGCTGCCCGGACGCGATCCGCCGCGGTGCGGACGACGGGTCCGAACCCGGCGCGTTGCACGACCTCTTCCAGCCGCAGCGAGAGGACAATTTGCGCACGCGCCTCGCCGAGTACGCCCCCGCCGGCTGCGACCCGGCCCTCGTCTTCGTCACCTGACCCCCACCCGACCTGACCCCTCGCGGTTCAACCAGGGAGCCCGAACACCCATGCAAGGCGACTTCTCCCGCGTCACGTTCGACAAGGACCGGCGGTTCTCGGCCGTCCTGGCCCAGCAGGGACGCGTCCAGCTCGATGCCGACCTCAACGAGCAGACCGCCATCCTGATGCACTACATGCGCACCCTCGTCACCGACCTGTTCGGCCGGACCGTCTACCCCGCCGGCCCCGACGGGAATCTGGCCGGGGGCTTCAAGGTCGCGTTCGAGAACGGCACCTTCTCCGTGACGAAGGGCCACATGTACGTCGACGGCATCCTGTGCGAATGCGAGAAGGGGACCGACTACCAGAGCCAGCCTGACGGTCCCCCCGACCCGGACCGGGCCGAGGAGCTCCCCCCGACGATGTTCCTGGTCTACCTGAGGGTCTGGGAACGGCTGGTCACCGCGGCCCAGGAGCCGTCCTTGCGCGAGGTCGCCCTGGGCCTGCACGGCCCCGACACGAGCGCGCGGACCCGCGTCGTCTGGCAGCTCGACTGGATGCCGGCCGACGACTCCATCTTCCGCCTCAAGCCGGGCCCCTTCCTGGAGGCCAAACTCGGCGAACGGCTCAGCCCCCGCGGCACGCTCGCCGCCAAGGTCGCCCGTCCCGAGGAAGGCACCGACCCGTGCGACCTGCCGCCGGAGTCCGGCTTCCGCGGCCCGGAGAACCAGCTCTACCGGGTGGAGATCCACCAGGGCGGCACGGAGGGCAAAGCGACGTTCAAATGGTCGAGGGAGAACGCCTCGGTGCTCCTCCCGATCAGGTCGGCCGCCGGCACCACGCTGGAGCTGGAGTCCCTCGGCCGGGACGGACGGCTGGGCGTGGAGACCGGCGACATCGTCGAGATCGTCGACGACGCCACGGTCCGCCGCGCCGCCGCGGACGAGATCGTCAAGCCGTCCACCAGCCTGTACCGCGTCGAGGAGGCCGACCACACGGCCCGGCAGGTGGTCCTGAACGCCGACCCTTCCCAGGATCGCCACCAGCCGGGCCTCGGCGCCGACCCCACGCTGCACCCCGTATTGCGCCGCTGGGACCACCGCCCGGAGCCGGCGAAGCCGAAGAAGGCCCGGGAGGGGGCCGAGGGGGCCGAGGGCCGGCAGCACGCGAGCCGGCAGACGCTCCCCGTCGAACAGGGCCGCTGGATCGACCTCGAGGACGGCGTCCAGATCCGCTTCGGCGCGGACGAGGACGAAAAGCCGCCGCAGCAGTACCGGGCCGGTGACTACTGGCTGATCCCGGCGCGAGTGGTCACCGGTGACGTGGAGTGGCCGAAGGACGACCAGGGGGAGCGGAGCCAGGAGGAGCCGCACGGGGTCGACTACCACTACGCCCCGCTGGGGTTGGTGAGGGGACCCAAAGGCGCGGACAAGCGCGACGTGAGCGACCTCCGCACGCCTCTCCGGCAACCGCCCCCGCACCCCATGGGCCCCGGCGAGCCCGATCAACCCGACGAGCCCGACCAGTAGGCCGCGGCGCCCGGACGGGCGCCCGCCCGTTTCGGCTCACATCCGGATGGCAGCCGGAGGCGGCGGCACGGCATGCTGCCTCCACCGGCACGGACTCAACCCCCGCATCCGATGGGAGCACGAGCATGGCCGTCAACGGACGCATCAATGGACGCTTCAGACGCACCCTGTTAGCCGTCACCACGCTCACCGCACTCACCACGACCACCGCCCTCCTCACCGCCGCACCACCGGCAACGGCCCACACCCATCCCCCGCGTACGGAACGGGTCAGCACGGCCGCCGACGGCACCGAGGCCGACGGCCTGTCACAGTCGCCCGCCGTCAGCGCCGACGGCCGCTACGTCGCCTTCGAATCGGGGGCGTCCAACCTCGTGCCCGGGGACACCAATGAGGCCGGCGACGTCTTCGTACGCGATCTGCGCACCGGCGTCGTGGTCCGCGCCGGTCTGGGCGACGACGGACGCCAGGCACAGGGCGGGAGCTGGTGGGCGAGGCTGAGCGCGGACGGCCGTCACGTCGCCTTCTCCTCCCGCGACGCCACTCTCGCACCGGGCGAGCGGCCCTCCACGGGCACCCACCACGCCTACGTGCGCGACCTGCGCACCGGGCGCACGGAAGCGGTCAGCATCGGCGTGGACGGCGCGCCCCGGCCCGACGCCCATCCCGCCGCCATCAGCGCCGACGGCCGCTACGCCGCCTTCATCGCATCCGTGCCCCACCACGACCCGCACCTGGGCGGCTCCGAGCTCTACCTGCGTGACCGCGAGCGCGGCACGACGGAGGTGATCAGCCAGCCGCTGGAGGAGCGCATGAACGCGCCGGCGGTGCGCTCGGTCTCCGTCAGTGCGGACGGCCGGTACGTGGCGTTCGGAGTGGACGCGCCGAGGATCTCCACGCGCAGCGACGCGTACGTGCGGGACCGCGTGACCGGCGAGCTGCGCAAGGTGGACCGGTTGCCCGGCGACCAGCGCCCGGCCAGAAAGTGGATCATGCAGCCCTCGCTGAGCGCGGACGGCCGCTATCTCGCCTACCTGAGCTACCGGGAGGGCGGGGAGCGGCCCACTCCCGTCACGCTGTGGGAGGTGTTCGTGCACGACCTGCGCACGGGGCGGACGGTCACCGCGAGCACCGCGCCCGACGGCGGCCGTCTCGACCGGACGGCGGGCGAGCCGCAGATCAGTCCCGACGGGCGCTACGTCGCCTACAGGACCGGGGCGTGTGCCACCGCGGAGCCCGGCTGCCGCTCCGCGCTGTACCTGCGCGACCTGCGGCGCGAGGGCCCCGGCGCGACGCGCCGGATCAGCGTCGCCGTGGACGGCGGCTTCCCCGACCGGTCCCCCGAGTCGCCCGCGCTCGCCCTGGGCGGGCACGTGGTGGCCTTCGCTTCGTACGCCACGAACCTCGTGCCCGGTGACACCAACGGGGTCACGGACGTCTTCGTGCGGCACATGGACTGAGCTGCCGGAGCCGGGCTGCGCCGTGCCGGGCGGGTGTGCCCGCCCGGCATGGTCATCATCATGGTCAGGTAAAAATGTCATCATTCTGTGAGAATCGGAACCCTTCGCATCACCCACCTCATCTCTCCAGGCGCCACTGAAACGACGAGGGCCCGCGCGGGCCCCCGGCACCGGAGTGAGGTCCGTTCGATGACATACAGCCCGCCGACCACCAACCGGACCCGGCGAGGAAGGCCGGCCCGCGCCAAACGCTGGGTCGTCGCCGCGGCTTCCGTCGTCACCCTCGGCCTGGTCGCCTGGCCGGTCATGTCCTACTTCGAGATCCCGCCGTTCACGGACAAGGGGGACCCGATCTCCTTCGGCAAGGGGGCGGACGGGAAGGGCGGCGGCGACCGGACGCCGGGCTCGAAGGCCCTGATGCCCCTGGGGCCGGACGCAGGTTTCAAGGTCTCCGGCACCGTCCCCGAGGACGGGTCCAAGGTCGCCGTGACGACGTACGAGGGCAAGAAGTCCGGCTTCAAGGGCAAGGTCTGGGTCTGGGCCCCCAAGGAGTACGACGACCCGAAGTACGCCAAGAGCGGCTTCCCGGTGCTGATAGCCCTGCCCGGTGGTGCGGGCTTCCCCAACAACTACTGGATGGGCTCGGACCTCAAGCTCCAGGCCTCCATATCCAAGTGGGCGAAGGAGGGCAAGAGCCTGCCCTTCATCATCGCGATGCCCGTGCTGAACCCCGAGAACCACGACAAGGACCCCAAGGACCCGAAGCTGGGCCAGTACTGGGACGGCAGTGACATCCCGGGCCAGCCGAAGATGGGCACCTGGCTCACCGAGGACGTCCCGCAGCTGATCAAGGAGAACTTCCGGACCATCAAGTCCCGCGACGGCTGGGCCTTCATGGGCTCGTCCACCGGTGCCTCCGCGGGCCTGAAGTCCGTGCTCCAGAAGCCGGACAAGTTCAAGGCCGTCATAGCCTCCGGCCCCGACATCGTCCCCGACTCGCGCCTGTGGGCCGGCCACGCGAAGGAGAAGGCGGACAACAGCTCCGACGTCCTGGCCCAGCGGCTCATCGCGAGCAAGGGCCCGGACGTCTACCTGGGTCTCCAGGTCGGCTCCAGCGAGCCGGTCAAGCCGCCGATCGACCGCTTCGTCGACAAGTACGGCAACAAGGGACCGGTCAAGACGAAGTACCACGTGATCCAGGGCGGGGAGCACAACGCCGCCAGCTACGTGCCCAACATGGAGACCGGGGGACTCATCCAGTGGATCAGCGAGCACATGCAGGGCCCCACACCCTGACGCTTCCAGTGCCGGCCTGACTCAGCGGAGAGTCACCTTCAGGATGCGGCCGGAGGCCTCCACCACGAACAGGGCGTGCTGGGCGCTGTGTTCGCCGAACCCACGGGCCACCCGGACGCTGCTGGGCATGTGCAGCCCGCTCGCCAGGACGCAGGAGCGGCCGGTGTCCGGGTCCACCCGGATGAGCCGGCCGTCGCGGAAGGACGCGACGACCAGGCTCCCGTCGACGTACGTGAGGTCGTCGAGGAACTTCATGTCCAGGAGGTTCCTGCTGAGGTGCGTGACCGTCGTACGGCGTGCCGGGTCGTTCAGCGGGATGCGGTGGACCGGGGAGGAGGTGTCGGTGATGGCGCTCGCGTACAGCTGGTCGCCGACGATCTCCAGGCCGTTGGCGCCGAAGACGTCCGCGGCCCGGGTCCACTCCTCGTCCTTCGTGCCGTCCGGGCGGACCTTGACGATTCCGGTGGCCAGCTCGCGGCTGAGGTAGAAGTTGCCCGCGGCGTCGACGGCCAGGCCGTTGATGCCCCGGATCCCGCCCACGACCTTCTCGGGCTTCGGGGTGGCGGCGGCCGGGTCGAAGCGCATGATGCCGCCGTCCGTCGCCAGCGGGTTCACACCGTAGTTGACGTACATCATGCCGTCCGGGCCGCGCCGGAGACCGCCGGGGCCGCTCACCGGGAAGCTCGTTCTGAGCGTGCCGTCGGGGGCGTATCCCTCGACCCGGTTCTTCATGATGTGGGCGACCCAGAGGGTGCCGCGGCCGTCGAACTCCAGGTTCTCCCGCCAGTCGAGGACCGGTATGCCGCCCTTGCGGAAGACTTCCACGCCCGCCTGCTGCTCGCACGACCCGAGGGCGGTCCCGGCCGGGGCCGGTGCCCCCGCGGCGGCCGCCGGCACCTGCGAGCCCCCCGCCAGGAGCGCGGAGACCAGGCCCGCCGCGAAGAACACCTTGCGTATGCGCATCGTCATCGCCTCTGCTGCCCCATCCTGTGTCGGATTTACCTGCTCAACTGTCAACTGACGGTACCTTGCTGATCGTGCGCGAGCTCCTGCTCGGGTAGCGGCGCTACACCGACCTCAGTGCAGATCAGTCGGACGTTCGATACGCGCGGGTTCCCCTGGACGGCCGAGGACACCGTCACGGTCCCGCTCAAGGACGACCCCAGTGGCGGGGCGACGACGTACATCGCGAACACGAGCCCGGCCTTCACCTCCTGCGTGTGAGAACTCCCCGAGGGTGGGACCGGTCGTCCTGCCGCCGGGCGGCAGGACGGCGCCCGGCGTTGGCACGGGGCAGGACCGCGTAGGTCAGGGCCAGGCCGGCCGCAGTCATCGAGGCTCCGGCCAGGCCGGTCCAGCGCAGTGCGCCCGCGGCGACCATCAGCCCGCCGAGGGCGGACCCGGCGGCCGCCCCGAGGTTGAAGGCGCCCGCGTTGACGGCGACGGCCAGGGTGGGCGCGGCCCCCGCGTGCCGCAGGATCAGTCCCTGCAGCGGGGCGATCGTGGCCGTGGCGAGCAGCCCGAGCCCGAGGACCGCGAGCACGGCCGTGGGCTGCCACAGGACGGCGAACGGCACGAGGGCCAGCACGCCAGTCAGGCCGCCGAACACGCCGCGTACGGTCGTGGACAGGGACTTGTCCGTCAGTTTTCCGGCCGCCAGGTTTCCCAGGACGCTGCCCGCGCCGTAGGCGAGGAGGAGTCCGGAGACGGCAGCCGGGGAGAAGTGCGCGATCCGGGCGAGGAGCGGCGTGAGGTAGGTGAAGACGGTGGTCACGCCCGAGAAGCCGACGGCAGTGGCGGCTATGGCCAGCAGCACCGGCCTGCGGGTGACCACGCGCAGCTCGTCCCGTACCCGCGTGGCGGGGGCCGGCTGCTCGGGCATTACGGCGGCGAGCAGCGCGGTCGCGGCCAGGGCGAGCACGGTCAACGCCCAGAAGGGGGCGCGCCATCCGGCGCTCTGGCCCAGCAGGGATCCCAGCGGTACGCCGAGCAGGGTGGCCACGGCGAAGCCCGAGGCGACCGTGGCGACGGCCGTTCCGGTCTTCTCCGGAGGGACCAGGCCGGTCGTGACCACCATCGCCACCGCCAGGAACGCGGCGTGGCTGAGGGACGAGAGCACGCGCCCGGTGAGCAGCACGCCGAAGGCGGGCGCCAGGGCGCAGACCGCGCTGCCCGCAGCGAACAGCAGCATCAGCCCCACGGCCAGCCGTTTGCGGGGCACCCGGGACGTCAGCATGGTCATCACCGGGCCGCCGATCACCACGCCCAGGGCGTAGGCGGTCACGGACTGCCCGGCCGTCCCTTCCGGGATCCCGAGATCCGCCCCGACCTGCGGCAGCATGCCCGCGATCAGGTATTCCGCCGTGCCGACGACGAAGACGCTCGTGCTCAGGGCGGCGAGGGGGAGGAAGATCTTGTTCATGCCGCGGACGCTAAACTCTGACATCTGTGTCAGAGTCAAGCCGCCGGGCCCGCCCCGTGCGGCAGTTACGGGGGACGGCATGAGGATCGGCGAACTGTCCCGGAGGACCGGCGTCCACGAGCGGCTGCTGCGCTACTACGAGGCCCAGGGCCTGCTCCACCCCGCCCGGCTCCCCAGCGGCTACCGGGAATACGCCGAAGGGGACGTCGCCGCCGTGCGCCGCATCCGCAGCCTGCTCGCGGCCGGTCTGAACACCGCCACCATCGCCGCGATCCTGCCCTGCCTGCGGGAGGAGGGCGAACGGCTCGTTCCCACCTGCTCCGACCTGGTCGCGGACCTCTTCAGGGAACGCGACCGGATCACGCGCGCCATCACCGACCTGCAGTCCTCCCGGGCCGCGCTCGACCACGTCATCGCCGCGGCCCCCGCCGAGGTGGCCGACCGGGCGTTCGCCACGCTGGAGATGCCCGTACATGCGTGACGGTCCGTCAGCCAGATTCGGTCGCGCTGACGGACGCGAACCCGGCACCCGGTACCCGCTGGGCTGAACGTGTTCCCCGTCCCGCCGGGGCTGGCCCGCGCGGGTGAAGGTACCGGCCGGGACGTTCGGCGGGGGTGCCCCGCGCGGTACGGCTGCCGCAATCGGCACGGACACGGGCCGTGGCGGACGGCGGGGCGACCCGGAGCGGAACAGGTGGCGCGATGACAGGCTTCACGCGGGGATGGCGGGCACGGGCGGGCATTGCGGTCGCCGTGATCACCGCGTTGACGGCGGCGTCCGCGGGCCCCGCGGCGGCGGTGCGCGAGCGCGGGCCGGGCGCCGCCATCGAGGCGGTCATGAAGAAGCCCGGGTACGAGCACGCGCGGTGGGGCCTGCTGGAGGTCGACGAGAAGGGGCGCACCGTCCGGTCGAAGAACGCCGGCGAGTTCTTCATCCCCGGCTCCGCGGCCAAGCTGTTCAGCGTCTCGGCCACCTGGCGGACCATCGGCGGCGACCACCGGTTCACCACGCCCGTGCTGGCCGTCGGGCACCGGAACCACTCGGTGCTGGACGGCCACCTCGTGCTCGTCGGCCAGGGCGACCTCAGCCTGGGCGGGCGGACGGGCCCGGGCGGCACCATGGAGTACACCGACGTCGACCACACCTACGCCAACGACGTCCCCGGCGCGACGCTGACCCCGCAGAACCCGCTGGCGGGGATCGACGAACTGGCCCGCCAGGTGCGGCACTCCGGCATCACCGAGGTCAACGGGGACGTCGTCGTCGACTCCCGGCTCTTCACCTCGTCCGCGAACCTGGACCCGGGCCCGACCCCGCTCATCGTCAACGACAACGTGATCGACCTGCTGACCACCCCGACGTCCGCCGGCCACCCCGCCAAGCTCGACTGGCGCCCGCACGTCGCGCCGTACCAGGTCGACTCGCACGTGCGCACCGTCCCGGCGGGCGGCACCACCGACATCTCCGTCACCGCCTCGCCGGACGGCACCCGCATCACCCTCACCGGGACCGTCGCCGCCGGGGCGAAGCCCGTCCTGAGGGTGTCCCCGGTGCGCAACCCCGACGCCTTCGGGCGGACCGCCCTCATCGAGGCGCTCGGCCGTGCGGGCGTCACCGTCCACGCGCACGCGACCGGCCCCAACCCGGCCGGCCTCCTGCGGCAGGAGCGGCACGCCACGGAGCGCGTCGCGGCGTACGTGTCGCCTCCTTACGCCGAGTACGCCAAGGTCATCCTCAAGGTCAGCCACAACCTCGGGGCCAACCTGGGCATCTGCCTGATGGCCGTGCACACCGGGAGCCACAGCTGCGACGACGGCTTCCGGCCGCTCGCCGAGTTCGTCCGCAAGGCCGGGGCCGACCCGCGGCAGCTGCAGCTCCTGGACGGGCGCGGCGGCAACCCCGTGGACCGCATCGTCCCGACGGCCTTCCCGCGCCTGCTGAGATTCTGGGAGCGGACCCCCGACGCGGCCCGGTTCCGCAAGGCCCTGCCGATCCTGGGCGTCGACGGCTCCCTCGCCGGCTCCTGCACCCGCGCGGCCACCTGCCCGGCCCACGGCAAGGTCTTCGCCAAACCCGGCACGGTCGCGGGCTTCGACGCCGTCAACAACCGGCTGGCCGTGGGCGGCGACACCCTGGCCGGCTACTTCGACACCGGCCACGGCCGGCACCACACCTTCTTCATCGGCGTCAACGGCGCCTCCGCACCGGACATCAAGGGCCTCCTGGCCATCATCGACGACCTCAACCACATCGCGGCCCTCCTCCAACAGCAGGCAGCCGCCCGCGAACACGGACAGCGGCGCGGGCACTGAGAGGCACTGAGGGGTAACGGGGGGCGGGGTGGCTCCGTGAACGGGCGTCGCGCTTCCGGCGAGGCATGAGAAAACGTCAGTCCCGGCCGCCGCCCGGCTCGGATGTCGATCTCCGAGACGTCCTCGGGATTCCCTCCTGCCTCAGGAGTCACAACCCCATACCGGACCAACCGGAGTAGAGCTCCCGAAAAGCGTCACTTGTTTGACTCGTGTTTGACCCGTGAACTCTGGCGCATTTGCGCGAGGTTCAGGGGAAGGGCATTGGCTAGTGTGGGCGGTGGTGCTCGGGGTGGGAGTGATTCACGTAACTGTCCCTGTGATGCGGTCGGATGGGGCAGTTGTGTCAGTCACGTATCGGGAGGGGCATGATGGCGTCAGAGCGACCGGGGCATTTCCCTGATGAACGCGGCGGAGCCACGGTTCGCCGAACGGTGGTCGTCCCGCTGGACATAGGGATCGGCCGGCCCGTGGAAGCGACCGTCACCTCGTTCGACGCTCTTTCCCACAGCGGTGAGCACGTGCTGATCAGTATGGGGACGCCGGGGGACATCCCCTTGGTCCGCGTCCATTCCGAGTGCCTGACCGGCGACGTCTTCGGCTCGTTACGCTGCGACTGCGGCCCGCAGTTGCGCGAGGCGCAGCGCAAAATACATGAACGCGGCGGAGCGCTCGTCTATCTCCGGCAGGAGGGGCGCGGCATCGGTCTCTACAACAAGATCGACACCTATGCCTTGCAGGACACCGGCATGGACACCTTCGCGGCGAACACGGCCCTCGGCTTCGCGCCCGACGCCCGCGACTATGCGGTGGCGGCGCAAATGCTCCAGGCGGTCGGAATGCACCGGATCGATCTCTTGACGAACAACGCCGACAAGTCGGAACAGCTGCGCCGGAACGGCATCGAGGTCGTCCACGAAATACCTACCGAGACGTACGCCAACCCCCACAACATCCGGTATCTCGCGGCGAAATCCACGGTCACCCGGCACGGGCTCACCCTCGATGCCGACCGGGACGTCAAGGAAGCGCTGTCGTGACCGCGGCCACCGAGGGGGTGCAGGGATGATCAGCCAGGACCTGGTCGAGCAGCTGATGCGGTACGGGACGTCGACCGTCGGCATCATCACCGCGGCCGGACGGAGCGGCGTGAACCTCATGTCCGCGGAGTGGACCTACCTCGTGGCCCGGCGGCCACCCCACTTCGCCGTCGGCTGCCAGATCAAGAACCACACCACGGGGCTCATCCTGGAGCGGCGCGAGTTCGGCCTCACGCTCTGCGACGCGTCCATGGCCTCCCTGGCGAACTTCGCCGGGACCTTCACCGGCGCCGAGATAGACAAGAGCTCGGCGTCCGGCCTGCGGCTGCGCGAGCCGGCCGTGACCGGCACGCCGACCGTCGAGGGCGGCACGCTCAGCGCCGAGTGCCGCGTCCGGTCGGTCGTGGACCTCCCCGACTACGCGCTGATCGTCGGAGAAGCCGTGTGGATGGCGGTCGATCCGGCGCGCAACGCCACCCCACTGGTCAAACACGGGGGCATGTACGAGCTCGGCGAGCGGATCCTCAGCCGGGAGGTGACCGGCTCCGCCACCGCCTTCCCCGACGGCACCGTGCGCCTGTGCGCCTCCGCGCAGGGCGTCGACGACCCCGAGCAGCCGGTGCCGTGGACCGTCACCCTGTCCCCGGGCGCCGGCGGCCCGGAGGTCCCCGTCGGCACCGTGCGCGACGGCGAGGACCTGGACGTCGTCATCGAGCTGCCACGAGCCCCCCTACCGGGCGACGCACTGATCGTCGCCCGCCCCGACTGCCGGCCCGTACGCGTCGCGCTGCCGACGACGTGACCGGTGGACCCCTGTCCGACATCGCGCTGGAGGGAGGTGAACAGTATGCGTAAGGCAGTCCGCCGCTACACCCTCTCGGTCAAGTAACCGGGAGCAGGCACCGCAGAGCGATGAAAGGCCCGGAAGCCCCCTCGTCCGGGGCTTCCGGGCCCCCTCCGCCGACGACCGCCGGGAGAGAGCACACTCATGAAGCTTACTCAGCGCGCCGCCAGGGTGGTCTGGGTCGAGGGGCACGGGCTTCTCGTCACGGACATCCGCGGCGGCCTCCACCTGCTGGACGAGGATTTCGAGCTGATCCGCTCCGGCCGCAATCCCGAGTCCGTCGCGCCGGTCTACGCGGTGACCACTTCGGGCGACTTCGTCTACACCAAGGACGCCCGCGGCACGGTGACCCAGTGGAGCCTGCATTCGCTGCTCCCGGTCAACTCGCTCGACGCGCAGCACCTGCGGGGTGACGGCGAGTACCTGGAGGGCGAGGAACCCTCCACGCTCATCAACCGCGGCATCTGCGTCTGGCAGGACAAGCTGTACGTCAACAACGGCTACATGGAGATCGCGGTCATCGACGCACGGACCTTCGACCTGATCGAGGTGCGGCCCTCCATCACCGACCACTTCCTCGAGTGGTTCTGCACCGAGCGGCCCGGCGAGCAGTGCGTCGCCGACAAGCACGGCAACCTCTACATCGGTGACCTCGCGGCCTTCGACTTCCCGGTCCACGTGCGGCTGGACGACAAGCTCAACCTGCACCGGGTCCGCTACGACCGCCGCCACGACCGGTACTGGGTGACGCAGGACGCCGGCGAGGACGACGCCCTGTACGTCGCCAACGGGGTGGTGGTCATCAGCCCGGACGGGCGGATGCTGCACAACTTCAAGTTCGCGGCCGACGACGTCGAGGCCCTGGAGTTCGACGACACCTTCTCGTTCGCCTTCTGCGCGGGTTTCGAAGGCGAGATCACCGTCTTCGACAACCGGGAGAGCGAGCCGCGCATCGTGCGGACCATCGCACCCTTCCGCCACCAGATCACCGACATGACGATCACCTCCCGCGGCCACCTGGTGGTGCTCACCCAGGACGGGCAGATGGAGCGGGTCTCCCCGGAGGGCGAGCGGCTGGCCCGCCTCGACTTCGACAGCCGGTGCGTGTGGGACATCCAGCCGGACCCGCTCACCGAGGACGGCTACCTCGTCGCGACGGACACCGGGGTGCTCGCCGTCGAGCTGACGGACGTCGAAGCTTCCCACCCGAACGTACGGGTCACCCGGCGGTGGGACCTCGGCCTGGGCTTCGTCCGCCGGGTCCGTCCCCTCGCGGACGGCACGTTCCTCGGCGTCACCCGGTCGGGAAGGCTCTTCCGCCACGGCCGGGACGGAGAGTCCCTCTGGCAGGTCCCCTTCGCCCCGCACCTGCACGACCTGAGCCCCGACGCCGACGCCGAGCGCGTGCTGGTGGCGGCCAACGAAGGCGCCTTCGAGCACGACGCGCGCACCGGAGAGCGGTTGCGCACGCTGGACGTGGCCGGGCTGGTGGCGTGGACCTGCGCCTACGGGCCGGCCGGAGAGCTGCTCTTCGCCACCCGCAACGGAGTCGTCTTCTGCTTCGAGCCGTCCGGCGAGCAACGCTGGCGGGTGGAACTCGGCGGCTACTGCAAGCGGATGCAGCTCCACGAGGACGCGGTCCTGGTGAACGGCGGCGAATTCGCCGTCAAGGCCATCGACGTGGCCACCGGCAAGGTGACGGGCCACTGGTTCGACATGCTGGAGAACACCGTCGAGAGCGCCACGGTCATCGGCGACCGGGTGTACGCCACGTCCTACGGCCTGCAGATGGCGGTGTACGAGACGCGGTCGCCCGAAGTGCTGGGCGTCGTCGAACCCTTCCAGGACTTCCCCAAGGCCCTGGCCAAGCGCACCGGCCGCGAGGGCTCGCCGCGCAACCTGCTGCTGGTGGGAGGGCGCGGCGGCTTCCTCCAGATACGGGACGTCACCGAGGAGGGGCCCCTGCTCCTGCGCACGGTCTATCTGCCCGCCGGATACGGGAAGTGAGACGGTAGTCGGGTGAGCCTGCAGACCGAGCCGAGTCCATGGCGGGATTCCCGGTTCCGGGTGTTCGCGGCGGGGAATCTGGCCAACAACCTCGGCGAGGGCATGTACGGCTTCGCCCTGCCCCTGCTGGTGCTGAGCTACACGGGCTCCCTCGCGACGATGGCCCTGCTGGTCGCGGTGTCCCCACTGGTGATCACCGTCGCGGGACCGTTCCTCGGCCACGTGGTCGACCGCTACGGCTCACGCGTCCTGGTGGTGCCCGGACTGCTGCTGCAGCTCGGTGCCTCGCTGGCCCTCAACTTCGCGCTGCTGGGCGGGCCCGCGCCCGTGTGGAGCCTGTACGTGGCGGAAGCGCTCGTGCAGATCGGGGCCGTCTCCTACCGGGCCGGCTGGCTCGCGGGGATCCCCGCCATGTTCCCGGACAGCACCGGGCGGTCCCGGGGATCGCTGACCGTGCTGTTCCAGACGAGCCTGATCCTCGGGCCGGCACTGGCCTCCCTGCTCGTCGGCCCGCTGGGCTACACCGGGCTGCTCTGGCTCAACAGCGCGACGTTCCTGGCCCCGCTCGTCGTGTGGTTCCTCGGGGTGAACCCGGTGGCCGGCCAGAAGCGGTACCAGTCGGCCCCGGTCTCCTTCGTCGCATCGCTGCGTGCCGGGCTGCGCATCTTCTCCCGCGGGGAGAAGATGGGCACGCTGCTGCTCCTGATGGTGCCCGCGAGCTTCACGTTCTCGACCGGCACCACCGCGCTCTTCGTCTTCCTGGCCCGCGACGTGCTGGACGCGTCGCCGAGCTCCATCGGCGTCGCCCTGGCCGTGGCCAACGTCGGCGGGCTCACCGGGGCCCTGATCACGGCCGAGATCCCCCGGTGGAAGATCCGCACCGTCACCGTGCTGGGCCTGGCCAGCGCCGGCGGGGGGCTGCTGCTCATCGCCTCCGGCGCGGGCCTCGTGGCGGCGACGGCGGCCCTCACCGTCTTCTTCGTCTGCGAGAACGTCATCGCGGTGGCCACGGAGATGGAGATGTTCAGCTCCGTACCGCCCGAGCTGATCGGACGGGCCACCGGGATGTGGCGGCTGGCAACGGGACTTCCGACCGCCGCGGCCCCTTCGGCGATCGCGGTCCTCGGCGGATTCCTCGGCCCTCGGGCGATCTTCGTGGTTCTCGCCGCGGTCACCGTCGTACCGCTGGCCTGGCTGCTCGGCCACCGCTCGGCGCTGCGCTACGAGAGCCCGGACTCCGGGGCCCCCGCCGAATCCGCGGTGTCCGACAACTCGGTGTGAAGCTTGGGCAAGTGCCCTTTCTGCGCCGCCTCCAGTGCTGACGGGGGCGGCGCTTCCGCGTGTCACCGGCCGTGCGGCGAGTATGGACCGGGAGGCGCGTGGTGTGGATACTTTTTCTAGAAATACGTTCTAGTTGATCTGTGTCGGCCCGGAGGGTGGATACGATCGCGGGGCAGGCCCGCCGGACGGCTTCGGCAGGCACGGGCACCACACCTGAGCGAGCGAAGGCAAGGCGGGCGATGTCTCCCAAGCAACAACGTGGCGAAGCGACCGCCGACCTGCTGCTGACCACCGCGTTGCGCGTGTACGCGGAGGCGGGCCGGCAGGGCTTCACGGTCAACGCCGTCACGGCCGCCAGCGGCGTCAGCCTGGGCAGTCTCTACCACCACTTCGGCAGCTTCGACGGACTGGCGGCCGCGCTCTACACCCGGTGCATGGAGCAACTGCTCGACGAGATCGTAGGCGCCGTGAAGCGCTCGCGCACCGCACGCACCGGCGTCCGCGCGCTCGTCCTGGCCTACCTGCGCTTCACCGAAGAGCACCGGGACGCCGCGCTGTTCATCCACGCCTCCGCCTACTCCGGCTACCTGGCGGCGCACGCCGAGGAGATCCGTGCGGCCAAGGCCGCCAAGCTGAGCGGCCTCGGCGAGTGGCTGCGGCCGCGCATGGAGGCCGGCGAGATCATCACGATGCCGCCGGCCCTGATCGAGGTCCTGGTCATGGGCCCGGTCGCGGAGGCCGCGCGCCGCTGGCTGGCCAGCACCTACGACGACATCGACCTGGCCGAGGCGGCACGCATTCTGCCCGACAGCATCTGGCGTTCCTTGCGCCCGACCTGAGGAGGACAGCCGGGGGCGCTCGCTCCGGCCGGGGGTGAGGGCGGTCGTGACCGCCCTGGTCAGCCGTTCCGTCAGCCGTTCGTCTTGAGGCACGTCCGGTCGCCCGCCGGGAGCTCGCCCGTGGCCAGGTAGGCGTTGACCTGCCGGTCCACGCAGGCGTTGCCGTACTCGAGGTAGACCCCGTGCTGGTTGGCGCCCTTGAGCGTGATGAGCTTGGAGCCGGGCAGCATGCCGTGGAGCGCGCGCCCGCCCTCGTAGTCGGTACGCGTGTCGCCGGTGGCGGCCACGATCAGCGCCGGGGCGTCGTGCTGCACCCGTGTGGGCTCCTCGCGCGGGCGGTCCCAGAAGGCGCACGGGCCGATGTTGTTCGTGAGCGGGCCGAACAGCGGGTGGGCGGCGCGGCTGCGCTCGATGTCGCGCCAGTAGGTCTCGGGGTCGCGCGGGGCGGCCCCGTCCCCGCAGAGGATGGCCGTCTGCGCGCTGCCGTACTGCGAATTCTTGTCGGTCAGCATCTCCTGCAGCGTCTTCTTGAGCTCGGGGGAGAGCGGCGCGGACTGGTTGTCCGCCGCCTTGGCCAGGGTGGACACCAGGTCGCCGAGCTCCGCTCGTGCGCTGTCGCTGTCCGACGAGAGCCCGCCGAAGAGCAGGGTCGGCACCTGGGTGTCGTCGAGCGGGAAGGAGTCGGGGGCCGTGCCGAGGGTCAGCCCGCGCGCGGACGCCTTGACGATGCGGTCGACGGTGGAGAGCACCTGGGCGCGGGTGCGGCCGAGGCCGTAGGCGTCGTGCTTCTTCGCCGCCCAGGTCGCCCAGTCGGCGAGCGCCTGCTCGTTCTCCTTCTCGACGCCCCGCAGCAGCCGCGGGTTGTAGCGGCGCGGGTCGATCGCCCCGTCGAGGACCATCCGGTCGTAGCGGCCGGGGAACAGCTGGGTGTAGACGGTGCCCAGGTAGGTGCCGTACGAGTAGCCCAGGTAGGAGATCTTGCGTTCGCCGAGCGCGCCCCTGATGACGTCCATGTCGCGGGCCGTGTTGCGGGTGTTGATGTGCGGGAGCATGGAGGCGTTCGTGGCGCGGCACTTCGCGGCCAGGTCCTTGTGCAGGGCGACCTGCCGGTCGAAGCCTTCCCGGCCGAGGCCGGCCGAGTAGATGGAGTGGCCCACGGGCCAGTGGCAGTCGAGCGGGGTGCTGCGGCCGACGGCGCGCGGATCCATGCCGATGATGTCGTAGCGCGCACCGACGTCCTTCATGGCCTTGCGCATGTCCGGCGGGTCGCCGAGGGCGGGGCCGCCGGGACCGCCGAAGTTGATCAGCAGGGGGCCCACGCGGTGGCGGGTGTCGGTGGCCTTGAGCCGGGATATCGCGACGGTGATCGTACGGCCGCGGGGGTCGGCGTAGTCGAGCGGCACGGTCACGTCCGCGCACTGTGCCCCGGCCTTGTCCAGGTCACGGCCGGTGGTGTCGTCGGGGCCCTTGATGCAGCTGCGCCAGTCGAGACGCTGCTGGTAGTAGCGGTCGAGACCGGCCTCGGGCGGTGCCGCGGAGGGCTGCGCCACGGGGGCCGTGCGCGCGGAGGCGAAGGCCGCCGGGGCCGCGGTGAGGCAGGCGGTGAGGGCGAGGCCCGCGGCCGAGGCGCGGCGCGCGGCGACGGGGCTGAGAAGGGTCACGGGGTCTCCTTGATGTGGCTCGTGGGACCTGTGGTGTTGACGGAGCTTGTGGTGTGGGCAGAGCCCGAGGGGCTGACGGAACCTGTGGTGCCGGCATAGCGCGAAGAGCTGACGGAACCCGAGGGATTGCTGCGGTCGGCGCAGAACGCGGTGTTCACGACGGCACGGAAGTCCTCCTCCGCCCGGTCGGTACCGGGCACCTGGTTGAGAACGAGGGCCACGCTCCGGCCGCCGGGCCCGACCGCGCCCAGCGCCCGGTGGCCGCCGGGCACCGTTCCGCCGTGCCCCCACCACCAGCCGCCGCACTCCAGGGGCGAGGCGATCAGGCCCAGCCCGTAGCGGGCGCCGGGCCAGAGCCGGTCGGGGTCGGCGGGCACGGTGCGCTTCATCTCGTCGAGCCACCGCGCGGGCAGCAGCTTGCCGCCGAACAGCGCACCGTAGAACCGGTTGACGTCGGAGGGCGTGGAGATCAGCGCGCCGCCCGCGCCGCCGAAGGTCACGTTCCACTCGGTACCGTCGATCCGGGGCGACGGCGTGCCGTCCGGTGCGCCGGGGCCGGTGAAGTAACTGCGCGAATGCGGGCCGCGGATGCGCGTCTCGTCGCCCGGCCAGTACGTGTCGCGCAGGCCGAGCGGTTCGAGGATCCGGCGGGTCACCTCCGCCTCCACGCCGCGTCCGGTGACCTTCTCGACGATGAGCCCGGCGATGAGGGTGTTGGTGGTCGAGTAGTGCCACTTCTTGTCCGGGCGGGGCAGCTCGAGCGCGGTGGCGATCAGTTCGCGGGGTTCGAAGTGACGGTAACGCCACTGCTCCACGGGCCTGTCCACGATGGCTTCCGAGTGGTCGGGAAGTCCGCTGGTGTGCTGGAGCAGCCGGCGCACGGTGATCCTGCGGCCGTCGTGGCCGTTGCCCCGGATCAGCCCCGGCAGGTAGCGCTCGACCGGGGCGTCCAGCCCGATCCGGCCCTCGGCGGCGAGCTGCACGACGACCGTGGCGGTGAAGGTCTTGCTGATGCTGCCGATCCGCAGCCGGTCCTGCGCGTTCATCGGCCGACCGGAGCCGAGGTCGGCCACGCCGCGGGCGACGTTCCACTTGCCGCACCGGCCGTCGTCCACTTCGACGGCCGCGCCCGGAATGCCGTGGCGGTGCGTGAGGGTGTCCAGGGAGGCGGCCACCGCGCTGCGTGCGGTGTCGCATCCGGGGGAGGGAGCGGGGCGGGGCACGGTCCCCGCCGCGGCGGCCGAGGGGGTGGCGAGGCCCGTCAGAGCGATCGCCGCCACGGCGAACGATGCAGCACGACGGCTGCGCAAGCGGCCTCGTAAGCGACTTCCTACGGTGGTGTTGCTCTCGCTGTGCCGTACGCGTGTCATACACCAAGACGCTAGTGAGGCGCCCGCCCGGGATCACTCCGGCTGGCCCCCGTATTCCGTCGGGGGTCTGCTCCACCACGGGCTTCCGGCGGGCTGGGCGAGGTCGAAGGGGGCCGGGGCACGGCCCTCCCAGATCCGGCGGGAGGCCTCTTCCGGATAGGGCACGGTCTTCGATTCGGCGTCCAGGACGCGCGTCAGCCGCTGACCAGGGAGGTAGGCGGGCCATCCTGCGTCTCCGGTGGTGACGAAGCGGACCCACGCCTGCTGGAGTTCGCGCGATACCGCGACGGCTCCGGGGGTGGACCCGTCGCCGAGGAGTCCCCTGCCGGCGGGGCTGTCCGGCGTGCCGAACGCCAAGGGGACGTCGAGGCTGTGGCAGGCGCCCAGGGCCCCGCCGAAGGCAGGGGAGGACAGTTGCAGCTCGAACAGGAAGGAGGTGCCGCCGGCCGCCGCGTTCGCCTCGGCCAGCTGCAGCGAGGGCATCCGGAACAGGGCGTCGGAGTAGACCGATTCCAGCAGCTCCTGCGCGGTGGCCCGGGGGAGGGCGGCCCGGTAGGCGTCCGCGCCGTCCGGTGCCGGGGCGAACAGGTCCAGGGCCGTACGGGCGTCCTCGTCGGTGAAGGTGCCGTGCCGCCCGCTCATGATGCTGAACAGCCGGAACTCGTCGCGGGTATGGCCTACGAGGAGCTCGGTCGCGCTCGCGCGGCCGCCGGTGAGGGCGGGCCAGGGCGTTTCGGGAAGGACTTCTCCGTCGACGACGGGGCCCATGGCGACCCCCGTCCGGGCGAGCCGTCCCCAGCGCGCGCGGAGGCCGGGCAGGCCGGCGCTGAGGGAGGTGAGTTCGTCGGCGAGGAGCCCGGGTTCGATTTCGGCGAGGGCGGCGGCGGTGGGCGCCGTGCCGAGCCGGTCCGCGAGCGCTGCAGCGACCTCTCCGGCCAGGGCGCGGGTGCAGTAGTTGCCCGGCACCGAGTGGGCGACGGCCCGAAGGAACAGGCCGCGGGCCGGCTTCATCGTCAGCAGGGCGGCGACCGACCCCGCCCCGGCGGACTGCCCGGCGACGGTGACACGGCCGGGGTCCCCGCCGAAGGACGCGATGTTCCGCTGCACCCACTGCAACGCCGCTATCTGGTCGAGGAATCCGCGGTTGGGCGGGGCGCCCTCGAGGAGGGCGAAACCCTCGGCACCGATCCGGTAGTTGATGCTCACCACGACGAGCCCCGCCCCGGTCAGCGCCGCCGGGTCGTACAGCGGGTCACTGGAAGCCCCCGCGACATAGGCACCTCCGTGGATCCACACCAGCACCGGCAGACCCGCCGCGCCCGGATCCGGAGTGCTGACGTTGAGCGTCAGCCAGTCCGTGCCTCCCCCCGGGTTCGCACGCACAGGGCCGGACTGCGGTGCCGCGGGCCCGAACTCCGCGGCCTGCCTGGTCCCTTCCCAGGGCAGGGGAGGGGCGGGCGCGGCGAACCGGAGCGCTCCCACCGGCGGCCGGGCGTAGGGGACGCCGCGGAACACTGCGTGTCCCTGCCGCCAACGGCCCTCCAGCAGACCATCGGTGGTGCGCACGCTGGGCTGTTCGGGCATGTCGCTTCCTTCCTCCGCGAGGGCCTCCCGGCGTTATCGGCCAAAGGCTGTACACGGGAAACGAGTAGGGCGGGACAGGCCGGCACGGCCTTGGGTCCGGTCAGGCTCCGGTGGGCTCCGGTGGGCTCCTGAGCCTGTAGGGCCTGCGCCACCGCCTTCTGCATTCCGCCGGTCGTCCGGGGAGCCGACGGCGCCAAGCGGCCGACCACGCGCCTCAGCCGTTCCACGTCGGCGAGCCGGTGCACGTCGCCCGCGGCGACGGTCTGCCCCAGCGGATCACATGCTCCGCAAACCGGGCCTGAAGGGGCGGTCGCCGGACCCGTGGTTACGGATTCGGCCGCGGGTGTGGGTGCTGTGCACGTGCGTCTCCTCTCCGGCCGGGGCCACCGGGCGCGGTTCCCGGACTGCATGCTCGCTCGGAGCCGCGCCGCACGTCTACGGGCCCGATCCGGCCTGTGAACCCGGCCTGCGACCCCGGTGCGACCCCGGCCTGCGACCCCGGCCGGGCGGCCGTCAGGGCCACGGGTAGCCGAGCGCCTCGGCGGACTCGCGGCTGCCGCCCCTGACCTCCGCGTAGCCCTTCGGGTCCTCCGTCGAGAGACGGTGCAGCGCCGCGGCGGCCTGCTCCTCCGGCGGTGTGCCGTCGTCCTGGAGGTCCCAGATGAACTGCAGGTAATGGCCGTCCTTGTCCTGGCGCCCGGCGGCGGTCCCCGGCCGGAACGTGAAGGACACGGCGATCGTGTCGGGCTCGCCGAAGTCGGTGCCGGCCCAGTCCAGGCGGGCGTCCCACCGGGCGAGGATGCCGGGCCGGTCACGTAGTCCTGCAGCAATGAGCCGCGCGGCGTTCCGGGCCGGCCAGGCCCAGGAGCGGTCGGTCTCCGCACGCGCGATCTCGGCGTCGTAGGCGGCGGCGTCGAAGCGGTACTCGGGGAGCTCGGGTGCGGGCTGCCGGGTCGGCAGGGTGTGCGGGCGGCGCCAGTCGCGCCACACCACCTGGTCCCCGTCGCGGCAGATGGTGACGTGGAGCGCGCCGCAGCAGCCCTCGGTGCAGTACGCCTCGGCGAGCTGCACTTCCCGGGGTTCGGCCGCGGCCCGTAGGCGGCCGGTGTCGAGCAGGTACTCGGGGGAGTGGGCGGGGCCCCGGCCGAAGGCCTCGGGCACCAGGGGGCGGCCGTCGATCAGGAGCCGCGTCTCGACGGATTCCGGGACCGCCGGGTCGCGTACGACGACTTCGACGCGGAGCCGGCCCGGAGCCGCCGGGCGGGTGAAGGGCTGCCGTGCGGCGCGGCGCATCCAGTGGAGCCGGCGGCGCTCGCCGGGGTCGGTGGGTTCGCCGGCCGGTACGGCGGTCCAGGCAGGTGAAGTCAGTACGGACTCCAGAGTCTCCAGGAGCGCTTCGCGCTGTCCGGTCCGCCAGTCGAGGAGAACGCTCGGCCCGCTGTGCAGATCGAGGGCGACGGAGAGCAGGATCGCGTAGTGGTCGAGGCCGGGAGGCAGCCGGGAGGCGCGGGTGACGAAGGCCTCGTACGCGGCGACGGCCCGGTCGTAGGCGAGGACCTCGTACTGGTAGTCGTCCGCCCGCGCCATCCTGACCAGGAGGCGTCCTGCCTGGGCCAGGGTGGGGGCGTCGACGGGATCGTCGCCGATGATGTCGTCGAGCATGACGGCCTCCGCGATTCTGCGGGCGGTTTCGGACCCCACGGCACGGGGGTCGAGGGGGACGGTCAGCAGCCCGTCGCGGGCCGCCCGGTCGTCGCGGGCGAGCAGGGCGTCGACCAGGTGGCGCAGCTCCCGGCCCTCGGTGTAACGGCTCAGCCACACGAGGGCGCCGGTCGGGCAGTCGATGGCGGTGAGGGCCGCGACGACCGGGCGGGTGAACGTCCGGAAAAGGCCGAGGACCGTGAGGCAGGGGATGTCCTCCGGCTCGCCGAGGCGCGCCAGGAGGCCGAGACCGACGCTCACGGCCGGTGCGCTCGTGCCCGTACGGACCAGGCGGCGGCCGAGGGCGCGGGCTGCCGCTTCGTCCTTCAGGGGCAGCTCGGCGAGGGCGTCCCGGAGGGGGGAGACCCGTGTGCCGAGTGCGCGGAGGCGACGGTGCACTTCGTCGGCGGCCCGGAGGGTGTCGGGGTCGCTCAGCAGCGGGGCGATGGCGTCCGTTGCGGCGGCTCGGGCTTCAGCCCAGCCGAGGTTGCCGGGCTGCGGGGTCGCAGCCGGTGCTGCCGAGGGCGAAGCCGGGGCCGTATCCGGGGCCGTATCCGGGTCCGGCAGGCGGTAGCCGCGCCGGGGAGGGCGGTCGTCGGGCTCTGCGTCCCGCAGGCGCAGGGCGTAGGCGTACAGGGAGGTCCGAGGGGTGAGCGCGGCGCGCTCTTCCTGCGGGCTCACCAGGCGGGGTGGGACTCGATTCCGTAGGTCATGCGGAGGATCCTGCCAGGCCCGCAGGGCCTCCTGCCAGGGATTTTCCCGGGACCGGTGACGGCCTCGTGCGCTTCGGCTCTGCGCGACGCGCCGCCGCGGCCGATTGTCAGTCCCCGGTCATAAGGTGCGCGACATGGCTTCAGAGATCGTCTACGAGCACGGGGACGCGACGGCCCCCAGGGGCTCCGGCCCGCGCATCATCGCTCACGTCTGCAATGACTCCGGCGGGTGGGGGAAGGGCTTCGTCCTGGCCCTCTCCCGGCGGTGGAGCGCTCCCGAGGCCGCCTTCCGCCGGTGGTACAGGGACCGGCAGCGCAACGACTTCGGCCTCGGGGCCGTGCAGTACGTCGAGGTCGAGCCGGGTCTGTGGGTGGCCAACATGGTGGGTCAGCACGGCATATGTACCGCCGCGGAGCGCGCGGCCGGCGTCGGCGTCCCGGTGCGCTACGAAGCGATCGACACCGCCCTGGCCTCCCTGGGGGACAAAGCCCTCGCCCTCGGGGCCTCGGTGCACATGCCCCGGATCGGCTGCGGCCTGGCCGGTGGCCGGTGGGACACCGTGGAGCCGCTCGTCACGCGCAGGCTGACCGGCCGCGGGGTGCCGGTCACCGTCTACGACCCGGCCTGACCGTCCGCATCCCCGGGCTCCCCGGGCTCCCCGGCGCCCTCCGCATCGCCGCACAGGACGTTGGCCGTGCGCACGGTCTGCCAGCAGGGGGAGCAGAGATCCAGCCAACGCGGCCCGTGCGTGTCGGAGTTGACGACAGCGGCGCACCGGGCGGGCTGCCCGCAGCCGAGGCACAGGTGCCGTCCCTCGCGCACGCGGAGGTGGAGGTCCGACTCGTCCGGGTCGGCGGGCGCGCTCGCGAGCAGCGTGGGCTCGGCGGCGATGAGGTGGAGCAGCCCTGTGGCGGTCGCGGCGTTCACCCGGCGACCGTACGGCACGCACACTTCGGGACGCCATCCTTCACATAGTGAACACAAGCCCTCCAGGGCGGCGGTGCGGCGCGTTCGCCGACTTTGACAGGTTCACGCAGGTAAGGGGAATCGGCACCCTCGCCCGCCCCTTCGCGAGTGATTGATCTCTTGAACCTTTCGCACTCCGGAACCCTTGCTTCACCTTGAGCGACGGTAGTAGCTTCGTATTGAAATGATCTTGAACGCCGCTCGGTAGCGGCCGATACGCACGTGCGCCCGCGGCTGCGACCGCAACCGCCGGCCGCCCGCCGCCGGTGCCGCCGATCCCGCCGAGCCGAGCTCCGAAAGAGAGATTCGCTGCATGGTTTTCGCTTCCCGCAGTCAGACCTGGCAGGTACGGAGTCAGCAGACGATCGCCTACGAGATCGTCGAGACGCGGGGGCTCCTGGACCCGCGCAACGACGGCCTCTTAGCGGTCCCGGGCGGCGGCCGCGCGGCCGGCACCCGCCTGGTGGTCCTCGACCACAGCATCGACGCCCTGTACGGCACCCGCATCCGCGACTACTTCGCGCACCACGGCGCCGAGGTCGAGTACCTGACGATCCAGGGCGCGGAGGAGAACAAGAACATCGAGCAGGTGATGCAGGTCGCCGACAAGCTCAACGAGGTCGGCACGCACCGCCTGAGCAGCCCGCCCCTGGTCATCGGCGGCGGCGTGGTGGCCGACGTCGTGGGTCTGGCGGCGAGCCTGTACCGGCGCGGCATACCGTACGTCCGCGTCCCCACCACCCTCCTGGCCCAGGTCGACGTGAGCGTCGCGGCCAAGACCGGTATCAACTACGGCGGTTACCGCAACCGCCTGGGCAGCTACAGCCCGCCTCCCCGCACGCTCATCGACCGCGAGTTCCTCGCCACGGTCCCCGAGCGGGAGCTGAGGAACGGCATGGGCGAGATCTTCAAGATGGCCCTCATCAAGGACCGCCGCCTCTTCGAGCTCCTGGAGACGTACGGCGCAGCGCTGATCAGCGCGCGCTTCCAGGACCCGGCCGCCGGTGACGACGGCGTGGAGGGCGTGGCCGGCGAGATCGCCGACGAGGTGATCGGGCGCGCGATCGCGGGCATGGCCGAGGAACTGGAGCCCAACCTCTGGGAGAAGAACCTCGAGCGGTCGGTCGACTACGGGCACTCCTTCTCGCCCCTGGTGGAGATGCGCGCCATCCCCGAACTCCTCCACGGTGAAGCCGTGGCCATGGACTGTGTGTTCTCCGCGGTGATCGCCGCGAACCGCGAGCTGATCCCCGCCGCGGACCTCCAGCGCGTCGTCGCCGCCGCGCGCCGCCTCGGCCTGGCCCCCTCCCACCCCCTCTTCTGCGACACGGACCTGGTCCTCGAAGCCCTGGAGGACACCGTCCGTCACCGCGACGGCCGGCAGAACCTCCCCATGCTGACCGGCATCGGCCAGGTCCGTTTCCTCAACGACGTGACCGAGGTGGAGATCAAGCAGGCCTGCGAGGCCATGGCGGACCTGCTGGACGCAGTTCCTGCCTCCTCTACCTCCCCTGCCTCCCCCGCCGCCGAGGGCCGCCGGTGAGCGGCGACCGGGTCGTCCTCGTCACAGGAGCCAGCGCCGGCATCGGCCGCGAATCCGCCGCGGCGTTCGCGGAAGCGGGTATGACCGTGGTCCTCGCCGCCCGCAACGAAGAGCGCGGCCACCGGGCCGCCGAAGAGATCCGCGCCGGGGGAGGCGACGCGCAGTTCTTCCGCTGCGACATCACCGAACCCGACGACGTACGCGCGCTGTTCGCCCGCATCACCGCCACCTACGGGCGCCTTGACCACGCGTTCAACAACGCCGGCGTGCCCGGCGACGGCCGCCTCGTCGACGTGTCGGAGGAGGACTTCGACCGCGCGTTCTCCGTCAACACCCGGGGACTGTGGCTCTGCCTGCGCGAAGAACTGCGGCTGATGGCGGAGCAGGGTCACGGAAGCATCGTGAACAACACCTCGGTCCACGGGCTGCGGACCGTGTTCCCCGGCATCGGGGCGTACGTGGCGTCCAAGCATGCCGCCGTGGCCCTGACGCGCGTCGCGGCGCTGGAACACGCCCGCGACGGCGTACGGGTCAACGCGCTGGCGCCGGGCCCCATCGAGACCGAGATGCTCGCCGCGTCCGAGGCGGCCGTGGGCGGGGCGACCACCTGGCGGGGCCTGATCCCGTCGGGCGAGATCGGCACCCCGCGGCAGGTCGCCGACGTGGCGATGTGGCTGTTCTCGCCGGCGTCCTCCTACGTCAACGGTCAGACCATCGGCGTCGACGGCGGCTTCCTGGCGGTCTGAGCCGCCGGCCTCCCCCCCGATCTCTTCGCTCTCTTCGATCTCTTTCTGCAGATCTCTCTCTGCTCTCCCCCAATGGAAGTGGTTCCATGAAAACCGACGGTGTCCATGGTGCCGGTGGCACCTATGACGTCATCGTTGTCGGCGCAGGCGCAGCCGGAAGCATCGTCGCGGCCCGGCTGAGCGAGCAGCGCGACAGATCGGTCCTGCTCCTGGAAGCGGGCCCGGCGGACGACGACCCGGCAATCGCCCGCCCGGCGTCCTGGCCGTTCCTGCTGGGCGGCGAACTGGACTGGAAGTACCGGACGGTTCCGCAGGACGCGCTCGCCGGCCGGCGCCTCGCCTGGCCGCGCGGCCGCGTCGTCGGCGGGTCGGGCGCCATCAACGCCATGGTGCACGTCCGCGGCGCGGCCTCCGACTTCGACGCGTGGGCCCGCTGGGGCGGCGCCATGTGGGACGCGCAGCACGTCATGCCGTACCTCGAAGCCCTGGAGGGCCCGGCGGGCGCGCCGCAGTACGGGCGGATCCCCGTCGCGGAGAACACCGCCCCGCACCCCTTCGCGGCCGCGTTCGTCGCAGCGGCGGAGAAGTACGGCCTGCCATCCAACCTCGACTTCAACTCCGGTGTGCAGGAAGGCGTGGGCCTCTACCGCACCACGCGCACCGACGACGCAGAACCCGGCCCCGGTCGGACGACGCCCGCGACGCCCGCCCGCCGCGGCAACACCGCGCACACCCACCTCCGCCCGGCGCTCGACCGCCCCAACCTCACCCTGCTCACCGGCGCCACCGTCACGGCCGTCGAGGTCGAGGACGGGCGGGCCGCGGGCGTACGGATCCTGCGCGACGGCCGCGTCACCACCGTGCGCTGCGCGGGCGAGGTGATCCTGTGCGGCGGCGCCGTCGCCAGCCCCCAGCTGCTCCTGCTCAGCGGCATCGGCCCGGCGGCCGCTCTGGCCGCGCTGGACATCCCCGTCGTCACCGACCTGCCGGGCGTCGGGGCCAACCTGCACGACCACGTCCAGGTGTCCCTCGCCTACGACACCACCGAGGGCCGTCCCGTCGCGGACTTCTCCAACCTCGGCGAGGCGGGCGGCTTCGTCACGCTGTACCCCGGCTCCCCGGCCCCGGACGTCCAGCTGTCCTTCGCGCCCATGAAGGACCTGAACAACGGCTCCGAGCTCGGCCGCGGCTTCACCGTCGGCCCGGGCGTCACCCGCCCGCGCAGCCGTGGCAGCCTCACCCTGGCCTCCGCCGACCCCACGGCCCACCCGCTGATCGACCCCCGCTACCTCTCCGACCCGCACGACCTCGACACCCTGGTGGAGGGCGTGCGCATCGCCCGCGACATCGCGGCGACGGCCCCGCTGTCGGACTTCGCCGCAGGCGGCCCGCTGAGCCCGGCGGCCACGCGCCGCGAGCTGGAGGACTTCGTCCGGGCGAACGCGCAGACGCAGTTCCACCCGGTCGGCACCTGCCGGTTCGGGCAGGAGGCGGACGGCATGGCGGTCGTCGGCCCGCGCCTGGACGTCAGGGGGGTCGCCGGGCTGCGCGTCGCGGACGCCTCGGTCATCCCGAACATGATCACCGGAAACATCCACGCCGCAGTGGCCGCAGTCGCCGAGCGCGCGGCGGAATTCGTACAGGAGGACCTGGCATGAGCCCTGCACCCACCCCCGCACCCGCCCCCCTGCGCTGGGGCGTGCTCGGCGCCACGTCCTACATCGCCACGCACCTCATGCCGGCCGTCGCCGGGACCCCGGGCTGCGAGCTCACCGCCGTCGCCAGCCGCCCCGGACGGACCGAGCAGGCCGCGACGGCCGGCGAGCCGTTCGGCGCCGCCGCCCACCGCGACTACGCGTCCCTCCTCGCCGACCCCGCCGTCGACGCGGTCTACATCGCCCTGCCCAACACCGACCACGTCGAGTGGACCGTACGGGCCCTGGAAGCGGGCAAGCACGTCCTGGTCGAGAAGCCCATGGCCATGGACGAGAAGGGCTGTGCGCGCATCGAGGCGGCCGCGGAGGCCTCCTCCCGTACGGTGATGGAAGCCTTCATGTACCGCTTCCACCCGCAGCAGGCGCGCGCCGCCGAGCTGCTCGCCTCCGGCGCGGTCGGCGAACTGCGCGTCGTCCGTGCGTCGTTCGCCTTCGCCATCGAGACCGGAAGCGGCAACATCCGTCTCGATCCGGCGCTCGGCGGCGGCGCCACCTGGGACGTCGGGTGCTACGCGATCGACGTGCCCCTGTTCTTCTTCGGGCAGGCCCCCGAGCGCGTCTCGGCCCGCTTCGGCCGGCGGCCGGGCCTGGAGGTCGACACCAGCGCGGTGGCGACCATGGACTTCGGCCGGGGCCGCAGCGCCGTCGTCGACTACAGCATCGACTACGGGCCCCGCGCCTGGTACGAGCTCCAGGGCACCCACGGGACCATCACCGTGCGGAACGCCTGGGCCATGAGCGGGGAGGACGGCGTCATCACCGTGCTCACCGCGGACGGCGTCCGGGAGGAGACGGTGCCGGCCGCGAACCACTACCAGCTGCAGGTGGCCCACTTCGCCGAAGTCGTACGCGCGGGCGGCGGCGCGGGCTCGGGCGTCCGCGTCCCGCTCGCGGACTCCCGGCGGACGGCGCGGGTGGGGGAGTCCCTCGTGGCCTCCGCGGCTGCGGACGGCGCGCCGGTGCCCTGCGGTGACGAAGGCCCGGCGCCGCAGTGACGCAGACGCATGTCCGGTCGTCGCCGCTCCGGGCCTTCACGGTGCTGCTGACCTCGCTCGGAGGGCTCCTCTTCGGCTACGGCACGGGTGTCATCGCAGGAGCCCTCCCGCTGGTCTCCCGCACCTACGACCTGTCGTCGTGGGCCCAGGGCGCGGCGGTGTCGGCGGCGCTGCTGGGAGCGGCCCTGACCGCTCCCACCAGCGGCCGGCTGGCCGACCGCCTCGGCCGCCGGCCGGTCCTGGGCGGCGCCACCGCCTTCTACGCCGCGGGCACGCTGCTGTCCGCGACCGCGGAGGGCCCGGCGTCGCTGCTCGTGGGGCGCCTCCTGGTGGGGCTCGCGCTGGGGGCGACGTCGTTCGCCGTTCCCCTGTACATCTCGGAGATCGTTCCGCCGGCCCGCCGCGGTGCGCTGGTGACGGTCAATCAGCTGATGATCACCGTGGGGCTGCTGCTGTCCTACGTCGTGGCGTACGTCCTGGAGTCCTCCGGGAACTGGCGCGCGATGTTCGCGCTCGGCGCCGCCCCGGCCCTGATCCTGCTGGCCGGGCTCCCCTTCGTCCCCGAGTCCCCGGAGTGGCTGCACAGCCGGGGGCAGGCGGACCGCGCGGCCCGCGAGGCGCACCGCCTGGGCCTGCCGGTCCGGGCCGCGGACGACGCCCCGTCCGCCGCCCGGGGGTTCGGCCTGCGGGCGGCCGCGGCGCACGCGGGGCCGCGCTGGGTGGCACTGGGCCTGGCCATCGCCGTCCTCGTCCACCTCACCGGGCTGAACACGGCCATCTACTACGCCCCCACCATCCTCGCCGACAGCGGCCTGACGTCGAGCGGGGGCGTCGCCGGTTCGGTGCTCGTGGGCTCGTGCAACGTCGTGGCGACCGTCTTCACCATCGTCTTCCTCGACAGGTGGGGGCGCAGGCCCCTCATGCTCGGCGGGCTGGCGGTGATGGCCGCCGCAGCCGTGGCGATCGCGTCCGTCCAGAGCCTCGGCGACCCGGGCGTGGCCACGGCCGTCCTGCTGTGCCTGTTCATCACGGCCGGAGCCGTCGGCCCGGCCGCGGTGTTCTGGGTCTACATCGCCGAGATCTACCCCGCCCGCGCGCGGGGCGCCCTCATGAGCCTGGCCACGGCGGCGCACTGGGGCGCGGACTTCGTCGTGGCGACGACGTTCCTGCCGCTGGTGCAGGGGCTGTCGCTCGAAGGCGCCTTCCTCGTCTACGCGGTGATCACGGCCGCCTCGGCCGTGGGGCTGGGGAAGTGGATGCAGGAGACGAAGTCCGCACCCGCAGCCACTGCCGAAATCGCAACCGTATCCGTGCCCCCGGCCCCTGTTGCCACAGCTCCCACCGTTCCCATCGTTCCCACCGTTCCTGCTCGTTCCGACCATCCGCTGGAAACAGAGAGGTGATGTCCCCCATGCATCCCGACCTCGCACCCCGCAACGCCGCCTGCCTGCTCTTCGATTGGGACGGCACACTGGTGGACAGCCAGTACACCAACTACCGCGCCATGGCCGCCGCCCTGCAGCAGGAGGGCGTCGACCTCGCTCAGGACTGGTTCGACGCCCGTACCGGCCTGTCCTCGGCCGAGATGATCCGCGCGCTGCTCGACGAGCGCGGGCTGGGCCTGGGCCGCCCCCTCGAGGAGGTCGTCGCGGCGCGCGACGCGCTGTTCCTCGAGGAGGCGCACACCGTACGCCCGCACGCGGCCGTCCTGGCCGTGGTGGAGGCGATGAAGCACCGCCTCCCGATGGCGGTGGCCTCGGGCGGGGCCCGGCACATCATCGAGACCACGCTGAAGCACCAGCCGTTCCACGACGCCTTCCAGGCCCTCGTCACGCGTGACGACGTCGAACGCGGCAAGCCCGCCCCGGACATCTTCCTGGCCGCGGCCGAGGCGCTCGGGGCGCACCCCTCGCGCTGCCTGGTCTACGAGGACAGCGACGAGGGGATCGCCGCTGCCCACGCTGCGGGCATGCCGGTGATCGACGTGAGGCCGTTCACACGTCGTTGACCTGCACGGACGAAGCTGCCGTCTGCCCGGCCTGCTGGGCCGGGATGCGGCGTACGCATTCGATGAGGTAGTCGCCGCTGTCCGGGTCGAGGGTGACGCCGTGGGCCTCGCTGTGGAAGCCGGGGAAGCGCCGGTCGAAGGATTCCAGGGCCTTGAGGTAGCACAGCAGCGGGCCGTCCTGCGTGCCGGTGTTCTCGCCGGGCATGAGGACGGGGATGCCGGGCGGGGTGACGGTCACCATGGCGGCGGCCACCCGGCCCGCCGCCTCGGCCAGGCGCACCCGCTCGGTGCCGCCGCGGATGAGGCGCTGGTAGCAGTGCTGGGGCGGGGTGACGGGCTCGGGCAGGTCCTGGAAGGCGGTGTCGAGCAGTTCGACCAGGTCCGTCTCGCGCAGGTGGTCGTGCATCTCCTGGCACAGCCCGCGCAGGGTTCCTCCGGTGTAGCGCTGAGGGTGCGCCTCGACCAGCTCCGGCAGGACGCGCTCCAGCGGCGCGTCCTCGTCGTAGAGCGTCTTGAAGTCCATCAGGGCGTCCATGAGCGTGCCCCACTTGCCCTTGGTGATCCCCATGGAGAACAGGATGAGCGTGGTGTAGCTGTCGGTCTTCTCCACCACGATGTTCCGGGTGGCCAGGTAGGCGGTGAGGACGCGGGCCGGGATGCCCCAGTCGGACATCCGCCCCGAGGCGTCGATGCCCGGGCAGGTGAGGGTGACCTTGACGGGGTCGAGGAGGCAGTAGCCCTCGGTCAGGCCGGGGAAGCCGTGCCAGTCGGCGCCGGGCTCCAGCTGCCAGCAGGACGGTTCGGTGCGCAGCAGTTCGGCGGGGGCGTCGGCGAAGGACACCTGCTCGCCGGTGGCGGGGTCGGTCACCGCCTCGGGCTGCCAGACGCCGAAGAACCAGCCGGGCCGGTCGCCGGCGGCCGCGATGCGCCGGCCGATGCGGACGACCGTCTGGCGGAAGCGGACGGCCTCGGCGACCGCCTCGTCGATCAGCCAGCGGCCCTGCGGCCCGTCCATCATCGCCGCGGCCACGTCCAGGGAGGCGATCATCGGGTACAGCGGCGAGGTGGTGCCGTGCATCATGAACGCTTCGTTGAACCGCTCGTGCTCCACCGGCGCCCGCGGCGCGGGCTTGACGTGCACCATCGCGGACTGCGACAGCGCGGCCAGGAGCTTGTGCGTGGACTGGGTGGAGAAGACGGTGGGCCGTTCGGCCCCGGGGAAGGTGTCGGGGCCCACCGCCATGCCGTAGCGCCCCGCGTAGAGGGGGTGGAACCGGGCGTAGGCGAACCAGGCTTCGTCGAAGTGGAGCCGGGGCGTGCTGGGCGCGAGGGCCCGGGCGACCTGCAGCGCGTCGTAACACAGCCCGTCGTACGTGGAGTTGGTGAGCACCGCGTACTGGGCGTCGGGGGAGACCGCCCCCTGGGTCAGCGGGTTGCGGGCGATCCGCGAGGCGACCGACTGCGCCTGGACCTCGGCGGGCGGCAGCGGGCCCGCCAGCCCGTATCCGTTGCGTGTGGGCACCAGGTAGACCGGCCGCGCGCCCGACAGGACCAGGCCGTGCAGGACCGACTTGTGGCAGTTGCGGTCCACCAGCGCGATCTCGTCGCGCGTGACGCTGAAGTGACCGACCATGCGGTCGCACGTCGAGTCGCCGTGCAGGACGAAGTAGGTGCGGTCGGCGCCGAAGATGCGGGCGGCGTTGCGCTCCGCCGCACCGACCGGGCCGGTGTGCTCGAAGAGCGACCCGAGCTCCTCGACCGAGATCGACAGGTCGCTGCGCAGCAGCCGTTCCCCGAAGTGGTCGTAGAAGGCCCGGCCGACCGGGGACTTCAGGAAGGCGACGCCGCCGGAGTGGGCGGGGGTGTGCCAGGAGTACTCGTGCGTGTCGTCGAATTGCCGCAGCGCCTTGAAGAACGGCGGCAGCAGGTCCTCCTGGTAGCCGCGGGCGGCCCGTGCGATCCGCCCGGCGATGAAGGGCGCGGTGTCCTCCAGCGGCCAGATGTAGCCGACGACGGTCTCGGCCACCCACAGAGGCAGGTGGTCGAGGTCCTCGCCGGCCGTGATCAGGAAGACCGGCAGGTTCCGGAAGCGGCGGCCCACCTGGCGCAGCACACCGGCGCCGCCCGGGTCGCCGCCTTCCGTGCCGTCCTCCTTGCCGCCTTCCTTGGCGTCCGTCTTGCCGTCGGCCTTGCCGCCCTCCCCGTCGGTTCCGGGAAGCCCCCAGTCGACGACGGCGGCGGCCAGCCCGGCCTCGGTGCGCAGCACCGCCCGGGCGTCGTCGCTCGTGGAGGCCCAGCGCACTTCGTAACCGGCTGCCTCCAACTCATTGTGAATCCGGCGTAGTTGCTCGGCTCCGGTGCCCCCGTCCCCGGAGTTCTCCCGTACTGCGAACAGAACCGTCCCGTCTGTCATGGCGCCCCCCTGCTGCTCTGCTGCGATGTCTGCTGCGGTGTTCGAGAGGTAATCGCAAGAACAGGGGGAGCGGCGCCGCGACCGGGCCGAAACCACCCCGATGAGGGAAACGCCGACTCCGGCGGTGAGCCTTGGACTTGGACTTGGACTTGGACTGCTGCGGCTACGGCTACGGCTAGGGCTACGGCTCGAAGTGCAGGGCGCGTAGGAGCTCGCCGTCGTCGGCCCGGTGCGCCCGCTCCAGCATGCGGCGCAATTCCGGGCCGGGCACGGGTTCGTACACGGTGACGGTGAGGGTGACCCCGTCGCGCTGCAGCGACAGCCCGTCGGCGGTGCTCCCGTCGCCCAGCTTCCGGGTGACGGAAGTGAAGCCTCCGCCGAGGTCCTTGCAGGTGGCGGGGCCTGGCAGGGTGTGGTCGGCGCAGGGGGAGGTGCTGCCGGGCGACACTTCGTACTGGAACGGCTGCCGCTGCGGGTTCTTGCCGGAGCCGGTGTGGCGGTAGCCGAGGCGGAGCCCCCCGGCCGAGATGCTGCCGTTGCCCGCGTCGATCTCGTACCCGTCAGGGGCCTCGGGCAGCAGAAGGTGCTCCCGGGGGAGCGGCGAACCTTCGAGCAGGGAGGCCAGCTCCTTGCTCCGGTCCGCCTCGTACCCGGACCACACCAGGAGGACCGCGGTGGTGGCCATCACCGTTCCTGCAGTGGCGCGTACGGCCCGGGCGGGCACGGACAGGGCCGCGCACAGGGCGTACGGCACGCCGCACCACAGGAAGAGCGTCGAGTCACCGCCCAGGCCGATGTCACCGGACTGCCGGGCGAGGTATCCGAGCGCAACCCCGGCGCTCCCTCCCAGGAACACGGCGACCGCCCATCCCACTTGCCCGGAGGTCGTGCGGCGCACGGGCGGGGCGGCAGGGCCTGCCCTCATGTCCCGGACCGGCAGCCCGGCCGCGAACAGCGCCGCCACCATCACCGCGCTCCCGGCCACGAGCGCGCCCACCGCACCGGGCAGGCCCCCCGCCCACGCCCACACGACGCCGACCTTCCACGCCCAGGGCACCACGAGCGCCCCGGCGAGCCATGCCGTGCCGAGGAGGAATGCCACCGGTGCCCACCGTGTCCACCGTCTGTCTGCTTGATCCATAGGACGATCGTGCGCAAACACTCCTCGGAGCACCTGAGTACGCGTACTCAGAACGACGTGACAGGCCCCCTGTGAGGGGCCCACCGGAATCCGGCGGCGAGCGCAGCGGGCCCCGGGCCGGTTCCGGCCGCCGGGCCCGCTGGTGGAAGGCGCGATCCTGGCCCTGGCCGGCAGCGACCTGCTGGCCCGGCTGGTCTCGCGCATCGAGCACCCGGGCGTTCTCGGCCTCTCGCTGCTCGCCCTCGCGGGGACCTTCTTCGGCGGCCCGTTCCCCGAGACGGGCAACTGGCCACGGGTGGAGGTCCACTGCGCCCTGGTCGGCGCGGGTCCCGTGGTCCTCGGCCGGCTCATGCGCTCCCGGCGGGAGATCGCGGAGCAGTTCGGGAACCGGCACGGTCCCGACCCGGCCGTGTCGTGACGTCACCGCGGCCCCGGCCGGGCGTCCCGCTCCGGTACGGTGCGCCGGTACTCATGACTCGTGGGGCCCGCCGGGGCTCCGTGGAGGGGTGAAGGATGAATGCGGCGGCGGACCCGGACCCGGACCCGGCTCCGGCGAACACAGGCGGGTTGAAGCGGCGGCTGGGTGTCTTCGACGCCGTGGTCATCGGCCTGGGGTCGATGCTCGGGGCGGGGATCTTCGCCGCCCTCGGACCGGCAGCCGGCGCCGCCGGATCCGCTCTGCTGCCCGCCCTTGCCCTGGCCGCGCTGGTGGCGTACTGCAACGCCACCTCCTCGGCGCGGCTGGCCGCCCGCTACCCGGCCTCGGGCGGAAGCTACGTCTACGGCCGCGAGCGCCTCGGCGACTTCTGGGGCTACTTGGCCGGCTGGGGCTTCGTCGTGGGCAAGACCGCCTCCTGCGCGGCCATGGCCCTGACCGTGGGGACCTACGCGTGGCCCGGCCGGGCCCACGCGGTCGCGGTGGCGGCCGTTGTGGTGCTGACGGCGGTCGACTACACGGGGGTGCAGAAGTCCGCCCGGCTGACCCGGGCGATCGTCGCCGTCGTCCTGGCGGTCCTGGCGGCGGTGGTCGCCGCCTGCCTTGCCGGCGGAACGGCAGAGGCCGGGCGCTTGCACATCGCCGCGGACGCCGGCGCGGGCGGGGTGCTGCAGGCGGCCGGACTGCTGTTCTTCGCGTTCGCCGGGTACGCCCGCATCGCGACCCTCGGCGAGGAGGTCCGCGACCCGGCCCGTACCATCCCCCGTGCGATCCCGCTCGCCCTGGGCATCACCCTCGTGGTGTACGCGGCCGTCGCCGCCGCGACGCTGTCCGTCCTCGGCCCCGACCGGCTCGCCGAGGCCACCGCACCGCCGGCGGAGGCCGCGCGCCTGTCCGGCGCCCCCGCCCTGGTGCCTATCGTGCGCGCCGGTGCGGCCGTCGCCGCCCTCGGCTCCCTGCTCGCCCTGATCCTGGGCGTCTCCCGCACCACCCTCGCCATGGCCCGCGACCGCCACCTGCCCCACGCCCTGGCCGCCGTCCACCCCCGCTTCGCCGTCCCGCACCGCGCCGAACTCGCCGTCGGTGCAGTCGTCGCGGTGCTCGCTGCGACGGTGGACGTACGGGGCGCGATCGGCTTCTCCTCCTTCGCCGTCCTGGCGTACTACGCCATCGCCAACGCCGCCGCGTGGACCCTCGCCCCGGAGGAGGGACGCCCGCCGCGACCGGTCCCGGTCATCGGCCTGACCGGCTGCGCAGCCCTGGCGTTCGCCCTGCCCGTGACGTCGGTCGCGGCCGGAGCCGCGGTCCTCGCGACGGGAGCGGCCGCCTACGGTCTCCGAAAGTTCGTGTCCCGCGCCTGACAGCAGGCGGTGACCCACGGCTCGACTCGAACGGGTTTCCGAACGGCGGAGTCGGCCGACTCCCCGCGATGCTCGGACCGTTGGTGCCGGACTTCCGGGTCTCGCGGGCGGTGGCAGGAGTGGCGGCAGGAAGCGGAAGCGGCGGCGCAACGGCTGTGACACGTCGTACGCCCACGGAATGGTCGTCCTCGAACTCGCCCACCGCTAGGGGCGGTAGTTGACGACCCGGTCTCCGGGGTTGTCCGGCTCCGGGTCGGTGTAGAACGTGCTGACGACGGTGAGCCACTCGTCGAGCGTGATGCTTCCGTCGCCGTCCGAGTCGATCCGGTGGAACGCGTCCTCGGCCGGGTGGGCAGGAATGCCGTTCACGGCTTGGGCCCGGACGAACTCCGACCGGTCCACCACGCCGTCGCCGTCCGTATCCACGAGGTCGACGTGGGCGGCGATCACCGGTTCGAAGATCTCCATGATCGTCCCGCTGGCGCAGGCCGAGGACAGGGCGGCCACGAATCCCTGCCGGTCGAGGGGCTTGTGGTGGGCGATGCCGGCCCGGTCTGCGATCTGCTGCCAGCAGCTACGGGAGGCGGCGTATCCGGCGGCGGCCTTCGGTGAGTCGGGGCTCAGGCCGAGCCCTTCGAGGAGCCGTTCCACGCACGCCGCCCGGGTGCCCTCGCTGGAGAACCGTGCCCCGCTGAAGCCCCGGACCAACGACGTGGACGGCGCGTCAGCCGTCCGGCTCGACCGCGGCGCGGTCAGCGCGCGGAATCCGCCGGTGCCGCCTTGAGCGTCAGGGCTTCCGGAATCGCGGCGAAGGCGGTGCCGAGTTCGGCGGCGAGGGCGCTTCGGCCCGGATCGCCCGGGAGGGACACCCACGTGTCCATCGCGTAGTGACAGGCGGCGACGAGGAAGTCGAGGGCCAGGCGCAGGCGCAGGTCGTCGCGGGGGTCTTCGATGCGGAGCCTGTGCCGGAGGGTCTCGGCGGCGCTACGGGCCGTACGGTCGCAGAAGTGCAGGCCGTGGGCGTCCATGGACGGCGTCCCGGCGGCCAGGCGGCGGCTGAGGCGGACGCGTCGCGTCCATCCCTCGTCGGTCATCCGGTCCAGCGCCGCGAACACCGATGCCTGCAGCATCTCCAGGACCGTTTCGCTGCCTGGTTCATCCCGTTCGCCTGGTTCACCCGGTTCGCGCGTCTCCAGGTCGCCGAGGAACACCGCCCACAGGTCCTGGGTCGGCGCCATCGCCACGTCTTCCTTGCTGGCGAAGTTACGGAAGAACGTGCGCTTGGAGACCTCGACCGCGTCACACAGCTCGTCCAGCGTCGCCCCGTCGAAGCCCCGTTCCGTGAACAGCTCCAGGGCGGTGTCGATCAGCGCCTGACGGGTGCGCAGTTTCTTGCGCTCGCGCAGCGGGAGGCGCTCTGCGGGCGTGGGTGCGCCCGTGGGTGCTTCGGGAGCGCCAGGTGCGTCGGTGGTTGCCATCACGGTCAGTGTAGCGGGGGCGCCAATGCCACCTGTAGGTTAATGCCACCGAGTGGCACAATCTCATCGGCATAGTCGATCTCGAAGCCGATCTCGAAGCCGATCTCGAAAGGGCTGACCTCCATGCGCGCACTCCTCGTCGATCCCGCCGCCCCCGGCCGCCTGCGCCTGGGCGAGGCGCCGGACCCCGAACCCGCCCCGCACCAGGCGATCGTCCGCGTCGCCGCGACCTCGCTCAACTTCGGCGAGGTCCAGCACGCCCTGGCGGAGGCGCCCGCCGGAGCCGTACTCGGCTGGGACGCCGCCGGTGTCGTGGAACGTGCCGCGGCCGACGGCTCCGGCCCCGCCGCCGGCACCCCCGTGGTCACCCTCGCCCCCGACGGCGCCTGGGCGGAACTGCGCGCGGTCGACACCGATCTCATCGGCACCGTCCCCGTCGGCACCGACCTCGGCGTCGTCAGCACCGTCCCCGTCGCCGGCGCCAGCGCCCTGCGCGCCCTGCAACGACTCGGGCCGATCCTCGGCAAGCGCGTCCTGATCACCGGCGCCACCGGGGGAGTCGGCCGGTACGCGGTCCAGCTCGCCCGCCGCGGCGGGGCGCACGTCATCGCCTCCACCGGCGACCCCCGCACGCACGGCGACGGCCTCCGGGCCCTAGGCGCACACGAGATCGTCACCGGCCCCGAAGTCCTCGCCGAACCCGTGCACGGAGTCATCGACATGGTCGGCGGACGACACCTGGTCGAGGGCTACGCCCGCCTCGCCGAACACGGCACCCTCGTCTCGGTGGGCCGCGCCGCGCAAAGCCCCGACACCTTCCCGCCCGGCGCCTTCGGCGGCGCCCCCGCCGGGCACGACCGCTCGCTGACCAGCTTCTTCCTGCTGCGCTGCACGGGCCTCGGCCCCGACCTGACCCTGCTGGCCGGCCTCGTCGCCTCCGGAGAACTCGACGCCCAGATCGCCTGGCGCGGCCCGTGGAACGCTGCCGCCGACGCCGTCGGCCTGCTCCTCGAACGCCGCCTGCACGGCAAGGCGGTCGTAGACCTCGCCTGACTCCCCTGCCCAGGCCTCAGGGTGGTGGTGACAGACCCAGGATCAGCTGACCCTTCCGACCGGGACCGGCCCGCTCCAAGATCGTCGGCATGAAGCGATTCACCGACAAGACGGTCCTGATCACCGGCGGCACCAGCGGCATGGGCTTCGCCACCGCACGACGGCTCCTCGACGAGGGCGCGTACGTCGTCATCACCGGGCGCGACCAGGCGCGCCTCGACGCCGCCGTCGCCCGGCTCGGCGCCGGCCCCGAGCGTGTTCTCGCCGTCCGCGCGGACGTGGCCTCGCAGGCCGACCTCGATCACCTCATGCGGCGGACGGAGGCCTGGCGCGGTCACCTCGACGCGGTCTTCGCCAACGCGGGCGTCGGGGTGTTCAAGCCGAGCGCCGAGATCACCGAGGCCGACTTCGACCACGTCGTCGACGTCAATTTCAAGGGCGTCTTCTTCACCGTCCACAAGGCGCTGCCGCTGATGCGGGACGGCGGTGCCGTCGTCATCAACGCCTCCTGGACCCTGTACCGCGGGCTGTCCGTGGCGTCCGTCTACTCCGCCAGCAAGGCCGCCGTCCACAACCTGGCCCGTACGCTGGGCGCAGACCTCGCCCCCCGCGGCATCAGGGTCAACTCCGTCAGCCCCGGTTACATCGACACCGAGATGTACCGGGAGGCGAACCCCGCCCCCGACGCCGAGGCGCGCAACGCCGCGGAGGTGCCCCTGGGCTCCCTCGGTCGCCCCGGCGACATCGCGGCGGCCGTGGCATTCCTCGCTTCGGACGACGCCTCCTACATCACCGGCCAGGACCTCGTCATCGACGGCGGCCTCGTCGGTTCCGTGCCCGCAGCGATCCAGGGGTGACGCACGGGGCACGAGACGCTCGCGTCTCCCGTGGCCGGGCGCGCGCGGCCTGCACGCGCTGCCCACCGCGAGCGGTCGGTTCGCCGCCGATGCCGGTGACGGAGGAACGTCAGGGCAGTTCGGGGACCGGAGCCCGTCGGACGGGGGAGTGGCCGGGGCGTACGCCGCCACCGGTGTCGAGGGCGTCGGCGAACGTGTCCCGGAGCGCGATCTCATCGGCGATGACGACGCCCAGCCGCCGGACCCCTTCGCGGATCCGCTCCGGCGGCGGGTAGCAGAACGACAGGCGCATGTTCGCCCGGCCGCTGCCGTCGGCGAAGAAGCCCGCGCCGGGTACGTAGGCGACGCGGGCGCCGGTCGCCCGCGGCAGCATGGCCTTGGCGTCCAGCCCCAGCCCTTCGGGGAGGGTGGCCCAGACGAAGAAGCCTCCGGCCGGGGTCGTCCAGGTCACGCCCGGGGGCATGTACGCGGTGAGGGCGTCGAGCATGGCGTCGCGGCGTTCGCGGTACATCTCCCGGAACACCTTGATCTGGTCCGGCCAGGGCTGCGTGCGCAGGTAGCGGTCGACGGCGAGCTGGGTGAACGGGGACTGGGACAGGATCGCGGACTCGGCCGCCAGGACCAGTTTGTCCCGGACGGCGGCGGGCGCGAGGGCCCAGCCGACGCGCAGCCCCGCGGCGAAGGTCTTGGAGAACGAACCGAGGTAGACCACGTCGTGGCCGCGGGCCGCGTCGGCGCGCAGGGCGCGCACCGGCTCGCCGTCGTAGCGCAGCAGCCCGTACGGATTGTCCTCCAGGATCAGCACCCCGGCCCGGCGGCAGACTTCGAGGACCTGGTGCCGCCGCGCGGCCGAGAGAGTAACTCCGGCGGGGTTCTGGAACGTCGGCACGGTGTAGAAGAGTTTGGGGGCGCGCCCTTCGGCGTGCAGACGGGCGAAGGTGTCGGCCAGGGCCTCGGGGACGACTCCGTCACCGTCCATCGGGACGTGGGCGATACGGGCCTGGTACGCGGCGAAGGTGTTGATCGCCGTCACGTAGGTGGGGGCCTCGGTGACCACCGTGTCGCCCGGGTCGAGGAAGATCCTGGCGACCAGGTCCAGGGCCTGCTGTGAGCCGCTGGTGACGACCACGTCGTCCGGTGCGGCGGTGATGCCTTCGAGGGCCATGACGTCGCAGATGCTCTCGCGTAACGACCGGACGCCTTGCGCGGAGCCGTATTGAAGGGCGACCGTCCCCTGCTGCAGGACGAGGTCGGCCATCACGGCGCTGACGGTCTCCAGCGGCAGCGCGGCGACGTTCGGCATCCCTCCGGCCAGTGACACCACCTCCGGTCGGGCCGCCACGGCGAACAGGGCCCGCACTTCGGAGGCGATCATTCCGTCCGTGCGGGCGGCGTAGCGGCGCCGCCAGGGGTCGAGCGCGGGAGGTTTCTCAGGTGAACCAGGTGAACCAAGTGAATCAGGTGAACCTGGTGAACCAGGCGATTCGGGTGAATCAGATGAATCCGGCGAATCTGATGGTTCATCGGACTGCGACTGCATCGGCCGTCTCCCTCACCGCACCATGACCTCGGGACGGACCCGAGAGTAGTGAGGCGGGCGGGTGACATCTTCCTTCCGTCACCCAGGCGGGTGACGGGAGGAAGACGGCGAAGCAGCCGCAGCCGGTGGTTACTTCGGCTGCGGCGGCACGGCCACGGACGCCCGTACGTGGTGCAGGTGCACCACGACGTCGAAGGCGCGTCCGAGAGCGAGCGGCGGCGTCGGGTCGTTGGGGTACCGACCGGGGACGACGAACGTGGGGCGCTCGGTGTCCAGCCAGCTCTTGACGGCCGGGTTGCGGCCGGCCGCGCGGAGGTCGACGTAGAAGTCGCGGTGGCGCACCTTGTCGAGGGTGTACTCGTTGCTGCCGGGCGCGGCCGGGCCGACGCTGTAGGTTCCCGACTCGCCCGTCGCCGTCTTGGCGCGGTAGTCGCCGCCGTAGAAGGAGGTGCCCACGGCGAGGTAGTCGCGGCCCGCGAGCTCGCGCAGGTCCGCGCCCATCGTGACCGGGTAGTACTCGGGCACCGCGGACTCGTAGGAGACGTGACCGTTGTGGGCCGAGACCACGATCCGCTCGCCGGTCTGCCGCTGCCACCACACGGCGGTCTCCGCCATGGTCCGGTCGCGGTGGCGGCTTGCGGCCTTCGCCTGGGCCGGGTCGCTCCAGTCCACGGTGTACTCCGTGGCCATGTGCGAGATGACCCGGGCCTCCTGCAGCACCCGGGGATCCTGCTTTCCGGCCTTGGAGAGCAGCTGGTACGCGGCCTCCGCGTCCTTCGCGATCGCCTTCCGTTCGGCGAGCGGCAGGGCGTTGTACGCGGCCATGCGCGCGGCCACCCCGGTGGGCAGGGCGCGCAGTGCGGCGTAGTGGCGGCGGAGTTCGGGGGCGAGGGCGGGCTCGTTGCCCTCCGCCCAGGTGAGGATGCGCTCGTACTGCTCCGGGTCGGCGTCGGAGAAGTCCATGCCCACGACCCGGATCTTGTGCGAGCCGGTGCGGTTGTACTCCCGCATCCAGTCGAACAGCTGGGCGAGCTCCTCCGTGTTGAGCAGGGAGTATCCGTCCTGGAACTCCTCACGCATGATCTGCCGGACGTCGCCCTTGCCGGTGAGGAGGTACGTGTTCAGCCGCGTGGCCGCCGACCAGCTGATCTCCATGGCGTAGGCGGAGAAGCCCTCGCGCTGGACCAGCTGCCTGAACAGCCGGTCCTTCACCGTGAACACTTCCTTCGAGCCGTGCGAGGCCTCGCCGAAGCCGACGATGGACGCACCGCGGGTCATCGTGGCGAACGCGGCCAGGTCGCCCGCCGGCCCGCCGGGCTCGGCGGTACGCAGCGGGTGGGCGTAGCGCTCCAGACCGGCGACCACGTCGCGGTCCGAGGCGGTCGGGCGAACGGCGGCCTGCCCGGCGGGGGAAGCGGCCGCGGCCGCGCCGGCGGCGGCCGGGCCCAGGAGTGCGGTGAAGGCGAGGGTCAGGGCCGCTGCCGGCGCTATGGAACGGCGCAATGATGCGTGTGTCATGCAGGGATGTTATCCACGGGGCTGCAGGGGCCTTCAGTGACCTCCAGTGACCTCCAGTGACCTCCAGCGACCTCCAGGGACCTTCAGGGATCATGGGGGTCTTCGGAAGTGCCGGCTACCAGGTGACCGGCAGGTCGACCGGCCCCCGGATCAACACCTCGGTCTGCCACCGCACCTGTGTCTGCGGCGTGGCCAGCCGCATCGTGGGCAGTCGGCGGGCCAGGGTGGCCAGCAGCAGCTCCGACTCCATGCGGGCGAGCATGGGGCCTACGCAGAAGTGCGGTCCGTGCCCGAAGGCGACGTGCGGCGGGCCTTGACGGTCCACGTCGATGCGACCGGGATCGGGGTAGACCTGCTCGTCCCAGTTGGCCGCGACGTAGGAGACGTAGACGAACTCCCCCTGACGGATCAGGACGCCGCCCACTTCGACGTCCTCGGTGGCGATCCGCGGCTGCCCGACCCCGTGCTTGTGCGGGATCCAGCGCAGCAACTCCTCCACCGCCTGCGGCACCAGCGCGGGTTCGGACTGCAGCCTGTCCAGCAGTCCCTTCTCGGTGAGCAGCGCGTACACCATGTTGGAGGCGTTGTTGCGGACCGCGTGCCAGCCGTTGAGCCCCATGAGGGTGGCCAGCGCAAGGAGCTCCTCCTCGTCGATGCGGCCTTCGTCGACGGCGGCCACCATCGCGCTCATCAGATCGTCCCGGGGCTCGGCCCGGCGCAGGGCGGCCAGTTCGCGGAAGTACGCCCTGGCCGCTTGCTGCACCTGCTTGGCGCGCTCGGCCGCTGCGTGGTCCGACGCCCTCGACAGCAGGATCTGGGCCCAGTCCCGCACGCGGGTACGGTCGGCCTCCGGGATGCCGAGCAGCTCGCTGATCACCTCCAGGGGAAACGGCGAGGTGACGTGGCGAATGACGTCGGCGGGCCGACCGGCTTCGAGCAATCCGTCGACCAGGCGGTCGAGGACGGCCTGGGCGCGAGGGCGCAGCAGGTCCATGCGGCGCTGGGTGAAGGCAGGGGCCACCACCGCGCGCACGCGTGCGTGATCGGGCGGGTCCACGAAGCTGACGGCCCTGTCGAGCGGGATGAAGTGCTTGGTCATCTTCGGGACGGACCGCCCGACGATGTCCCGGCTGAACCGCCGGTCCGAGGTGACGAACCGCACGTCGGCGTGCCGGGTAACGAGCCAGCAGTCACCTTCGCCGTGCGGTAGCCGGATCCGGGAAACCGGGGCGTCTTTCAGCGATTTCCAGAGGAAGGGGTCGAATTCCAGTGCCGGTAGATCGGTGACGTCGTACAGCCGCGGACATTCCATGTCACAGCCTCCTCTCCGTCATGGCTGCCCGCGGATTCCCTCGCCATACACATCCGGCAGGAGTGACGCGCACGTATCGCTTTCGCCGAGGGTGCAATTCAGAAACTCGGACACCCCGTCCCCGTCGGCGCATACACAAACCTGCACTACTCGTGTGCGGCAAAGAGGTTACGGTCAGTCACGGATTCCTGCGGCGCGCAGCCGCCGGGACACCTCTTCCCAGGAGGGGTCGACGGGCGTGGCGAGTTCCGGCGATGCACCCACGCCGCGATCCTTGAAGCCGCTGGACGTGGAGATGCAGACGACCGGCCCCTCCCGCTCCACCCCCGGCCCCGCGCTGCGCAGGCCGGCGAGCCCCGCGGCGGCCGAGAGCTCCGCCCACAGGCCGTGGCCGGCCAGCTCCGCCTGGGCGGCCCGCATCTGCTCGTCGCTGACCAGCAGCGCGCTGCCGCCGCTCCCGCGCACGGCCAGTACGCCCCGGATGCTGCCGACCGCGCAGTCGATGCCGTACGCGTCCGACTCGCCGACGTCGACCCGGACGGCCGGGACCCCTTGGCGCAGGGCGGCGTGGAGCGGGCCGCCGAGGGCGGGCTCGCAGGCGTGGATGCGCGGGACGCTCTCCGCCAGGCCGAGGCGGTGCAGTTCCGTGAACCCCTTCCAGACGCCGAAGAGCAGTTCGCCGTAGCCGGTGGGCACGAACACCGCCGAGGGGACGCCGAGGTCGGCGAAGATCTCGTACGCGACGGTCTTGTAGCCCTCGGCGCCGAAGGGGTGACCGGTGTGGGTCACCGCGAGGTTGCTGACCGGATGCAGGCCGGTGCGGTCGACGATGAGCCGCATCAGCGGCCAGCGGTCGGCAGCGGGCACAGGCAGGACCACCGCCCCGTAGGCGTTGAGGAAGGAGGCGACCGCGGGCGGCATGTCCGCGGATGCGAGCACGACGCAGCGCAGCCCGGCACGCGCCGCGTACGCGGCGGCGGACGCGCCGTGGTTTCCGGAGGAGGCGACGACGATGCCGCTCGCCCCGACGCCGACGGCGGCGCCGGCGGTGACCCGGTTGAGCCGGTCCTTGTGGCTCCATGTGGGGTTGCGGGACTCGTCCTTGACGAAGACCCCGTCCCCGATGTCGATCAGCGGGGTGCCGCCTTCCCCGAGTCCGGGGGCCAGCAGCGGGGGCAGCAGCGGGGCCCACCGGTTGTGACCTGCGCCGCGGCTGGAGCCGGTGTTGGAGTCCGCACCGGTGAACAGCGCCGGACTGGCCTTGTCGTATGCGTAATCCACCTCCAGCGGGTGGGCGATCGTGTCGGTGCTCGTGGTGGGGCACCCCGCGACCAGCGGCGGCCACAGCGGGTGGCGGACCTCCGGGTCGCCCAGGGATCGTTGGCTGGTGGCTAGCGAATCTCCTGCAGTCATCGACGTGGTCATGGCCGGGAGTCTAGAACCGGACGCTCAACGACCACCCTGTAGTTGTTCCCGATACCGGCCCGGCGTCGTCCCGAACTCCCTGTTGAAGGCGTGCGAGAGCGCGTACGGGCTGCCGTAGCCGACGCGGCGGGCGACGGTGGCGAGCGTATCCGGGGTGTCGCGGAGCAGGGTGGCGGCGAAGGTCAGGCGCCACCACGTCAGGTACGCCATCGGCGGGCGGCCGACCATGGCGGTGAACCGGCGGGCCAGGGTGGGCCGGGAGACGCCCGCCGCGGCGGCCAGGCGCTCGTTGGTCCACGGCGCGGCCGGGTCCGCGTGGAGCGCGCGCAGGGCGGCGGCCGTCACGTCGTCGCTCAGTGCGCCGGGCCAGGCTCCGGTCGTGCTCTCGGCCATCCAGGAGCGGATCATGTAGACGAGGAGGAGGTCGAGCAGGCTCGGCAGAGCCGTGTACGAACCGGGCCGCCGTTCGTCCAGCTCGCCGCCCAGCAGGCCGATGGCGGCACGGAGTTCGGGGTGGCTGCCCGCGCGGTTCGGCAGGTGGACGACCTTCGGCAGTTCCGCCATCAGCGGGTGCACGCGGCTGCGGTCGAGCCGGTACTTGCCGCACAGCATCTCCATGTCGCCGCGACCGGTGCCGGCTCGCGCACCGGGTCCGTCGCGCCACTGCTCGAACGGCACCGCCTTCTCCACGGCCGCCGCATCGAGTGCGGAATCGGCGAGCACATGGCCCGTACCGTGCGGCAGCAGCACCGCGTCACCGGCGCCGAGGGAGATCGGGGAGTCTCCGTCGGCCAGCAGCCAGCAGGCGCCCTCCAGGACGACGTGGAACCCGGCCCCGTCGTACGGCGGCATGCGCACGCACCAGCTGCCGCTCGCCCGCACCCGGTCGGAGAAGGGGCGTCCGAGGCGTACGGCGGAGAGTGCGTCGCTGACCACGTCCATGGCCGTCAGGGTATCGCCGGCGGGCATCAGGCGTGAGACGCCGACGTATTCAGGTGAGCAGAACAATCATTGAGGAGCTCAGGTCCCTCTCCCTAGGGTCGGGGACATGAAGAGCGAGGATGCGCAGAGCGAGAACGTGCAGGGCGAGAACGTGCAGAGCATGGTGCTCGGGGATGTCGAGGTCATCCGGGTCGTCGAGTGGCAGGGCCCGCTCCTGCCGGCCCGCGGCCTCGTCCCGGAGTCCGCCGCCGGGACGTGGAAGGACAACGAGGACTGGCTGGCGCCGGACCACTGGGAGCCGCACAGCGACAGAGCGGTATCGGCGCTGCAGAGCTGGGTGCTGCGCAGCGGCGGGCGTACCGTCCTCGTCGACACCGGCGTGGGCAACGGGCGCGAGCGGCCCGACTCCCCGCATTTCCACCACTGGCAGGGCGACTTCCTGGGCCGGCTGGCACAGGCCGGTATCCACCCGGAGGACGTCGACGTCGTCGTCAACACCCATCTCCACGTCGATCACGTCGGCTGGAACACCACGGGCGTGGGCGTGGGCGCAGGCGTAGGCGCCGAGGGGGAGTGGATACCGACCTTCCCCAATGCCGAATACCTCATCCCGGCCGCCGACGACTTCCACTACGGCCCGGACAACGGATACGGGAACGGGCTGCGGGAGGAGGACCGGCTGCTCTACGAGGACAGCATTGCGCCCATTCACAGGGCCGGCCGGGCCGTGCTGTGGGAAGGCGCCCACCGCATCGACGACCACCTCACGCTGGAGCCCGCGCCCGGCCACACACCGGGCTCGTCCGTCCTGCGGCTGACCTCCGGGACCGACCGGGCCGTCTTCGTCGGCGACCTGCTGCACAGCCCGGTGCAGATCCTCCAGCCCTCCTGCAACAGCTGCTTCTGCCTCGACCAGGACCAGGCGGCGGCCAGCCGCCGCCGAATCCTGGAACGGGCCGCAGCCGAACGCGAACTGGTCCTCCCTGCGCACCTCGGCGGGGCGGGTGCCATGGAAGTCCGCAAGGAGGGTGACGGGTTCGCTCTGGAACGGTGGGCGGTCTACGACAAGGCGTAGCAAAGGGGGCCGGAGGGTCTCCGAGTCCCCGAGTCCCCGAGTTGCCGATGGCCATGGCGCCGGTGGCGCCCGTGGTCATGCGCGGGCCTGGACGCCGAGTTCGGTGAGCAGGACCCGGACGCGGTGTTCGATGTCGTCGCGGATCGGGCGGACCGCGTCGACGCCCTGGCCGGCCGGGTCGTCGAGCTTCCAGTCCAGGTAGCGCTTGCCGGGGAAGTACGGGCAGGCGTCGCCGCAGCCCATGGTGATCACCACGTCCGACGACTGCACCGCCTCCACCGTGAGCACCTTCGGAGTCTCGGCCGAGATGTCGATGCCGACCTCCCGCATGGCTTCGACGACGGCGGGGTTGACGGTCTCGGCGGGCGCCGAGCCGGCGGAGCGGACGTCGACGCGGCCTGCGCCGAGGTGGGTGAGGAAGGCGGCGCCCATCTGGGAGCGTCCGGCGTTGTGGACGCAGACGAACAGCACCGAGGGCTTACGGGACTCGGACACGGGCGGAACCTTCCGGGGCGGCGGCCGACGGGCCGGTGGCAGGGTGGGGGAAGCAGCGGCGGCGGGCGGCCAGCGCGACGTGGACGAGGCCGATGAGGACGGGGACCTCGATGAGGGGCCCGACGACCCCGGCGAGGGCCTGGCCGGAGGTGGCGCCGAAGGTGGCGATGGCGACCGCGATGGCGAGCTCGAAGTTGTTGCCGGCGGCGGTGAACGCCAGTGTCGTCGTCCGCGGATAGTCCAGGCCGACGGCGCGGCCCAGGGCCATGGATCCGGCCCACATGACGGCGAAGTAGACGAGCAGCGGCAGCGCGATCCGGGCCACGTCCCAGGGCTGCGAGGTGATCGCCTCGCCCTGGAGGGCGAAGAGCACGACGATCGTGAACAGCAGTCCGTAGAGGGCGTACGGGCCGATGCGGGGGATCAGCTTCGCCTCGTACCAGGTGCGGCCCTTGGCCTTCTCGCCCAGGCGGCGGGTGAGGTAGCCGGCGGCGAGCGGGATGCCGAGGAAGATCAGCACGGAGCGGGCGATCTCCCATACGGACGCGTCCAGGCCCGTGCTCTCCAGCCCGAGCCGGTCGGGCAGGAAGGAGAGGTAGAACCAGCCGAGCGCGGAGAACGCGATCACCTGGAAGACGCTGTTGAGCGCGACCAGGACGGCGGCGGCCTCGCGGTCGCCGCAGGCAAGGTCGTTCCAGATGATCACCATCGCGATGCACCGGGCGAGACCCACGATGATCAGGCCCGTGCGGTACTCGGGCAGGTCCGGCAGGAACAGCCAGGCCAGGGCGAACATCACCGCCGGGCCGACGATCCAGTTGATCACCAGCGACGGGACGAGGAGGCGGCGGTCGCGGGTGACGGCGTCGAGGCGGTCGTAGCGGACCTTGGCCAGCACCGGGTACATCATCACGAGCAGGCCGAGCGCGATCGGCAGCGAGACGCCGGTGACGGTGACCTTCGCCAATGCGTCCCCCAGCCCGGGGACGAGGCGGCCCAGGCCGAGACCGGCACCCATCGCGGCCAGGATCCACACCGCGAGGTAGCGGTCGAGGAAGGACAGCCGGGCCGCCACGGGGGCGGTGCTCGCGCGGGTCACGAGAGAGCTTCGGCCGGCTCGGGCAGGGGCTGCCCGGCGGGGCGGGTGAGGATCCCGGCGAGCCGGTCGGTCATCTCCGGCAGCAGCCGGTAGAACACCCACGTCCCGCGCCGCTCGGAGGCGATCAGGCCGGCCTCGCGCAGGAGCTTGAGGTGGTGGGAGACCGTCGGCTGGGACAGGTCGAACGCGGGGGTGAGGTCGCAGACGCACACCTCGCCGCCCGCCCGGGAGGCGATCATCGACAGCAGCCGGAGCCGGACCGGATCGCCCAGGGCCTTGAAGACCTTCGCCAGCTCGGCGGCCTGGTCCTCGGCCAGCGGGGCGGTCAGCAGGCCGGGGCAGCAGCCGTCGGGGCCGTCCTGCCCGAGCACCACGAACTCTTGATTCGACATATCTCTATGTTGACGTCTGTCGATCCAAGGCGCAAGCTTGTATCGAAGATGATCGATACAAGAGGATCGATACGAGAAGGTCGAGAAGGTCGAGAAGATCGAGAAGGTCGAGGAGATCGCCATGCCCCGTATTCAGCTGGCCCTCAACGTCGCCGACCTCGAAGCGTCGGTGACCTTCTACTCCAAGCTCTTCGGCGTCGAACCGGCCAAGCGCCGGCCCGGCTACGCGAACTTCGCCATCGCCGAGCCCCCGCTGAAGCTCGTCCTGATCGAGGGCGAGCCCGGTCAGGACACCCGCCTGGACCACCTGGGCGTCGAGGTCGAGAGCACCGAAGCGGTCACGGCCGCCGCCGATCGCCTCAAGGAATCCGGCCTGGCCACCTTCGAGGAGAACGACACCTCCTGCTGCTACGCCCTCCAGGACAAGGTCTGGGTCCACGGCCCCGGCCGCGAACCCTGGGAGGTCTACGTCGTCAAGGCCGACGCCGCCACCCTCGGCAAGAGCCCCGGCCCGAACGACGGCGACGCCTGCTGCGCGGGCTCGGAGGCGAGCGAGAGCAGCAAGGCGGAGACGGAGACGGAGGCGTCTGTCGGCTGTGGCTGCGGCAGCTGACCCTGTGGCCGACCGGGAAGTGGCGTGGCCGGGAAGGTGGCGTGGCCGGGATTGGTCGTCCGGGAGGAATCCGCCTTGCCCTCTTGATCGCGACGGGGCTGGGATGGGCGTATGACCAATCAAGACCGGCGTACGCCACGTGCCGTACGACACGGCGTGGCCCTGGGCGCCAGCGCCCTGGGGCTGCTCGCAACCACACTCTCCCCTACTGCTCATGCGGCTTCCCCAGCCCCGGCGACCCAGGCGTCGAGCGCATCCTTACCGGCCGCCTCCCCCGTCGCCTGGAAGCCGTGCAGCGAGGGATCCGCCGTTCAGTGCGGCACGATACGTGTCCCGCTGGACTGGAAGGAGTCGAAGGATCCGGCGGGACGAAAGATCGACGTCAAGGTCGCCCGGGTTCCTGCGCGCGACCAGGCCCACCGCGTCGGCGCACTGTTCTTCAACCCCGGCGGCCCCGGCGGCCAGGGGGCGACGATGCTCCAGTACGGCGCCGCCGACACGCAGTTCCGGGGTCCGCTGCGGGAACGGTTCGACATCGTCAGCCTCGACCCCCGGGGGACCGGCGGCAGCCAGGCCCTGGACTGCGGCCCGGTCCTCGACCCCGGCCAGGTCGTCTTCCCCAAGGGCCCCCGCGAGTACGAGGAGATGAAGCGGAACAGCCGAGCCCGTGGCGAACGCTGTCTGGCCCGGCACGGCGACCTCGTCCGCAACGTCGACACCGTCTCAGTCGCCCGCGACATGGACGCCTTCCGCGCAGCGCTCGGCGAGCAGCGCATCAACTACCTCGGCGTGTCCTACGGCACCTTCCTCGGCGCGACCTACGCCCAGCTGTTCCCGCACCGGATCCGGGCCATGGTGCTGGACGGCCCCGTCGACCACGCCTCGGGCCCGGCCCGCTTCCTGCGCGAGGAAGCCGCCGCGATGGAGGGCGAGTTCGATCGCTTCGTCGCCTGGTGCGCGAAGGACAGCGCGTGCGCGCTGCACGGCGAGGACGCGGGCGCGGTGTACGACCGGGTCGTGGCCCGCGCCGACCGCACCCCGATCCCGGCGCCCGGCACGAAGGTCGCAGCCGTCAACGGTGACTGGATCCGTATGGCCCTGCCCGAACAACTCCTGCGGTTGCGCCTGCTCGAGGACGCGATGGGGGTGAACGCCTGGGTGAAACTGTCCGAGCGGCTGGCCGCCGCAGACCGCCACGACGACGCCTCCGGTCTCGTCGAGGGCGGCAGTTACGTCGGCAACCCGGACAGCCCGTACACGGTCGTGTCCTGCCTGGACTTCCCGCCGCAGTTCACCGGCTACACCGACGCCGCGGCCCGGCTGGCCCGAGCCCGTAGGGCCGCCCCGCGCACGGGTGCGGCCGCGGAGGCGTGGATCATGTCCGCTTCCTGCGCGGACTGGCCCGTCAAGGCGACCAACCCGTGGCAGCCGACCACCGTGCGCGGAGCCCCGCCGATCCTCGTCGCCGCCAACACCCACGACCCGGCGACGCCGCTCCCGGGCGCCCGCCGCCTGGCCCGCCAGATCTCCGGCAGCCGGCTCCTGGTCACCGACGTGAACGGGCACGTCTCGTACTACAACTCCGCCTGCGCGCGGGAGCGCGAGACCGCGTACCTGATCAGCACCAAGCTGCCGGCGCAGCTCACCTGCCGGGGCTGACGGTGGGCACTCGGGCAACACCCATCTGCGGTAACCGGAGTCGTGGGGCCGGGGAAGCGCTGCTCTGATGGACACGGGTGGGCACGTACCCGTTCGGATGAGCAGGAGGCAAGGCATGATCGGTGGCCGACGTGAGGACGAGTCCGGGAAGGCTGCCCGAGGTGAGCGGTCGCCTGGGCGCGGGCAGGCGGATTCCCCTTCGCGTGAGGACGCGATGAGCAGGCGTCTGGCCGACTGGGAGGAGGAGGGCGGGGCGCTGCCCGAATCCCAGCCCCGGTCGAAGGGACCTGCTCATCGCGGCGGCCGCTGACGGTTCCGCCCTCGTCCTGGTTCGGCGTCCGCGCTCCCTCGCCCCTGGTGCCGCGGGCCGGGGCTCAGCCCCGGCCCCACAGGTCCACGGGCAGAGGGCTGCCCGTCTCCAGGTACGTCTTGAGGTTGGACAGGACGGTCGACCAGCCGCCGGCGGCCAGACGCTTCTCGGCCTCGTCGCGGAGGTTCTCGTGGGTGACGGTGAGCCGGACGACGTCGCCGAGGGCCTTGATGTCGAAGGTGACCTTCGAGGGGCCGTCCGGGCGCTCCTCGTCGGGGCCGGCCCAGGTGGTCACGAGGCGCTTGGGCGGATCGCTCTCCACCACGGTGCCGACCACGTCTGCCACGCCCGAACCGTCGATGCGGACGTGCTCCCAGGAGGAGCCGACCTGCCAGTCGGAGACGTTGCTGTGCCCCCAGTAGGCGGCGGTCGCATCGGCGTCGGTCAGGGCATCCCAGACCTTCTCGGGCGTGGCGTGGATGTAGGTGGTGTAGACGAACTCGGGCTTGGTGCTCATGGCTGCTTCGGCTCTTTCCTTCAGCGCGCTCAGGGCCCGGAGGCGCGGGCGCTCGAACTTGTCGATCCACCGCTCCTGGATCTCGTGGAGTGGTACGGGGTTGAGGTAGTGGAGTTTTTCCCGGCCCCGCCTGACGGTGCTGACGAGGTTCGCGGCCTCCAGGAGGCCCAGGTGCTGTGTGGCGGACTGGCGTGACATCGCCAGGCTCTCGCACAGCTCTCCCAGGGACTGGCCGTTGTTCTCGTGCAGCCGGTCGAGCAGGTACCTGCGGGTCGGGTCAGCCAAGGCCTTGAAGACCTTGTCCATATCGCTGCTCACACCTCCATCATGCAGGCATTTACCTGCATGTCAATCGAAGGCCGGCCGGTGATGCGATGGCGCGGCTTCGTGGAAAGTGCTCTGACCTGGGGAAATACCTCTGCTGGAGAGCCCCCGCAGCCTCTCGCAGGCCGCCTCGATCACCCTCGACGCGGGCGCGGGCGCGGACCGAGGCGGTGGTGGGCCGGCGGGTCCCCGGCCTCCGTCGCGTCGGCGAGGACGCGGAGGCGGGCCAGGGGGGAGCGGACGACGAACAGCAGCGCCGTCAGGGTGGCGAGCCCGGCCGCGGCGAGGGTGGCGCGCAGGCCGATCACTCCGCCCAGCCAGCCGCCGAGGAGCGCGCCGAGGGCGGCGGTGCCGGTGACGAGGAAGCGGTAGCCGGCGTTGGTCCGTCCCAGGAGCTCGGGGGGTACGACGGTCTGCCGGAGGCTCACCACGTGGATGTTGCTGATGGCCACGCCCGCGCCGTTGAGCACGAGCGCGACCGCGATGACGGCCACGGCGGCGGCACGTCCGCCGCTTCCGTTCCCGTCCCCGTTGCCGCCGGCGATCGGGATGAGCAGCGGTGCGGCGCAGGCGAGTGCCGTCGTGGCCACGATGGTGCGGCCCAGTCCCCATCGGCGCGCCAGCCGTCCGGCCAGCACGCTGCCTGCGAAGGCACCGACTCCGCTCATCGCCAGCATCGTTCCCAGGAGGAGGGCGGAGAAGTGCAGCTCCCGGGAGAGGTGGAGCACGAGGACGGCCCAGAACGCCTGGTTGAAGAGGTTGTAGGTGGCGGCTTCGCCGGCGATGGCGCGGAGGTGGCGGTGGTGGGCGACCAGGCGCAGTCCCGCTCCGATCCGGGTGAGGACCGGCCCTGGATCGGTGGCGGTGGCAGTGGCAGTGGTGGAGGCAGTGGCAGTGGCAGTGGCAGTGGTGGCGGTGGTGGAGGCGGTTGCGGGTCCGGCCTCGGGGCGGCGGATGAACAGCAGGGCGATGGCGGAGACGAGGTAGGTGAGAGCGTCCAGGAGGACGGCGACGGGGGCCGTCGCCAGGCCGACGATCAGACCGCCGATGCCGGGGCCGCCCGCCTGGGCTATGGAGCGGCTTCCCTCCAGTTTGCCGTTGCCCTCGATGAGCTGATCCCGTTTCACCAGGGAGGGCAGATACGCCTGGTAGGCGAGGTCGAAGACCACGGTGAGGGTGGCGGCGGCGAAGACGATGGCCGCCAGCAGCTCGACGCGCAGCAGACCGAGAACGCTGGTGAGGGGGATCAGGGCCAGCACCGCCGCGCGGCCGAGGTTGGCCCCGATCATGATCGGCCGCCGCCGTCGCTGATCGACCCACACCCCGGCGAGGAGGGTGAACAGCAGATAGGGCAGGAACTGTGCGGCGTTGATCAGTCCCATCTGGAACGGGCCGGCGTCCAGGACGGTGACGGCGAGAAGGGGGATCGCCAGCATGGAGATCTGCGTGCCGAACATCGACAGGCTCTCGGCGCCCCAGAACTTCAGGAAGTCGGCGTCGCGCCACAGCCCGCCGCGCTTGACCTCCGGTTGCTCGAGCACATCCGTGTCCTGGGATGGCATGGCGCTCCGATCTCCGTAAGCCTTCGTAACCTGTGTCTTCGTTTTACCGGTGTCTCGGCTCGACCGGGGTAACCTGTCACGTGGGTTTGGTGGTGTCAATCGGATGGGCCCAATCAGATAGGTCAATCGGATGGGCCAATCGGATGGGCCAATCGGAGTGGAGAGGGGCGGTCATGCCGCAGCAGTCGGGAGTGCGGTCGCAGCCCGCGTCGGCCCCGGGAGCGCTGGAGGTCGTGCAGGACTTCTGCAACTCCCTGCATGTCGAGCGAGGAACGGACGCCCTGGCCGACCCCGTCACGGCTCCGGGCCGGCTCCGGGACATCGGCCTGCCCGCCGAGGACGGGATGCGCGATGAGGAGCTGGCGGAGCTGGTCCGGCTGCGCACGGCCCTGCGCGACCTGGTGCATACGGGGAGCGATGCGGGGGCGAGGGTGCGCGCGGTCGAGTGCGTCGCGGAGGTGGCGGCCGGGCTGCGTTACGCGCTCAGGGCGGACGGAGCCGGTCGGCTCGGCTTCGAGCCGGTCGGCTCCCCGGCCGAGCGGATCGCCGGCATGATGCTGAGCCGGGTGCACGACGCTCAGCGGGACGGCACCTGGGAGCGATTGAAGATCTGCCGCAGCGACGCGTGCGCGTGGGTGTTCTACGACCACTCACGCAACCACTCCGCCGTGTGGTGCGCGATGGGGGTGTGCGGGAACCGGCAGAAGGTCTCGCGCTATCGGGGCAAGCGGTAGCAGCTGCCGGACCGCTCACGCCGCTTCGGCGCGGGCCTCGGCGTCGTCGATCCCCGTGGGGCGGCCCGCCCGGACCCAGAGGAGATGGAGCGCACCGGCGACGAAGAGCGTGGCGGTGAGGGAGAGCGTCGGCCAGCCGCGGAGGAGGTTCACCGCGAGGGTGAAGGCGACGGCGCCGGCGGCCGCACCGTTCAGCCACGCGAGGGCGGTCTTGCGTTCGGTGCGGGCGAAGCGGGTCATGGCCATGAGGCCGACAAGGAAGCTCACGAAGACGGCGACCGCGTAGAAGAGCACGAGCTCCTGCTCCTTCCCGGCGGCGGCCACGATGATCAGCCCGGCGGCGGCCAGGTGGACGACCACGGCCCAGTACGGGGTGTGGTGGCGGTTGGTGCGACCGAAGGCCGCGGGCAGCACGCCGGGGCGCTCCGCCGTGCCCGCGAGCGCCTTGAACAGTCCCGGACCGGCCTGGAAGGACGAGCTGGCGGCAGCGAGCAGCAGCAGGGAACTGGTCAGCTGGAACGCGCCGTACAGCCGGCCGGATCCGGCCGCCGCCCGGGCGATCCCGGCGATCTGGGTCGAGTCATGGCCGGGGATGCCGATGCGCAGACGTACGGCCAGTACGGTCAGGGCCAGCGTCAGCCCGCCGACGATGACCAGGAGCAGGGCCAGTGTGCCCCGGCCGAAGCGTCGGCGCCGGGCGTCGTCGAGCCGGCCGAGCTGCGCGATCGCCGTCGCGGGCGCTTCGACGCCGGTGGCCAGGGCCATCGCCACGGGAAACGCCAGGACGACCGCCAGGGCCGCCGACCGGCCGGGATCGGTGGCGGGCGGCGCTTCCCCGATCGCGTGCGGCGAGACGAAACCGAGCACGAGGACGGCGACGGAGACCAGTACGAACAGCAGCGTCATGACGGCGAACAACAGCCTGCCGCCGTGCCCGAACCACGTCAGCCCCGCCACCACGAGCAGCAGGAGCAGCGCGAGCGGGATGCGGAACGCCGCCAGCCCGGGGAAGAGCGCGATGACGGCGCTCGCGGCGGCGGCGATGGAGATCCCGATGGTGAGCACGAAGTCCACGACCAGCGCCCCGATCGGCACGAACGTCCAGCGCGGCCCGAAGGCCCGCCCGGCCGCGGCCGCGGCCCCGCCGCCCTGGGGGAACCGGCCCACCAGCTGCCAGTAGTTCGCGGTGACGACCACGACCAGGCCCACCACCAGGGCCATCGTCGGAAGGAGCAGGGCGAGGTCGCCGTGCAGCGCACGCAGCGCCGCTTCGATCGCGTACGCGACGGAGGACACCGGATCGGCGATCACGGCGAAGGAGAAGGCGAAGAAGAGGACCGGGCGGCGCGGCCCGCGGCGGCCGGCGGGGGTTGCAGTGACGGCGGCGGGAGCACCCGGCTCGGAGGTGGTCATCGCGGGGGCCTTTCGCGGCGAGAGCCGGAACTCATGGAAGAGCCCATGCGCCTCCGGCCGCCGACCAGGCTTCCCGGCACTCCTGACGTCAAGGGTACGTTCGGATCCCGTCAAGGAGAGGCTCAAATGCGTTTGATCTCAAGGGATTTGTAGGGCCCGGTCTCGTCAGAAGCTGCTCGCACCGGGGTGGTAGTCGTAGCCGAACAGGCCTCCCCGCCCTCCGGCGAACAGGACTCTGCCGTCGGCGCTCCAGGCGCAGCAGCGCAAGGGGCTGTCGGTGCGCATGAGGGTCAGTGCCGCTCCGGAGGAAGGGTCCCAGATGCGCAGGGTGCCGTCCTCGCTCACGGTGGCCAGCCGCCGGCCGCTGAACGCCAGTGCCGTGGCGCGGCCTTCGCGGTGGAGGAGCGGGCGGAGGACGGCGCCTGTGCCGGGGTCCCAGATGTGCACGGTCCCGCTGCTGCTGACGGTGGCGAGCATGGTGCCGTCCGGGCTGAAGGCCACCGACTGAAGGGCGCCGATGCTGTGGTGGGTGAGGGCGCGGCCTGCGGTGCCCGCGGCGAGGTTCCAGAGGGCGGCGGATCCCTGGTCGTCGACGGTGGCGAGAGTGCCGCCGTCCGGGCTGAAAGCCATGGCACGCACGTGGCGCAGGGCCCCGCCTGCGGGCAGGGTGCGCCGGACGGTGCACCCGGGCAGGTCCCAGAGATCCACCACTCCGCGGCTGTTCGCGACGGCCAGCACGGTCCCGTCCGGGCTGAAGGCCACGGCCTGTACGTCGCGGACGCCCTCCTCGGGGAACGCGCCGGAGGGCATGCCCGTCACCCGGTCCCAGAGCCACATCTGCCCGTCCTCGCCGACCGTGGCGAGCATGGCCCCGACGGGTCTGAAGGCCACCACGTACGCTCCCCTGATGTAGTCCGTGAGAGTGCGCAGGGGGGCGCCGGTCGCCGGGTCCCGCAGCCGTACTCCGCCGTCGTCATCGGTGGTGGCCAGCCACGAGCCCGCGGCGACGGCGACCTCGCGCACACCCATGGCGCCGCCGACGAAGGTGTCGGCCGCCGGATCCCGTAGCCGTACGGCCCGGTCGGAGCCCGCTGTCGCGAGCAACGCGCCGTCGGGGCTGAAGGCGAGCGCGTTCACGTAGCCTTCGTGACCGGTGACGGTGCGCACGGCGGCGCCGGTCACGGGATCCCACAGCCGCACGGCCTGGTCGTAGCCCGCAGAGGCGAGGAGAGCGCCGTCGGGGCTGAAGGCCAGCGCGTTCACATAGCCCACGTGGCCCGTGAGGGTGTGCAGGGCCGCACCGGTGACCGCATTCCACAGCCGTACGCGCCGGTCCTCACCCGCCGTGGCGAGCAGGGCGCCGTCGGGGCTGAAGGCCATCGCGCGGACGCCCGGCACGCGCTCGGGCAGGGACCTGACGACCCGATCGGTGGGATCGCTCCAGATCGTCACGCGCCCCTCGCCGTCGGCTGCGGCCAGCAGGACGGCATCCGGACCGAGGGCGACCACGCGTACTCGGCCGGAGGAGATTCTGTCACCGGTGGGCCTGGCGTGACTGGTGGCCGGATCCCAGCGGCGTATGAGCCGGTCCTCGCCGATGGTGACGAGGTCGTCGTCGGCACTGAACGCCACTGCTCTCACGAGACCTTCGTGACCGCCCAGAATCTGCACCGCCGCGCCGGTCACCGGGTCCCAGAGCCGGACCCGCCCGTCGCCGTCGGCCGTGGCGAGCAGCGTTCCGTCCGGGCTGAAGGCCAGCGCCCGGACCCTGCCATTGCCGCTGAGGGTGTGCAGGGCGGCACCCGTGACGGGGTTCCACAGCCGCACCTGCTCGTCGTCGGCGGTGGCGAGCACGGCCCCGTCAGGACTGAAGGCCACCGTCCGTACCTCCCCGGTGCTGCCGGTGAGCGTGCGCAGGAGCGACGGGTCGGGCAGGTCGGGGGGCGGCCAGCGGTTGGCCAGGGTCGGGTGGAGGGCGGCGTGCGGCTGATCGCTCCACTGCGGCAGGGCGGTCAGCCGGCTGCGCAGCACCGGGCCGAGCGCGTGCGGCGGGTCGGTGGGGGAGAGGAGGTGGGCCGCGCGGGCCACGTCCCTGGCGCGCGTGCGAGCGATCGGTCTGTCGATCTGGTCGAGGTCGCGCCAGACGCTCGTCGGGCCGCGCTGGCCCAGCCGTGCCTGCACCCATCGCAGGTCACCGGCCAGGGCCTCGGCCTCGGCAGCCCATCCGGCCTCCAGCAGGTGCTCGATGAGGTGGTCCTGCAGGTACCCGTCGGTTGTCTGCCACCACGCCACTTCCGCCGCCGGGGTCACTGTGGTCACCGCGCTCCCCCCACTGCCGACGGGCTGCAGCCTCGTGGCGACCGCGTCGAGGAACGCCCTGTTCACCCCGGCCCTGTCGGCGGCGAGTTCGGCGCGCAGGTAATCGCGTACGACGTCGTGCAGGGCGATGGTGCCGCCGTCGACCGACCCGTCGAGCCGGAGCAGCGACAGGTCGGCCATCTGTGCGCACAGCGCGCGGGCATCGGGCTCGGCCAGACCGCCGGTCGCCCGCCACAGCAGCGCGACCAGCGGCAGCGGAACCACTTCGTCCTCCGCGAAGATCCCGAGCTCGGCGAACCTGCGCCCGCCGTCGTGCGGCAACAGCGCCGTGGCGGCCCGGACACTGGCGCGCACCGCCGTGTTCCTCCGGGCCGAATCGTCCAGGTCCAGCGGCCGGTCGGGCTGGGGGTCCGCGCCGGCCGGACCGAGGGCGCGGAGCCGTTCGAGGATCGCCTGCGCCACGGCGCCGGCCGGCATCCCCGTGGCGGCCTGCACCACGATCAGCTGGTTGACGAGCCGCAGGAGCAGGGCCCACCGCCCCGTCGCCTTGATCAGGGCCTCCACGAGCGGCTCCGGCAATGCGGGGTCCAGCCGGTACGTGAGAACGGCGCGCGCCTGGGCCGGAGACATGCGATCGACCACGGCCCGGATCGCCTGGGGCGGCAGGGCAGCGGGCTTGCGGGTCGTCACCAGCCGTACGCAGCGGTCCTGGGCGCCGCGCAGGAACGGCTCCAGCTGCTCCGGCTCCCACACGTCGTCGATGACGAGGAGCGTGCGCGGGCGCTGGGCGAGCAGACGGCCCAGGTGGTCACCCGCCCGGCCCGGGTCGTCGCCGGACTCGAGCGTGTCGCCGGTGATGAACCGGGTTGCCTCGGCCACCTTCGCCGCGATCGCCGCCCGGCTGCGCACGTTGCGCCCGACGGTGACGACGTACACGCGCCCGCGGAAGGCGCGACGCACCTTCGGGTGGGCGCACACCATGTGCGCGAGGGTCGTCTTGCCGAAGCCGCCCGCCCCGTGGAGCCCGGTGGTGATGCCGACGGCGGCGTGGCGGCCCCGGTCGCGTCCCTGTCCTTGTCCCTGTCCCTTCCCTTGTCCCTGCCCTCGTCCCTGTCCGTGCCGGTGGCCGCGGCTTCGGAAACGGAGCCACGCCCGGGAACGGAGCCACGCCCGCACCCCGGCCTGCGCGCACACGGCCGCGACGACCTGCTCCGCCTCGGCGCGGTCGACCACCCACTCGGGGATCGCCGGCGGGGGAGGCGGGGGCGGATCGTTGGACACCGCGCCGCCATTCGGGCCGTACCCCAAGCCGACGAGCAGGGCCACGATGCCCGCGCCACCGCCGAGGACGCTCGCCACCGGATCGGCTTCCGCCCATCCTCCGCGTATCACCGTCACCAACAGCCAGACCCCGGCGGCCGCACACACCCCGACTGCCGCCTGACCCGACCGCCGCCCCCAGTTCCCCATGGTGATGGATGATCCCGGCGGTACGGGCCACCTGTCAGCCCTTCCGCCGTGCCGACACCGAACCGGGACGGTGGGCGGCCGCCGTCCCCGAACGCGGCCGGGGTGACGGTCATCCACCGCCTGATGGAACGCCCGGACGAATGTCTGGACGAATGCCCGGACGAACGTCGGCGCGGAGCCACGTCTCGCAGGCGACCGTCTGGGACAACGACGTGAGGATGTGGGTCGTGGGGTGCAGACCGAGCAGCGCTGCGCGCAAGGGTGCGGGGTCGATGAGCCCCATGCCCGCGAGCAGGGAGTCGTCGAAGAGGTCCAGGAGTTCGCCGCGGTGGCGGCGCAAGGCGGCGTAGAAGTCGGCGCTGTAGTCGCCCTTGGTGGTACGGGCCAGGAGCGGATCCGGGAGGATGCCGCGCATCGCGGCGATCAGGATGGGCTTGCCGGATGAGGGTGAGGCCCCGTGCCCGGCGGCCCGGTCGTGCAGGCGGACCGACAGGGCAGCATCCATCACCGCATCGTCCAGGCACGGCGCGGCCAGGGGCAGTCCGGCCCGCCCGGTGGCCTGGCCGAGGCGGCGAACCGCGCTTCCCGTGGCCCGCGCGTAAAGGATCGCCGCATGTTGCGCGCGCTGCCGGGCCAGGGGCTCGGTGGCACCGGCGGTACCGGGGACGGCCTCATCTGCCTCATGCATCTCATGCATCTCGTGCATCTCGTGCATCTCGTGCAGCAGTTCTTGGACGTACCGGACCGCCTCCGCAGTTGCCCACGGCGGCATGCGCAGCACCGGCCCCCATGCCATGGAAGGCATGGCGGCGGAGGCGTCGGGCAGAGTGGTCAGTCGATCGGCGGCGCGCGCAAGCCAGTGCGCGTACGTGGTGTGCTCGGTGAGCGCGCGCAGCAGCGGTGCGAGTGGCTGCCGCAGCCGCAGGCGGTGGGCACGGATGTAGGCGGGTGCCTTGAGCGGGTGCTCGCGGACCAGGTCGTGGAGGTAGCGGGGGGTGAGCGTGAAGAGTTCGTCGCCGCCGTAGCCGGTCAGGTGCAGCCGGGAGCCTGCGGCGGTCATCCGCTGGGTGAGGTCGTCCAGGCGTGCCCTGTCGCGCACCCAGGTGCCCGGCTCCTCCCACGGCGGATACGGGCCGTTCACCCTGGCGAACCACAGCGGGATCCGCTCCCTGCTCACCTGCTGGTGCTCTGCACCTGGCAGGGCGGCCACGGCGCGCCGCGTCCAGTCGGCGTCGTCGTTGCAGGGGTCGGTCGCCTCCCGGTGCAGGGTGACCAGCCGGGCCGGGCCGCGGGCCGCCAGGAGGCACAAACTGGTGGAGTCCAGCCCGCCGGACAGGTCGGCGCTCACCGTACCGCCGTCGGCAGTGCAGGAGTCGACGGCGGCCGACAACGCCTCTCGTAGCGTGGCAGCTCCCTCCTGCAGGGGGAGGGTCGGCTCGGGCGCCCGCCACCAACGCCGCACGACCGCCCGGCCGTCGGGCTCGATCAGCAGACAGTGGTCGGGTGGCACCGCCGTGACGCCCCGCCGGATGCTCCTGCCGTCCAGCGAGTGAACCGCTCCGGCTGCCAACAGCCGGGCAGCCAGTACCCTTTCGTCCACAGGAGCGCCGATCACCTCGGCCAGCATGTCGCAGCGGTCGGATGCCACCGTCACTCCGCCGACCCGGGCGTGAAAGACGCGGCGGACCGCGGAGGCGCTGCCGCGGACTCGTCCCCGTCCCCCTGCCCAGACCACCAGGTGGAAGCTGCCTGCCAGCCCGTCGACGATCTGTTCGACCTCGTCGATGTGGTTCGCCTCGGCAAGACGGGCCGCGCGCGACGAAAGCCCGGTCGTGGTCACCGGACACCGCCCGATCACCGCCACGCGCACCGCCCCGGCCTCGGCGACCGTCACATGCCCGTCAGGCCAGCGTCCGAGCAACCACGGCCGGCCGGACCCGTGCAGAACGACTCGATCGGCCGCCGGGCGCAGCGCACGTGCTGCTGCCGTGCAGGCGGCCGCTTGACTGTCGGGCAGGACGGCGAACCACACGTCTTCCGGCATCAGCAACTTGTGCGCAGAACGGCCCTACCTCCACCACCGCAGCCCTTCGCCGCCCTCCTCGAGGACGTTTCCTTCGAACCAGCCGAGTGTCAGGGCGGAGAAGCTCCCGACCTCGACCAGCGCCGGAGGCTCGTAGACCGGCTCGCGCGTCGGCGTCGGCTCGTGCACCGGCTTCTGCACCGGCTCGCCGGAGCCGGGGGCCACGGATCGAGCCGCTTGGAGGTCCGCCATCGTCGGGTTCCCTTCTGCAGTGAAGGTGTTCGGCGTCGGCATCCCTACCCATGGGGTGACCCGAGCATCTCCGTGCACCCTCCGGAGCCGGCGGCTCGATGGCGCACACGGCGCGCAAAGGGGCGCAGCACCTCTGCCGGCTTGTCCGGGGGCAGCTGGGTGAAGGCGCCGGTCCTTTACTGCTTCTCCGGTGCAGGGGTAACGGCCAGGACGATCTTTCCGGTGGTGCGGCCGGTCTCGCCCAACCTGTGGGCCTGCGCGGCCTGTTCGAGCGGGAAGACCGTGTCGACGAGCACGCGCAGGCGGCCCTCCTCCACCAGTGCACTGATCTCGCGCAGCCCCTGCCGGTCGGGCTCGACGAGCATGAAGACCGCTCGTACCCCGGCTTCCTCGGCCTGGCGGGTGGGGAAGGTGTCGTCCAACGGGAGAATCGATACGAGAGTGCCTCCCCGGCGCAGGGTGCGCAGGGAGCGTGCCCAGTTGGGGCCGCCGATGCTGTCGAGGACGACATCGACATCGCGGACGGTGTCGGCTACGTCCTGGGTGCGGTAGTCGATGAGCTCGTCGGCGCCGAGCGTGCGCAGCAGGTCGTGCTTGGCGGCGCTGGCGGTGGCGATGACGTACGCGCCGCGGGCCTTCGCGATCTGCACGGCCAGGTGGCCGACGCCACCGGCCGCAGCGTGGATCAGGACGCGCTGCCCGGGCCGGATGCGCGCGGTGTCGACCAGGGCCTGCCACGCGGTGAGCGAGGCCAGCGGCAGGGCACCGGCCCGGATGTGGTCGAGGCCGTGCGGGCGCGGGGCGAAGTGGCGGGCCGGTGCGGTGACGTATTCGGCGTACGCGCCCGCCGGATGCGGGAAGCGCGGCATCCCGAAAACTTCGTCGCCGGGCTGGAAGATCGTCACCCCTGCGCCGACGGCTTCGACGACTCCGGACACGTCGAAGCCGAGGGTGAACGGCGGCACCGCTCCGGAGGCGAACACTCCGCGCTCGCGGGTCTTCCAGTCGGCGGGGTTCACGCCCGCCGCGTGCACACGGACGAGGACCTCGCCGCGGGCCGGTTCCGGGCGGTCCGTCTCGACGACCTTCAGGACTTCGGGGCTTCCGGCCGTGTCCTGGGAGACGGCGCGCATGGTCGCAGGGGTGGTGACGGGACGGGGCATGAAGCGTTCCTTCTCAAGGGGGTACGGGCTCGGGCGCGTACGGGCTCAGGCGCGTACGGGGTTCGCGTGCCGGCGGTGCTGCCGGGCACGTCCCCAAGGCTGCCCGGGCGGCAAATCCCCTGGTGGCGGCGTGATGGCCACGTCATGAAAGGATCCGGCCATGCACCACGTTGGCGTCCTGGCCCTGGACGGCGTCGTCCCCTTCGAGCTCGGCATCCCCGCCCGCATCTTCGACGCCGCCCGCGACGGCGACGGCAAACCGCTCTACTCCGTGACGACATGCAGCCTGGACGGCGGCCCCGTGCGAGCCGATGCCGACTACGACCTCGCGGTCTCCCACGACGCCTCCCTGCTGGCGACCGTCGACACCGTCGTCGTCCCGCCCTCCCACCGGCTGGGAGCGATACGGGAGGAAGGCCGCCTGCCCGGCCCGCTGCGTGATGCCCTGGCCGCCATCCGCCCCGGCACGAGGATCGTCGCGATCTGCACCGGCACCTACGTCCTGGCCGCCGCGGGACTCCTCGACGGGCGTCCCGCCACCACGCACTGGCGCGAGGCCGACCGGCTGCAGCGCATGTTCACCACCACCCGCATCGACCCCGGCGTCCTGTACGTGGACGACGGCGACATCCTCACCTCCGCCGGAGTCGCCGCGGGCATCGACCTGTGCCTGCACATCGTCCGCCTCGACCACGGCAGCCACGTGGCCAACGAGGTCGCCCGCTCCTGCGTCGTACCGCCCTGGCGCGACGGCGGACAGGCCCAGTACATCCGCCGCCCCGTCCCCGCCCCGTCCGACGGCAGCACCGCGGCCACCCGGGCATGGGCCGTGCAGCACCTGGCCGAACCGCTCACGCTGTCCGGCCTCGCCGCCCACGCCAACATGAGCGTGCGCACGTTCAGCCGCCGCTTCCGCGACGAAGCCGGCAGCACGCCGGGCCAGTGGCTGACCCGGCAGCGCGTCGACCTCGCACGGCACTTCCTGGAGACGACCGACTGGCCCGTCGACCTGGTCGCCCTCCGGTCCGGATTCGGCACCGGCGCCTCCTTGCGCCAGCACCTCCGCACGGCCATCGGCGTCAGCCCCCAGGCGTACCGCCGTACGTTCCGCTCCGGGCAGACGGCCGTGTGACAACCCTCGCCGGGAACAGCGGCGGGTGAACCGCACCCTTCCATGGGCGAAGGTGCGGCAGCCGCCGTGCCTGTGCACCGGAGGCTGCCGCACCTCAAGGGGCCGTGCCGGACGTGGCGCCGGCTCTACGCCACGGGTACGGCGATGTCGCAGACCTCCGTGGCCGGGCCGGCCGGTATCCAGTCGGCGAAGTAGACCTCCCGGCTGGGGCCGGTCTCACGGCCGTCGTTCTCCTCGATCCGCCGGTACACCGCGTCGTACGCCGAGAGGATCTGCGGGTATTCCACCTGCGCCTTGGTGAGCGTCGTGTACACCTCGCGATGGGCCGGCTCGGTCCGGACGGCCGTGGTGACCTCCCCGGCCCGGGCCGGGTCGATGGGCACGCAGACCTCCACCGGGCCGTCGCTGTCCTCGTTGACCTGGCCGTGGTAGACGACGAACGGCGCCGCGACCACGCCCCCGTAAGCCTTGGCCTTCTCCTCGAGGCGGGAGCAGGTCTCCGGGATCCACACGGGCAGGTCCTCCGGCCGTACGTGGCGCTGTTCGGTGAGCACCAGCTGCTCCGGCACGTCACGCTGCTTGATCTCGTAGCTGTCCAAGTCCTCTGTCCCTCCTGATAGTTGGATACGAAGGTGGACGGCGAGTTCCCGCTGCGCGGCGATGCGCCGCTCGACGCCTTCCCAGTACGCGGCGACCAGGCCGGCTGCTTCGGGCTCCGGCACGGCCAGCACTTCTGCGATGCGAGCGAGCGGCATGTCCAGGCCGCGCAGCCGCACGATCAGCCGCGCGGTGGCCAGCCGGCTCTGCCGGTAGTACCGGTAGCCGGTCACCGCGTCGACCCGGTCCGGGGTCAGCAGCCCCTGCCGGTCGTACACGCGCAGGGCCTTGGGCGAGAGCCGGGCACGGCGCGCGAACACGCCGATGCTCAGCAAGGGGTCGTCGTCCTCCATGCCCATCACGCTCCCGTCTGCCCCAAGGGCAAGGTCAAGACTGGCTGACAATCGTGGCAAATGCCTGCGCGCTCGGCCCGTCCCGGGCCCTCTGACGCGCACTTGTGCCGCCTTTACACCTGTTCGGCGCCCTTTGTCCATACTTCATGTCTCTGTGTTGCGTGTTCATGCTTCCCGTTCCGCCTTTCTCGGCGAAAAAGCGCGGCGCTCGCCGCGACGGTGCCGGCGGTGCTCGCCGTTTCCATGGGCAGCGGTTCTCAGTCGCCGCAGGAAAAGGCCGATGCGGTCACCCCGATTTCCTCTGCTCCGATTTCCTCTGCTCCCTTTGATCCCCTTGCTCCCCTTGCTCCGCAGTCCGTCTTCGGCGGGATGCGGTCGAAGCTGGCCGAGCTCAAGGAGTCGGGGCTGTACCGGGAATTCACCCCGTGCTCGTACCTGGCCGAGGAGCCGGGGACGGCGCTCCACCAGGGGCGGCGCATCCAGGTCTGGTGCACCAACGACTACCTCGGGATGAGCCAGAACCCGCAGGTCATGCAGGCGCAGATCGCTTCCACGCTGCGGCACGGCACGGGTAACGGCGGGTCCCGCAACATCGCGGGAACCAGCGAGGCGCACGTTGCGCTGGAGGCCCGGTTGGCCGCCTGGCACCGCAAGGCGCGCGCCCTGGTCTTCACCAGCGGATACGTCGCCAACTTCGAGACGCTGACCACGCTGCTCCAGGCCGTGCCCGACATGGTGGTCTTCTCCGATGCGCTCAACCACCGTTCGCTGATCGAGGGCATCCGGGCGACGAAAACCGGAAGCACATATTCCCGCACAGTGACGTGGCCGCGCTGGAGGAATTGCTGGCCCAGTACGACACCGAGCGGCCCAAGCTCATCGTCTTCGAGTCCGTCTACTCGATGGACGGGGACATCGCGCCGATCAGTGCGATCTGCGACCTGGCGGACCGGTACAACGCCATGACGTATCTGGACGAGACGCACGCGATCGGGGTGAACGGTCCCACCGGCGCGGGGATATGCGAAGAGCTCGGCGAAGAGCGGCCCACCTTTGTGCAAGGTGTCTTCGGAAAAGCGGTGGGAACGACCGGCGGATACGTCGCAGGGCCCGACGAAGCGCTCGACTACGTGCGCTCGCACGCCCCGGGATTCATCTTCACGACGACCATCCCGCGATCGAGCCTGGACGCCACCCGGCGGAGCCTCGACGTCGTCCAGAGCGGGGAGGGCGGCGAACTCCGCCGGAAGCTGCGGGAGAACGCGCTGCGCATGCGCGCCGCCCTGCGCGCCGCCGGCATCGACTTCATCGACGCCGAGAGCCACCTGGTCCCCGTGCTCGTACCGGGAGGCGAGCGCGTCAAGCGCGTCTCGCGACGCCTGCTCGACGAGTTCGACATCTACGTACAGCCCATCAACTACCCGTCCGTGGCCAAGGGCGGCGAGCGGTTCCGCGTGACCGTCGCACCGTTCCGCACGCAGGAGCAGATCGACGCCTTCGTCGGCGCCCTGCGCACCTGCCTCGACGACGCCTGAGCTCTGAGCTCTGAGCCCGCCACGTCCGACACTTCCAAGGAGACACCTTCGTGCAGATCGAGAACATCACCCCCTTCATCGGTGCCGAGATAACCGGCGTCGACTACGAGGACCTCCGGCGCCCCGAGGTCTTCCAGCAGCTGGTCGAGCTGGTGCACCGGGACGAGCTCGCCGTGATCCGGGGCCTGGACATCACCCCGAAGCAGCAGATCGAGCTGGCCTCCCGGCTCGGCCGCGCTCGTCATCCATTTCCATTCCGCTGTTCCCCCCCCCCCACACACCGGACCGGAATCCCGTCGGAATCCTCGCACGCACAGGCCGCCCGTCTATGCTGAATGCCGCCTATCAGTAGGTGAGTTGGGTGCGTACGGGGGAGAGGGGAAGGGTGGACGAACGCTCGGCGCTGGGTGAGTTGTGCCGCTTGCTGCCGGAAATACGCGACCTGTGGAGCGGTCCCCGACTCGAACTCCTAGAACAGGGCGTGGCCGGACTGCGCGCCCGGACCGCCTCCGCCCTCGACGTATGCGCGCAGGTCGGCATCCCCCTGCAGCACACCCACCGGGGCCCGGACGCTTACAGTCCACTGCCCGGACTGGAGCAGCCCCGCATCCCCGTCAGCTCGTACGAGTGTCCCCAGCGGTCGTGCTCGCGGCGCGAAGGCCGCAACGCGGAGGGGCGAGTTCCGGCGTGCGTGCTCTTCGAGGCGCCGTTGCGCCTGCGCACCGCCGACGGCTGAGGGATGAGCAGAAGGGGCGGGCCGTGGGCGGATTCCTGACCCACCTGGCCGACAAGCTGGCGGAGAAGTGGCTCAGCCTGCTGGTCATGCCGGGCCTGCTCTTCCTCGCCACAGCGTCCTGCGCTCGCGTGCTGCCCCACAGCGACCCGTTCGACCACCAACCCGTGGTCACCGCCCTGCGCCACCTCAGGCCGAGCCTGCACGACCCGGCCCTCGTCGCCCTCGCCCTGGCCGGCCTGCTGCTCGCCGCGGCCGGGGTGGGCCTGGCCGCGCGCTGCCTGGCGACCCTCGTCCAGCAGGTGTGGGCCGGCCCCTGGCCGTCCTGGACCGGCCCGCTCGACCGGGCGCTCACCCGCAGGCGCCGCAGCCGCGCCGAACGATCGCCCGAACCCCCGGCCGTCACCCGCTACCTCCCTGCGCGTCCCACCTGGATCGCCGACCGCCTGCGGCTGGTCGACGACCGCGTACACGCCGAGTACGGACTGCGCATCGCCCTGCTCTGGCCACGGCTGTGGCTGGCCCTCACACCGGAGCAGCGAGCCCCCATCGAGGCGGCCCGCGTGGCGTTCGCCGACGCGGCCGCCCTCACCGCGTGGGGACTGCTGTACCTGCCCCTCGGTCTCGCCTGGTGGCCGGCCGCACTGATCGGGCTCGTGGCTGTGGGGGCAGGCATCCACCGAGGTCGATGCGGCGCGGCGTCGTTCACCGACCTGACCGAGGCGAGCGTCGACGTCAACCAACAGCTGATCGCCGACCTCTTCGGTCGCACGCTGCAGGACGGGCGTATCACTCCGGACGACGGCGCGCGCATCAACGACCAGCTGAACAAAGGCGCTTGAAGAGCGGCATGATGAACGGCCTGAGGTGCCGCTTGATGTATCGGGCGGAGGGCCTACGGCCCCCCTGACGGCTGGAACAGAGTCCCAGTACAACGCCTTCCGGACACAAGCAGCCGACCGAGCCCGCCCCACGAGTCGGACCACTAGCCGCGGGCCCCACCCTGCGCCATTCTCGGGCGCGGAGATGAAGGGCTACGAATCCAGGAGGCTCGCTGATGAAGGCGCGGAGAACCCGAAGACTTGGGCTGCTCACGGCAGCCGGTGCGACGGTACTGGCCACCCTCACCGGAGGTGCCACGAGCGCGTGGGCAGGGGCTGAGGGCGGCGAACCGTCGAATTCCCGTGACGGCGGCAGCGCGGCGGCACAAAGGGTCAGAGCCGATTTCGACGGTGACGGCAAGGCCGACTCCGCCGTATGGCGCCCTTCGAGCGGTACGTGGTACGTCCTGCGGAGCAGCGACGGCGGGCAGACGATTCGGCAGTACGGTCAGACGGGCGACGTGGCCGTCCCGGCTGACTTCGACGGCGATGGCAAGGCCGACTTCGCGGTGTGGCGCCCTTCGAACGGTACGTGGTTCGTCCTGCGGAGCAGTGACGGCGGCCAGACCATCCAGCAGTACGGGAGTTTCGCGAATGACGTCGCGGCCCCTGCTGACGTCGATGGTGACGGCAAGGCCGACTTCGTGATCTGGCGCCCGTCGAACGGCACGTGGTATGCGCTCAGGACCAGTGACGGCGGGCAGACGGTCCAGGTCTACGGTCAGACGGGCGACGTGGCCATACCAGCAGATTTCGACGGTGACGGCAGGGCCGATTTCGCTGTGTGGCGTCCGTCGAACGGTGTCTGGTTCGCTTTGCGGAGCAGCGACGGCAAGGAGATCATCCGGCAGTACGGTCAGACGGGTGACGTGGCCGTCCCGGCAGACTTCGACGGTGACGGCAGGGCGGACTGGGCCGTGTGGCGCCCGTCGAACGGCACGTGGTTCGTTTTGCGGAGCAGTGACGACGGGCAGTCCATCCGGCAGTACGGTCAGACGGGTGACCTGGCTGTCCCGGCGGAATTCGACGGTGACGGTAAGGCGGACTTCGCCGTGTGGCGCCCGTCGAACGGTACGTGGTACGTCCTGCGCACCACTGACGGCGGCCAGACCATCCGCCAGTACGGCCAATCCGGCGACGTCCCGGTCTGACGGCGGCCGGCCCGGACGGCGGAGGGCCTCTCACCGGGGCGGGCCGAAGGCGTCGAATTCCGGGAGCATGCGGGTCGTCGTCAGATACGCATGGATATCGCTCACGGAATCAGTCACCATCAGCATGATCCATGAGCCGTCATGAAACCGGATCCGGAGCTGGTCGGTGGCGAACCTGCCCTGCATCGGGTCCTCGACGACCGCCCGGTCGGCCTTCAGAACGTCAAGGATCTGCGCCTTCTTGTCCTGCCCCAGCGTCACCCGGCGCGGAGGACCGGCGAGGACTATGCGGTCGGGGCCCAGGATGACGAGCCGGCTCGGGTGCGAGGACTGGCTGTACCACCGCAGGAGCAACTGGCCGGCTTCGGCCTGCCAGTCACCGTCGAACACCTCCACGGGCCGATTCCCGGGGAGCTCGGTGTCACGTCGAAGTCGTTCCTTGCGCGCCTTCTCGTCCCGGAGCGCTTGCCGCTCCTTCTTCGTGCGCAACAGGGGCCCGAGAACGGCCTCGGCGGTCGCCTCCAGGGCGGCGTAACCGATGGCGAGCAGCATGAAGGGGGACACCGCGATACATCCCAGAATCCCGAGGGGACGCATCCAGCCCGGCCGCAGCCGCGGACGTCCGGCCGCCGCGTAGACGTCCTTCGGAGGCTTCGGGACGGGCCCGAGCTTGCACCATCCCACGGCGACAGGGCGCTCTCCCAGCAACTCTGCGGCCTTCCGCCGGGCACGCTTGGATGTCACGGGTTACGAAACCCCCTCGTGGACTGCAACTGATCGGTTCAGGAAGGCAAGGAGATCACACCCGGTCGAGGGGCCGGGCGGGGACGGCTTCCAGAACGTCGGCTTCTGACCCAAACCCGACGCTACGGCTGCTGACCACCGGATCCCGGTGAGCAGCCGCAGCGTGTGAGGCCTGGTCTCCTGCCAGCCGGGCGCCCGAAGTCCGCAACGTCACCGCTGCCGCGAGCCCCGCGCCGGCACTGTGGCCACCGATCGCGATCCGCTCCGGGGCGATGCCGAGCTCGGCTGCGTGCTCGGCCACCCAGGTCAGCACGGCGTAGGCGTCGTCCAGGGCGGCCGGGAACCGGTTCTCGGGGGCCAGGCGGTAGCCCACGGAGATCACCACCGCACCGGCGCCGTCCGCGATCCTGGCAGCCCACGGGTGCTCGGTCTCCAGGTCACCCATGACGAATCCGCCGCCGTGCAGCCAGAGGATGGCGCCCTGAGCCCCGTGCGGCGGCCAGGGCGGCGAGGTTCTTGCGCTCGGTGACCGGGTCGGTCAGGTCGGCGCGGGGGAACATCGGGATGAATGCTTCCAGTTCAGGGTCCATGTCAGCCATCCTCACGGCCACGGCCCCCGCATTCATCCGCCATCCGTCGGGCATCCCACCCGGACCGTGCACCGATCGGCGCCCGTACTCCTGCTACGGAGGTACGGGCGCCGCGGGGCCGACGGCCAGAGCTGAGCCGTCGGATCAGAGTTTGGTGGCGGGTTGTCTGTCGGGCTTGTCGGGCCTGTCGGGCCCCTCGGGCTCTTCGGGTGCGGCCGGAGTCAGGCGGCCCGTGCGGTGCAAGGCGAATACGGCCAGGGCGCAGCCGCCTCCCGTGGCCGCGAGAGCCAGCCATGGGAGCGCCGGGGTTCCGGCGGAGTGGGCGGCGTCCAGTGCCGCGCCGGTGAGGAGGTTGCCGAGCGTGATGCCGATTCCGCAGATGGTGTTGTAGAGGCCGTAGTGCGTGGCCACGTACCGGTTCTCGGCGAGGGCGACGATCGTGTCCATCTCGAAGGGGTAGGCGAGCATGGTGCCCAGGGCGATGAGGAGCGCTGAGAGCAGGGGTGGGCCGACGGCCAGGGCCCAGCGGGCCGGTCCGTCCGAGGGCGTCGGAACTGCGGTGGCTGCCAGCAGTGGCAGGAAGGCGGCTCCTAGGGCTGCCAGTCCGGCGATCAGCGACCTTCCGGAGCCCCAGTGCTGTTTGCACCAGGCCGTGAGCCGGGTCTGGCCTGCGATGGTGGCGAGACCGGAGGCGGCGAAGAGCAGGCCTACGCCGACCGTCCCGACTTGCTCGTCCCCGGCCATGCGGCGCACCTCCAGGGGAAGCGCGAGGTAGACCTGGAAGGACAGCGCGTACGAGCCGATCATCGCGAGGGAGAACAGCAGGAACGGCCGGTTGGACACCACCGTGCGCCACTGGGAGAGCACCGACGTCACCGACCTGTCGGCCTCGTGCGACGGTGTCCGGGCCGGTAGCGCCCGGATCTGTACGATCGACAGCACGGTGAAGACGCCGGCCGCTACGAGGCAGGTGAGGCGGAAGCTCACTCCCGTCAGCGCCACACCGACCAGCGGGCCCAGCAGGATCCCGGCCTGGTAGAAGACGTTGAAGAGCGCGAACGCCTCCACGCGCCGCTCCCGGGCGTCGTGGGCGAGGTAGGCCCGTACGGCCGGGTTGAACAGGGCGCCTGCCAGGCCGGTGGCCGCCGACGCGGCCAGCAGGGCGGGCAGGGAGTCGACGAGTCCGAGCACGGCGAAGCCGACGATGCGCAGCATCAGCCCGGTGATGATCATGGGCTTGTAGCCGAACCGGTCGGCCAGAGTGCCGCCGAAGAAGAACATGCCCTGCTGGCTGAAGTTGCGCACGCCCAGGATCAGCCCGACCGTCCAGGCGGCCATGCCCAGGTTCCCGGACAGGTACTGGGCGAGGTAGGGCATGAGCATGTAGAAGCCGAGGTTGATGGTGAACTGGTTCGCCATCAGCAGCTGCACGCTGCGGTCGAAGGTGCGGGCTTGCGACAGGGGGTTGAGGCGGTTCCGGGGGGCCAGGGGGCTCTTCACGGCCGGCCCTCGTCGTTCGCGTCGGCGCCGCACTCCCGCTGCGCGGCGAGCGGATCGACGACGGTGGCGCACCTCGTCCAGCGGGTCACCTCCTTCTCGTCCGGCCTCCCCACGACCTCGGGTTCGGCGGCCGGTGGTGCGTCGAGGAGGCCGTGGGCGGCGCAGTAGTCGTCGTCGTAGACCGTGCCGAGGTAGCGCTGTGGTCCGTCGGGGAAGACGGCGGCGATCCGGGTGTCCGGGGGGAGGGTGCGTGCGAGCCAGCCGGCTACGAGGGCGACCGCGCCGACGCTCCAGCCGCCGGTGGCGTAGTGGGAGGAAGCCAGTTGGCGGCAGGCCCACACGGCCTCGGCGGGGGAGACCCAGTGCACTTCGGAGAAGTTCCCGTAGGCGACGTTGCGCGGGTAGATGCTGGAACCGAGGCCGCGCATCAGCCGGCTGCGGGCAGGCTGCCCGAAGATCGTGGAGCCGACGGTGTCCACGCCGACCAGCTTCAGGCCCGGGTAGAGCTGGCGCAGTACGCGGGAGACGCCCGCGGAGTGGCCGCCGGTGCCGACGCTGCACACCAGGACGTCGATGTGGCCGAGCTGCGCGGCCAGTTCGAGCGCGAGCGGGGTGTAGGCGGCTACGTTGTCGGGGTTGTTGTACTGGTCCGGCACCCACGCGCCGGGGTGCTGCTCCCGCAGCCGGTCCACGCGGTCGCAGCGGGCCTGCTGCCAGCCGCCGGTCGGGTGGGGCTCGGAGACGACGTTGACCTGTGCCCCGTAGGCGGTCAGCAGCCGGGTCATGGACGACTCCAGGCCGGGGTCGGTGACCAGGGTGACCGGGTGCCCGTGGACCATGCCGGCGAGTGCCAGGCCCAGTCCGAGCGTCCCGCTGGTCGACTCGATGATCATGCCGCCGGGAGTCAGGTCGCCGCGGGCGCGGGCCCGCTGCACCATGTGCAGGGCGGGACGGTCCTTGATGCCACCCGGGTTGAAGCCCTCCAGCTTGGCCCAGAAGCCGTGCCCGGTGGGGGCGAGGGGCTCGGACACCCGCAGGACCGGGGTGTCGCCGACGAGGCCGGATATCCCGAAGGTGCTGGAGGAGTTGGGGGTGGTGGGGGAGCTGGAGGTGATGGGGGTGAAGGGGGTGGCGGGGGAACTTGAGCGGGCGGAACCGGTGCCGTTGGTCGTCAAGGGGTCCATGGTTCGTTCGCCTTTCGGTGGGTCAGTGCGCCGGTGAGGGGGGCTCGTCACGCGTGGTCGGCGCGCCCCTATTTGCGCCACCGACAGAGAAGGGCGAGCGTTTCCCGCCTCGGCCGTTCGGTGTCCGCCTTGCAGGGATCCGGGGTGGCAGAGGCGGCGCGATGGCCGGGGAAGCCGTGCGCCCCACCTGCCTCGTGCGGAACGCCGTGAGGATGGCCGGTTCCGTACGCAGGCAGGGGGCGGCCGACCAAGGGAAGAAGCGGGAGTGGGAGCGGGTACGGGAGTGGGTGCGGGAGCGGGCTCCCCGGGACGGCACCCGGAAGGCAGGCGGATATCCGGGAGAGTGGTGTCGAATTGCGCGGCACAGACACTCCGTACGACGGCCACGTGGCCGGAGTTCTCCGGACAAGTGGAGGCGAGTCAGACGGGCGGCATGACGGCGCCGGGGCAGGGCTCGGTAATTCCCCTCAAGGGAACAGGGGAAAGGAGATGCAGGCGCCAAGGCCGGGCGGGAGCGGAATCCGACCGGTTTCGGAGTGTCCGACTTCTAGATTCGCAGGATGCGTGAAGCCGCTGAGTGTGCCGCTTCCGGCGCGGCGGGAGAGGGCCGTGCGCTCGTCCAGGGCTGCGAGCTCAGTGCCGACAGCGCGTCGAACAGCGCAGAGCAACTGGGAGTGAAGAGGGCCGGGCCGTCCTGGGGCTTGCCGGCCGTGCAGTTCTCGGCGCCGTGAGAGGACTCGTCCTCGTGGTGGTCGGCAGCGTGTGCCTGCTCCGTACCGGGAGCGGCGACCGGGGCCGACTCGCCGTGAGCGTGGTGCTCGTCAACGGCGTGCGCGAAGGCGGACAGCGCCACCGGCCTGCCGGTCGCGTGACTGACCGCGCTCTCCCCGCTGATGCCGTGGGTGTAGAGCACGCCGAACAGCAGCAAGGCCAGCCACAGCAGACGCGACGGACCCGACACCGAGCGGTGGGTCCGTCGCGCATGGAATGCGAGCTGAGCCGAGACCATGACGTGATCGTAGCGGAATGCAGGGCCAGTTATGTCAGGGGCGTCGTATCGAGGGCATGTAATTCGGCCAACGCGAGTGTTTTCTTATGGACGTTGCTTAATGGTGCGGGTCCGCTATCCGTGCGCAAACGGAAGCCGTTTCGCCTCTCCAGGGAAATGTGCCGGGATTGTCCGCGGTCAGCTCAGGGGCAGCTCAGGTCAGCTCGTAGGCGAAGGCGTACGGGACGGACGGTGCGCCGGGCTCGGCCGAGAAGCTGCCGCGCCGCCGTCCTGATCGAGTAGTGCCGCGTCCACGCGTCCATGCGTCCGCGCTTCAGCGCTTTGACCTTCAAGCTGCTTGAAACCCGAGAATCGCTGTCATGGACGACACCGACACATTGATGAGCATCGGCGCCTTCGCACGCCTGGTGGGGCTGGCGCCGAGCGCCTTGCGGTTCTACGACGACTGCGACGTGATGCGCCCCGCCTACGTCGACGACGCGACCGGATACCGCTACTACGCCCCGGAGCAGCAGGCCCGTGCAGCCCTCGTTCGGCGGCTGCGGGAGGCCGGGGTGCCGCTCATCGATGCCGCGGTGGTGCTGGACGGCACCCGCGAGGAGGCCCGTGCCGTCCTGCAGGGGCACGCGACAAGGGCGCGGGAAACGGCTACCTCGGCACAGGTGGCGATTCAGGAGATCCTCCGCACTCTTCCTGACGGAACGCCCTGGACCTCCAAGGCCAAGGTCTGCGTCGGTGGGGCGGAGCTGGCCAGTGCCGTACGGCAGGTCGCACCGGCGGTGGCGTCCGGCCCCGTACGGGAAGAGTTCCCCGTACTCGGCCACGTCCTGATCGAGATCGGCGGGCAGGAGGTGTGCCTGGTGGCCACGGACCGCTACCGCTTGGCAGTCCGCACCTTGCGGGCCACGTCCGCGGAGGGCGATTCCTGGCACGCCCTGGTGGCAGCATCGGACATGAAGGACGTCGCATCCTGGGCCATGCGCATGCCGGACGTCAGCATCGAGGCGGGCCGGGACGGCGCGCGACTTCGCAGCGGAGCTCACTCACGGACTCTGCCGACCGCCGACGAGACGGTCCTGCCCTTCCCCGACTACCAGATGGTCCTGGACAACTTCCCGATCACTCGGCACCGGGTCATCACGGAGCGGGCTGCCCTGCGCACGGCACTCGCCGAGGCCGGGTACGCCGATGCGCCGATCGTCCTCCGCACCGACGAACAACAGCTCACCCTCACACCTGCCGAGCGAGAACCGGACCAGATCACGCTCCCCGCCATCTGCACAGGGCCGCCCCTGCGCATTGCCTTCGACCCGGAGGTACTCCTCGCGGTGATCGAGGCCGGCGTCGGCCCTGACGTGCTGCTGGAGATTTCGTCCCCGGACCGGCCCGTCGTGGTCCGCTCCGCGGATCAGGGCAGCTTCACCACTCTGGTCATGCCGGTCCACGACGCAGCGGCTGACAAGTGAGCACGGGCGGCGTCGCACCACGGCCCGCCGACGACATGCTGAAGGCCCTGTTCACCCGCTTCTGCGAACGCCGCGACTTCAAAGCCCTGGGGCCCACAGGAAGGAGGTGGGGGCTGCCGGGGGCGCCTCGCGGGGGCGGGGTCTCACGTATGGGTGACATGACGTTAGGCCGTATGACAAGCGGGAAAGCCTCTTACCGGATCCATTGCACCTCAGGGCGCCCTGCCCAAGAGATCACGCGGCCGCGGCCGGATACAGCCGCTGCCGCGTACGGACTGAAAGGGCCTGCCTTGCCGCGCTGTCTCCGTACCCTCACCGCCGCCACTGCCCCGCTGACCCTGCTGACCACCGCTCTGGCCGCCCCCGCCCAAGCCGATCCGGTCACCGATACCGTAAGCGGCGCTGTCGATACGGTCACGGGCACCGTCGGCAGCTTGCCCGGCACTGTCACCGGCACCCTCGGCGGCCTCACCGAACAGCTTAGCAACACCCTCAACGGCTTCCTCGGCGGTAGCCAGTAGCTCCAGCTGCACCGGCCGGGCCTCCGGGCCCGGCCCGCCCCGCACAGTAGGTGGCCCCACTGACAGGAGGATGTGTGCCAATGGGGCCTCCGGTGGCGCTGGCGGCCGGGGTTGAAATCTAGGACGCTATCGTCCACTTCAGCGGCGCCGGTGCCGACGCAGGGCTTCCCGTGTACTTCGTGGTGTACGCGGGCGCCTTGCCGTAGTCGTCGCCTCCGGTGCCCAGGTACCAGCCGTTTCCTTCGTTCTTGACGAGCTTGGTGCTTGCGTCGTAGGACCACTTCAGCTGTGGGGGAGCGGCTGCCGGGTCTCCGGTGTATTTCGTGGTGTACGCGGGGGCTTTGTCGGACGAGGAGTCGCCGCCGCTGCCGAGGTACCAGCCCTTCGCCTCGTTCTTGATGAGTTTGGTGGCGGGGTCGTAGGACCACTTCAGGTTGCCGGGCGCCGACGCGGGCTCGCCGGTGTATTTGGCGGTGTACGTGGGGGCCTTGGCCGAGGAGGTCTCACTGCCGCCGTCGAGGTACCACCCTGCCCCCTCGTTCTTGATGGGCGCCGGGGAGGAGGCGGCGGTGTGGCCCACGCCGGGGGCCAGGGCCACCATGGTTGCGGCGGCTACGAGGATCGCGGACCGCCGGGCGAGCGGGTGCACGAGCGGGTGCACTGGCATGGTTGTCCTGCCGTTTCTGCGCGTGGTTCCGAGAAGGCGAACGGTTCGCCTCAGAACCGCACTGTCCGCAATGAGCATGAGCCAGCGCCCGTTTGCGCACCCACCGGAACCGTTCCCCACCACCGGTTCGTGCATGGGCATACGGCTCGGGCGAGTGCGCAGCCGCGGCGCCGCGCGTTCGGGGGCGCCCGGCGTACGCGCGAGGCGGTGCCTGCCCCGCGCGGCGCGTATCAGGTCCGCCCGCGCGTGAGCGCCGGCACGGCCGCGGCAGTCCCGCCTGCGTGGCGGAGTTTCGACACATGGCCGGGGGACACGCGGACCTACGGCGGCTATGTGCCCGTAGCGGCCGGACGGACGGAGAATCACCCGAGGGCGGACGGACACGGAAGGTGTTCCGGCCGTCCGGTGACCTCGATACCGATCTCGATCTCGACCTCGATACCGATCTCGATACCGACCTTGACTTCGACCTCAGCAGCCGGAGGCTCCATGAACCGCTCTGTGAATAACCCTCAGAGCACCACGATGAACCGGCAGACCGGCCCGGAACGCCCGTACGACGTCGTGCTCTTCGGGGCGACGGGGTACGTCGGGGAGCTCACCGCCGAGTACCTGCTGGAGCACGCACCGGAAGGGTGCCGGTGGGCGCTCGCCGGGCGCAGCCGCGCCAAGCTGGAGAAGCTGCGGGACCGGCTGGCGGCGCTCGACTCCGTACGTGCGGCAGATGTGGCTCTGGTGACCGCGGATGCAAGCGACAAGGCCGCGATGCGCGCGCTGGCCGAGTCCGCGCACGTCGTCGCCTCGACCGTCGGCCCGTACATCTGGTACGGCCAGGAACTGGTGGCCGCGTGCGCGGAAGCGGGCACCGACTACACGGACCTCACCGGAGAGCCGGAGTTCGTGGACCTGACGTACGTACGGCACGACGCGCAGGCCCGCAAGTCGGGCGCGCGCATCGTCCACGCGTGCGGCTTCGACTCGGTGCCGCACGACCTCCTCGCGTACTTCACCGTGCAGCAGCTGCCGGAAGGGGTGCCGCTGACGGTCGACGGGTTCGTGCGCGCGTCGGGGATCATCTCCGGCGGCACACTGGCCTCGTCCCTGGCGATCGCCTCGCGACAGCGCCAGGCGAAGGCGGCGGCGGAGGAGCGGAGCCGGTACGAGCCGCAGCCGGCCGGGCGCCGGGTGCGGGCGCCGCTGGGGGCACCGCGGTTCAGCAAGGAGACGGGCATGTGGGCGCTGCCGCTGCCCACGCTCGACCCCCAGGTCGTACGCCGCTCGGCGGCCGCACTGGAGCGTTACGGGCCCGATTTCCGCTACCGCCACTACGCGTCGGTGAAGAGACTGCCCGTCGCCCTGGCCGGGCCGGTCGGTCTGGGGGTGGTGTGGGCGGCTGCGCAGGTGTCCCCCGTGCGGACGTGGCTGATGAGCCGCTACGAGCCGGGGAGGGGGCCCAGCGCGGAGCAGCGGGCGCGCGCCCGGTTCCGGGTGCGGGCCGTCGGCGAAGGGGGTGGCCGGCGCGTGTTCACCGAGGTCACGGGCGGTGACCCGGGCTACGGGGAGACGGCGAAGATACTGGCCGAAGCGTCTCTGTGCCTCGCCCTGGACGACCTGCCGACGACCGCCGGGCAGGTCACGACGGCTACGGCCATGGGCGATGCGCTGATCGGGCGGCTGCGGGACGCCGGCATGCCCTTCCGGGTCTGTCACGCCGACTGACGAGGACGAGGCGCGCTCTTTCCACCGGCCCACCCCGCCGGCGGCCGTCAGGCGGCGGGCGGGGCAACGGGCGCGGTCAAGGTCAAGGCCAAGGCCAAGGCCAAGGCCAAGGCCAAGGCCAAGGTCAAGAGGTCAGCACTGGGGCCGCTTGCCGTGGTTGGCCGCCTTGCTACGGCGGGCCCTCTTCTTACGACGCCGCTTCGAGGACATGCGGTCTCCTCTCCCGTAGATCTTCGACCAATTTATACCGTTCTGGTGTGATGTGCTTGGTGAGCGCAGTTGCCGGTGCCGGACCTCAGTAATCGAGGCCGGCGAACCAGTCGCCGCGGCCCTGCGGAGTCAGGTCGAGCAGGTGCCACACAGGGGCCAGGAGGTCGATGCCGCGCTGGTCGATGTCGTCGGCCATGCGGGGGTGGGCGGAGTAGAAATGGCGGATCGTGCCGTCACCGTCGCGCGTGAAGACGGAGACGGTGGAGTCCTGTACGCCATCCTTGTCCTCGCTGCCCAGGTCGTACTTGAACGTGCTGTCGCCGCAGCTCAGGAGCCGTAGCCCGTGCCAGCCGCGGTTGCGGGCGTGCTGCCGCAGGGCAGGCGGGTCGGCGGCCGCGGCGATGACGAAGTCGGCGTTGCGGGCGATGTGGCGGGCGATGCCGTTGAAGCCGTCGATCCACAGGGTGCACATCGAGCAGGGTTCGGTCTGCAGCTTGCCGTACATCAAGTGGTAGACGATCAACGGGCGGTCCGGGGCGGTGAACAGCCCGCTCAGGGTGACCTCGCCGACCGGTGTGTCACCGGCGTCCAGATCCGCGGGGCCTTCGACGAAGACGTAGTCGTCGACGGGCGGCCCTTGCGGGAGCGCCCGTCGCTGAGCCGCGACCTTCTCCCGATGGCGCATGAGCTCGATCTCGGCCAGGCGCAGCTCTTCGCGGGCGGCGAGGTAGTCCGCTGATTCCCCGGCCAGTCTGGTGTGCCGCAACATCGCGTCCTCCTAGGGTGGCACCCCCCTGGGTCGTCGGCCCGGACCCCGGGCGCCCAACCCCCGCGTCCCCGAACCAGCGCTTCAAGTCTATGGCGGCTCCAAGGCTCGCCGACACTTGAGCAGGGCGTTCGGCTGGTGTGCTGACCTGCGACCCACCGGCCGGCCCTGAGAGCTCCGAGCTCAGCGCCTCGACGTCACGACGTCACGACTGGTCAGGCCGGCCGAGGCGTTCCGTAGGGCCGGCGAAGGACAGGAACGTGGTCCGGGTAGCGAGCAGCCAGGTGCCGTCCACCTTGCGGAACGTGTCTTCGTAGCGTCCCACTTGAGCCGGGGGCCGGGGCGGGACCATGCCCTCGGAGTAGCCGTCGACCCGGTACATGGCGCCCGGATCCCCGAGGTCGAGCCGGTGGACGAACCCTGGGTGACGCGCCCTTGGCGACGCGAAACGAAGCCGTCCTCCTGTGGAACCTAGTGCCTTCGGCCCGCGGCGGAGGCGAAGCCGAGCCAGGTGTGGCGGTTGCCCCACCAGCACCAGCCGACCTTCGGGGCGTTGCGCCGCTCGCGGCCGTCCCGCCCGGTGCCGTTGCTGATCCAGATCGCCGGCGTACGGGCGTCCAGGGAACCGTTCGCCTTGCGCAGCCGGGAACCGATGGTCATGAAGCAGCGGTTGCGCTCCAGGACCGCCGGCTGCTGGAGCACCCAGTGGATTCCCTCGGTGAGCAACAGCGGGGTGCGGCCCTGCTCGGCGAGGGCAGGCAGCGCCTCCTCCGGGCTCCAGTTGGACATGTGGTCGCCACGGTCGACGTCGGTGACGAGGTAAAGAGGGGCGTCGGGCAGCTCCACGGTGCAGGGGCCGAAGTGGTCGACGTCGGGCATGTCGGTGACGACGAAGCCGGGCTTGCCGTCGTGTCGGAGCAGCGGTGCGAGGGCGGAGGCGGGGGCGCGGTCCGGGTGGACGGCGAGCAGGGCGCCGTCGGCTCCGCTCCCGGCGTCCGCGGCGAAGGCGCGCAGCTCGTCGGCGGGTATCCCCGCGAGCTCGTGCACCCCGAGCTCGATCAGGTGTTCCGCCTGGGCGGCGAGCGACGGGAGAGGGGTCACGGTGGCGGAGGACGAGATCTCGGGCAAGGCACTCCTCGGTTCGGGCCTACTGCAGGAGCAGTAGGCCCGAGCTCAAACGAGGAGGCCTGCCGGAATGTTCCCGGCGCGGCGGTCCCGCGACGGGCGAAGCGCCCGGGACGGACTCCAGGAGCCCCTCGGTCCCTGGCACCGGCCCCGCCACCGGAGCCTCCGCCGTCCAGTTCCTCCCCGAAATCCAGCCCCGGGCGGGCCGCGTCGACGTCTTCCAGAGCACCGCTCCCTGGGTGCTCCCCAAACCGGACCACGCCCTCCCGCCGGCCGTCCACCGATTCCTGACCCAGGGCCGGTCCGGTCACCAGGTCACCCACGCCTCGTGGAGCCCGGGAGCCCGTAGGCGGCGGTGGCGTCCGCTTCGGCCGCTTCGGCCGACGGGGCGGCACCGGACGCGGGCTCCGGTCCGTCAGTGTTCCGGGGAAGGGTCGGCAGCGGCGTCGACGTCGAGCAGGCGCTCCGTTTCGGTGACGACGATCGCGGGTTCGGCCGTGGGGACCATGTGGTCGGCCTGCTGTGCGAGGACGTGGCGGCCGCGTGGCGACTGCCGTGCCCGGTACGTATGGGAGGCGTTCACGGACTTGCGGGCCTGTGCGCTCATGCCGGGGGTGGGCCGGGTCGCGGAGATGACCGTGACGGGGATGTCGCCGAGTTTCGGCGGCTGGTCGAGCAGGGCGCGCAGGTCGGCCTCGACGGAGGCCTGTTCGGCGCCCATCGTGCGCACGGCCGCGACGGTGAAGGCCTCCGCGCGCATGTCGGCGGCGGCGTCGGGCGGCAGGGCGCTGGTGACCTTGCGGAAGAGGAAGCCGAACACCCCGAGGCGGGCGAGCAGCATGGATATGCGGTAGCGGTTCTTCTCCAACTTGCGGATGGAGGGCTCGAAGAGCAGCTCGCAGGCCTCGTCCGTGGGGTCGACCAGCACGAGACCTGCGATCCGCTCGGGCCGGGCTGCCGCGGCGACGCGCACGATCAGGCCGCCCCAGCTGTGTCCCACCAGGATGAAGGGCCCCGGCCCGAGGTGGTCGAGCAGGTCGCTCAAGTCGTCGGCCAGCCGGGTGAGGTTGCGCCGGCCCGACGGGTCGGGGGCGCTGCGGCCGAGGCCGCTGCGGTCGTAGACCACCGTCCGGGCGGAGCCCGCCACGGCCTGCTGGACGGGCGCCCAGTACGAGCGGGTCGCGGCCAGGCCTCCCTCGAACACCACGGTCGCGCCCCCGCCTCCTGCCGGCCCCGGCTGTTCCATGAAGAACAGCTCGCGGCCGTCACGGGTCCGTGCGGTGCCGGGTGTGCCCTGACTGTGCTGTCGCTGCATGGTGACCGTCCTCAGAAGCGGATCCGGCAAGCCGTTCGACCGAAGGTGGAGTTAGGTTAGCCTAAGTCTCCGGCGGGGTGGTCGGAAGTCGCCTGACCCCGAGCCGAGTAGCCGCTGCCCCTGTAACGTCAACGCGCCCGCTATGTCAGCGTGTCCGCCATGTCAGCGTGTCCGCAACGTCAGTGGCCGTGCTCGGCGAATGCCGCGGCCACCTCGTCGCGCCCAGCCCCCGCCGTGAGCAGCAGCCGCAGCAGCACCCTGGCCTTGTACGGGTCGAGCAGCCCGCCGTTGATCAGCCCGCGCCGCTGCAGGTCGGTCTCCCAGCCGGGCGCGGTGTAGGTGTGCCGCAACACCGGGCCGCTGCCCGTACGGGAGGTCAGGACGACCGGGATGCGGTCGGCGAGTGCACCCAGCACGGGCGCGAGGGAGGCGGGCACGTGCCCGACGCCGAAGCCCGCGACCACCAGGCCGCCGTACGTATCGGCCAGCCCTTCGAGTTGAGTCCCGTCGTCGTCGAGCGTGACGCAGTGCAGGGCCACGCGGGCGGCATCGAGCCGTGCTCTGTCGAACCCGGCCTGCAGGATGGCGGTACGGCGCGGCGGCGCGGCCAGGATCCGCACCTCGCCCTCGATGACGTGACCCGTCGGCCCGGCGTTCGGTGACGCGAACGTCGCCGTGCTCGTGCTGTGGGACTTGCGGACCCATCGCGCCGCGTGCACCTCGTCGTTGAAGGCGACCAGCGCGCCCAGCCCGCGCGCCGCGGGCGAGGCGGCGACGCGCGCGGCCGCGAGCACGTTGGCCGGCCCGTCGGCGCCGGCCATGCCCGGCTGCCGCATCGCGCCGGTCAGCACGAACGGCGCTTCGTGCCGCCAGACCAGATCGACGAGGAACGCGGTCTCCTCCAGCGTGTCGGTGCCTTGCGTGACGACGACACCGACCGCCCCTTCCGCCACGGCCCGCGAGGCGGCCTCGACGACGTCGAGCACCTGCGCAAAGGTCAGGCTCCCGCTCGGCACGGCATGAATGTCCTGCGCGTCCAGCGCCGCCCCGAGCCCGTCGAGCCCGGGCACGGCCGCGGTGATCTCGGCCCCGGTCAGTCGCTCACCCTTGGCGCGCCCGGACACCGAGATCGTGCCCCCGAGCGCGAACAGCGCGATGTTCACGTTCCCCCCTCGTCACGGCCAACAGGCGCCAGACTACGTGCCCCTGTATCGGTGACAGGCGGCCGGGACCGGTGACCGGCGGCCGCGCCCCGGTCCTCGACTCCGCCGAGGACCGGCAAGCGAGCGGGGGTCTCCCTCAGCCCCTCGGCTGGGTGAACCGGATGCGGTTGCCGAACGGGTCGCGCAGGCCGCAGTCGGTTCCGTACGGGCGGTCCGTGGGTTCCTCGGTGAACTCGACACCCCTGGCCAGCAGCGTCTCGTACGTCTTGCGGCAGTCGTCCGTGGTGAAGATGAGCCAGCCGCCCATCGCACCCTTGGTCACCAGCTCGCGGACCTGCTGTGCCGTCTCCTCCGACATCGCCGGGGCACCCGGCTTCTCCAGCAGGATCTGGCGCTCCGGGTGGCCGGGGATGCGGACGGTCAGCCAGCGCATGAAGCCCATGTCGACGTCGGCGGCGACCTCCAGGCCGAGCTTGCCTACATAGAAGTCGAGGGCCTCGTCCTGGTCGAGAACGTATATCTGCGATTGCGTGATGGCGTTGAACATGTGCATCACGCTACTGGGCGGTCCGGACGGAAACTTATCCAAAACTGCTCAGTCGATGCCGCTCAGCCGTCGCGGCCGGCCGGACCGTCAAGCGCTCGGCCGCGTCCACGCCATCGTGAAGCACGTCGGTACGCCTGCGGACACCGATTCCTTGCGGTACGTCCTCGGTGACCGGCCGACGATGTCGCGGAAGGTACGGCTGAACGTCCCCGGGCTGCCGAAGCCGACCTCGAAGCAGATGTCCGTCACGCTGCGGTCGGTCTCGCGCAGCAGGAACATCGCCCGCTCCACGCGCCGTCGCTGCAGGTAGCGGTGCGGCGTCTCGCCGAACGTGGCCCGGAACGTGCGCGTGAAGTGGGCCTCCGACACATGGGCGATCCGGGCCAGGGCCGGGACGTCCAGCGGCTGCGCGTAGGCCCGGTCCATGGCGTCCCGGGCCCTGAGCATGCGGCGGTTGGAGTCTTCGGTGGCGGTGGCGGTGGCGGTGGCAGCAGCGGCAGCAGTGGCAGTGGCGGTGCGGTTCACGGCGCCATCACATCACGGCCGCCTCAGGCCCGGTCACCCTTGAGGCCGCGCCTTCGGGGCCGGGCGCGGGCCCGCCATGGACTCGGCCTGCTGGACGAATTGCGGGAGCCACTCCTCGTAGGAGACGCCACGCGTGAACTCCAGTGCCATCTCCGCCTCCTTGCCGATCACCGTGTGGAGCGGGGTGGCGGGGTTCTCCACGGCGGCGACGATCGCCTCGGCGGCCTCGCGGCTGTCCCCGGCGCCCTCACCCATGCGGGAGAGGAAGCGCGCCAGCCAGGCCTCGTCCGCCGCGTACGGGTCGTCCTCGGAGGACACCCGCTTCGCGGCGTTCTCGTGGATCTGCGAGGCGAAGGCGCCCGGTTCGACGCACACCACGCGGATGCCGAACGGCTGCACCTCCGCCGACAGCGCCTCGCTCGCGGCCCCGAGTGCCACCTTGCTGGAGGTGTAGAACCCGCCGTACGGCACCGCCCAGATCCGGGCCGCCAGGGAACTGACGTTGACGATCACACCGTTGCCACGGGCCCGCATGGCGGGAAGGACGGCGCGGATGGTGCGCAGCGCGCCCCAGTAGTTGGTCTCCATCACCGCGCGCGCCTGCTCGAAGGACGCGGCCTCGACGGCGCTGGTGTAGTCGACGCCGGCGTTGTTCACGAGGACGTCGATAGCGCCGTGCCGTTCTTCGACCGTTCTCACGGCGGCGGTCACGGACGCGTCGTCGGTGACGTCGAGCGTCAGCACCTCGATGTCCAGCCCCTCGGCACGCGCGCGCTCGCGGAGCCCGTCCGCCTTGGCCGGATTCCGCATCGAGGCGTGGACGCGGTCCCCCTTGCGCGCGAAGGCCAGCGCCGTCTCCAGGCCGATGCCGCTGCTGCAACCGGTGATGAGGACTGCCGCCACGGCCGATCGCCTGCCTTCCGTTGATGACGCATCGATGACGCCGAGGTTCCGGATCCGTCGGCAGACTACGCGCCGCCCGGGGAAGGGCTGCAGCCCCTACACCCCCCTACCCCGGGAGCCGCAGGCCAGGGCGAGGGCGTGACCGAAGACACGTTCCTTCTTCAACGGGTCGCCTGGAAACGCCGCCCCGGATTCCGATAGACCGGCTTCCGGAATCTCCAACTGTCCTCGTGCCGAGGTGAGTTGGATCGCTCGAAGCTCGGCGCGCGGTAGCGCGCCACTCGACCGTACGGGAGAGTCATAGAGACATGAGGCGATTGATCCGCTCCTTGGCGAAGCAGCGCGCGAAGCCGCCGGCGCACCCCGCGAGAATGCCGCGCCCCGCGAGAAAGCCGCGCCGCCGGCCGTTCGCCGGCCTCACCGCCCTGGTGACGGTCGTCGCGTCGGCAGCGATCGCGGTCCTGCCGACAGCACCCGCGCAGGCCTCGCCGCTCCGCAGCACCCCGCTCATCACGTACAACATGCTCGGTGCCACCAGTGGCCAGGACAGCAAGTGGACGACCACGATCGGCAATTACATCCAGGCCGCCGAGATCGTGACCCTGCAGGAGGCAGGTCCGACGCCGCCCGGCAGGTTCCAGAGCACCACCCCCGTTGCGGGACTGCCGCAGGTCGGCCGGGCGGGATACATCCAGCACCACCGCTGGACGTACAGGTCCGCGGACTACGAGGTCTACTTCCTGCAGACCGACCGCATGGGCGGGCGCTACGAGGGCGGCCGCAACAACGTCGCCGTCGTCACGCAGCGCACACCGGAGGAGGTGACCGCCGTGCCCAGCCCGATCGCCGACGGGCGGGCCGCCCTCGGGGTGCGGTTCGGCGACGACTGGTACTTCACCTTCCATGCCCGGCCCACCAGCAGGAACAACCCGACCAACGAGTCGGACGTGATGCTCGCCCGCATCGCGGCCTTCGTGAACCAGACGCCCGGCCGGTCGTGGACCGTCGGGGCCGACTTCAACAACGAGCCGGGCAACTTCGCCCTGCCGCCCGGCGCCCACGCCTACGCCACCGGTCTGCCCACCCACGAGGGCCGCCGCGAGCTGGACTACGTGGTGGCGTCCGTCAATATCCCGGACCACCCGAGACGGCGGCTCAACGGCGCCTCTGCGGACCACTGGGCCGTCGCCGTCGCCGTCGGCGGCATGCGCGCGGGCGGCGAGCCGCAGCCCCTGTTCACCAGCCCCCGCCACATCGAGAACATGGAGAGCGGCGGGACGCTGGAGGCCCTGGGCGGGGGCGCGCTCAACGGCATGCCCGCCCTCACCAACCAGCGCAACGGAGGGTTCGCCCAGCGCTGGGACCTCGAATTCAACGGGACCGAAGCCGTCCGCATCCGGCTCCCCAAGGGCAGGTGCCTCAGCAGCCTGCAGGACCGCCGGGACCACGGCAAGCCCCTTATGTTCGACTGCGGAACGAGCAGCATCCAACGCTGGCGGCTGCTGTCGTTCGGCAACGAGCAGTACCAGATCCGCAACATCGCGCTCGGGCTCTGCCTGGACGCGGGCACGGCGACCGGCCCGCGTGACCTCTACGGCCTCGAGCTGAACCCCTGCAAGGCGAAGGACAGCCAGCACTGGTTCCTCGGTCCCCCCGCCGACTCCGACCCCAGGGCCAACTTCTTCGCAGGCGACCTGTCCATCGCCCACCCCGGCCCCTTCGGGCTGGAGAACGTCCGCACCGGCCGGATGCTGGCCGGCGAACCCCGCGGGCTCAGCGGCACCCGCGTACGCGCCCACCCGCACCGCACCGAGCCCACGCCCAACGAGGAGAAGTGGATCCCCGAATGGGTCGGCGCCGAGCGGCTGCGCATGCGCGACGCGGCGACCGGCCTCTGCATCGAGACGGACGCGAACGTCCCGAACAGCGGGATCCTCGGCCTCGACCTGCGGGCCTGCAACGGCTCCCGCGCCCAGACCTGGCACGTGGAGCCGGCCGCCGAGAACACCTTCCGGCTCCGCAGCGAACAGCGCGTCCTCGGCACCGAGCCTTGCCTGGACCTGGACCAGCTGGCCGCCAACACCGGCTCGGACATCGTCAACGTCAATCAGTGCGAACGCGGCCGCGCCTCCCAGCGCTGGTTCTTCGCCCCCTTCGACGCCTCCGCCGGACCCGACGAGACGGGGGAGTGACGCGCGGGGCCCCTCACCGATGCCCGGCGGCCGGCGAGGCCGCCGGGCATCAGCCTTGTTCCCCGTCCTCCGCGTCCCTGGTGACTTCCTCCACCACGATGTCGATGATCCTGTCCCGCTCCTCCGGACCGGTCCCGCCGTCCGCCGGCAGTTCGATCCGTACGCGGCGGGCGATCACCGACCGGGACGGCGACGGCGTCCTCGTACGCAGGTCCTGGTAGACGCTCCAGGACAGGGAGGCCACGCTGACGATCAGCGAGCCGAGCGCGACCGGATCGACGTCGAGGTACTGCTCCGCGCGGGCATCTGCACCGGCGCCCCGCGCGTGCAGCGCCGCCTCGACCTGGGCCTCCAGTTGCGTGCCGTGCGTGGCCGCCATCCGCCGTGCCGCCGCCCGCGCACCCCGGTCGGCGGGGTTGTCCGTCGCTGCCGTCTGCTCGCTCATCGTCTCTCCTCGGAGCCGTGTGTCTCGACCCACCGACGTACGTCAGCGGGCAGTGGGGTGCCGGTGACACGCACCCAGCACTGTTCCAGCGCCGCCATGCCCAGCCGTCCGGTCAGGCGCGCCAGGTCGCGGGGGCGCGAGCCTGCCGACGGGTGCGGGAAGCGGTCGAAGAGGGTCGCGGACCGGACCGCCCACTCCAGGGCCTCGCCGGTCCTGCCGCGGGACGCGGCCAGCCCGCTCATCTCGTGGTAGGTGAGCGAGATGGAGCGCTTGTCGCCCAGCGCCTCCTCGATGGTGAGACACCGCAGGTACCACTGCTCGGCCTCGTCCAGCCGTCCCTTCGCGTGCGCCACCCGGCCGAGGTCGCTGCAGGTGCCGGCCATGGCGGACCGGTCGCCCAGCTGCTCCTCGATGGCGAGGGCCTCGCGGTACCACTGCCCGGCTTCGTCCAGCAGGGCTCCGCCCATCGCCAGCAGGCCGAGCTTGTGACACAGGTGGGCCTTGCGGCGCGGGTGTTCCGCCGCCGCGCTCTCCTTGGCGGCGCGGAGCCGGTGGTACCACTGCTCGGCCTCGTTCCCCCGGCCCCGCAGCACCGCGACGACGCCGAGGTCGCTGAACAGGTCCGTCATGGCGCGACGGTCACCTGCTTCCTCCGTGACGGCGAGGGCCCGGCGCAACCACCGCTCGGCCTCCTCCCACTGTTTCCGCTCCTGCGCCGCGAGGCCGAGTTTGCGGTACGCCTCGGCCTCGCCGGACCGGTCGCCCGAGCCCTTCCTGAGCGCGAGGGCCCGGCCGAACCACTGCTCGGCCTCGTCCAGCCGGTCCCGTACCTGAGCCAGCTTGCCCAGCTCGTCGTAGGCGGTCGCGAGCTGTTCCCGGGGCGGCTCGCGATGTGCCTTGAGCATCGTGAGGATCTCGGTGTGGACGGCCTCGGCGGCGTCGAACCGGGCCTGGATCTGCAGCATCCCCGCCTGCAGCCGTGCGACCAGCAGCCACAGCTCCCCGCCGGGGTGGCCGAGCAAGGGCGGGGTGCCGTCCGGCCCTTCGAGGGCCAGCCTGGCGCGGTCGCTCCACGCGAGGATCTCCTCGCTCAGCCCGCTGCGCTGCCAGTAGAGGTACAGGGGCTGGATGAGGTACTTGGCGTTGATCCACAACTGGCCGGCCAGGGAGTGCCCCAGCAGGTGCCCCAGCGTGCGCAGGTGCAGTCCGAGGGTGCGGTAGGCCCCCGAGGCGCCGTCGGCGTGCAGCTCCCGGCGCAGCCACTCCGCGAAGCCGGTGAACGCGAACAGCATCGCCTCCTCGGCGTCGGCGCGCTGCGCCGCGTAGGCCGCGGGGTCGTCGGCGCGCCACCGTTCGGTGAGGTAGGCGGGCAGCGCGGGGTGGGTGCGGTACATGCCCCGGCCCAGCCCGGTGAGCAGCCCGACCTGGGCCGCCCGGTCCAGCACCCTGTCCCACGCGCGGCTGTCGACGCCGCGGAAGCGCTGCGGAGTCCGCTCGTGGCGGGAGAACTCGGCCAGCACCCTGGCGTCGGCGACACCCTGGAACAGGCATACGGCCGCCAGCAGCCGGCGCTCCACGGCGTCGAGGTGGGCGAGGGAGTAGCTGATACTGGCCGGCAGGGACGTGGTGCGGTCACCGCCGGGCGGCGCGGGCAGGGTGGTGCCGCCGTGCAGGCCGGACAGGAGCGCGGCCGGGTCGGTGGTGTCCAGGTGGGGCAGGATCAGCCGCATGCTCAAGGGGTGGCCGTCGAGCCACTCCAGCAGTTCGGCGAAGGAACGGTCCGCGCGGCGCGGGGCTGCGGCGGGGAACGGCTGCAGCACGTGGTCGGCGTACTCGACGGCTTCGTCGTGGGAGAGGCCGCCGACGGTGACGCGGCGCAGGTCCCCCAGCCAGTGCTCGGGCGTGCGGCTGGTCACCAGGACGACGCTGCGGCCGCCGGCGGCGACCTCGGTGAGGAAGTCCTTGAGCTCGCCGCGCGCGGCGTCGTCCAGCGGGGGAGCGGCGCCGGCGGGGTCCGGCATGGACGCGACCGACTCGAAGTTGTCCCAGACCACCAGCAGCCGGTGCTCGCGCAGCAGGTCGCGTACGAGCTCGCGGCGGGTGTCCGCGTTCTGCCGGGCGAAGTCCGCGCCGTACGCGCGCAGGCCGGTCGCCGAGACCACGCCGTCCAGGCCGAACGAGGCGACGCCGGGCTCGAAGGAGTGCCAGATCACCCACTCGGGCCGGCCGACGCCGCCGGTGTCGCGCCACCAGCGGCCGAACGCCTTGGCCAGCTCGGTCTTCCCGGTTCCGCCGGGGCCGTGCAGGACGACCACGCGCCGGTTGCGGGCCGCGGCCTCCAGGGTGTGGAACAGCGCGTCGCGGCCGACGAACTCGCCTTCGGGGGCCAGCGGATCGTCCCGCTCGCCCTGGCCCCGCTCGCGCAGCCGGTCCAGGGCGGCCTCCAGGGACAGCTCCGGCCGGGCGGACGCGGGCGCGGACTGCAGCTCGGGGAAGCGGACCTCGCGGCGCAGGTAGTGCACCGGGACCGCCCAGTCCTCCAGCGGCAGCTCGCCCTTCGGGCTCGGCCGCCCCGGACGCCGTGCCATCTGCGCCCGTCCCGCGCGCACCGCCTCGCCGATGGTGTCGCCGGCGAACAGCCGCTCGTAGAAGGCCGTCATGAACTCGGCCGCCGCCACGGCGTACACGCTGTAGGACATGGCCACCACGGCCGAGGCGCCCCCGGCCAGCAGTCGGGTGGCCACGGCCGCCTCCAGCTGCTGGCCCACCGCCCCGGACTGGCAGGCGTTGAGCACCACGACCGGCACGCGGGGGTCCGCCAGGACGCGGGCGATGCGGTCGGCCCCGACGTGGTCCGCGCCGCCGCCGGGCTCCTCGAAGACGAGTACGCCCTCGTCCGTCAGCGCGCCGTGCCCGTCGAAGTGCACGATCTGGAACGGCGCTCCGGCGTCGCGAGCCGTCCGCAGCCGCTCGGCCAGGGCCTCCAGCGTCGGCGGCCGCAGCACCTCCACCTCGACGCGGCCGCGCACCGCCTCCAGGCGGCGCAGCAGCGGGCGGGCGATCATCCGGTAGCCGACGTCGCGGGCGCCGTCGGGCCGGGAGATCACCATCAGGACGCGCAGCTGCCGGCCGCCGACGTCGAAGGCGTTGCCGAGGTTCGCCGCGGGCAGGCCGCGGCTCAGCCCCACCCCGTCCAGCGCCAGCGGCGTGGGCAGGCGCGGGTCGCACAGCAGCTCCCACGGCAGCCCCAGCCAGGCCGGCGCGGCCGAGCGCAGCACGATCTCGGTGGAGCCGGGGTGAGCGGCCCGGGTGCGCACCTGGACGTAGGCGTCGCGGGCCGGCCCCGAGCCGAACAGGGCGGTGAACATGGTCCGGCCCCAGCTGGGTATCCGGCGGGCTATCCGGCTGCCCCGGTCCTCGTACACGCCGAAGGGCGCCCGCAGGTAGTCCTCCAGGTACCAGCGCAGGTCCTCCAGCTCGTCGGAGGTCAGCGGCCAGTTCAGCGTCACGGGCTCGCCCACGGGGCCCGGGAGGTCCCCGTCCAGCCACGCCGACACCGACGCGCGTCCCGACGCGTCGAGATCAACCAGCAACCGGTCCGCCACTGCGCATCAGAGCCCCTCTCGAACCCCTGCTCTCACACCCTGCCGTCGTGAACTTACCGATGACGGGGGCCGGATGCCGCCGCAGCGGCCGGATTGGGGGTGTGAGGTAGGAGACCGGCGCGAGGTGGGAGACCGATTGCCGCCGGCAGGCTCCCGGGCCGTCGCCGCTGCCTGCGCAGTGCCCGCAGGGGACGAACAGCGCCGCTGACCCGGCCCGCGTCCTGCCGCCCTGCTATGGAACCGAAGCACCCACCACCTCCTGGCCGGGCTCGCGCCGCGTCGCGTCCAGGCGGTCGAGGAACACCGCGGTGATGGACGCGAGCGGTTCGGCGTTCGTGCGCCGCACCTCGAAGGTGCAGCCCTCGGCGTCGCCCGCCGCGGCCGAGGTGCGCTGGGCCGCGGTGTGCGGTACGCCCGTGTACCCGGCCAGGGCGGCGGCGATCACGTCACCGGAGTACAGGCACAGTTCGGGCGCGTCGGCGGCGGCGCGCCCGTCCCCGACCACCCGCTGCGTCGCGCAGAAACAGCTCTCTGGGTCCGTACGCACCAGCGCGGTGCCCCCGGCCGTGATGCGGGCGTCGCGCACGAGGGCGGGCACGTCCATGCGACGTCCCGTCGCCAGCAGAGCCCGGCTGTGGGCGGCCAGGCGGTCCACAGCCTCTGCGAGCGGCGCCTCCCCGCCTCGCTCCCGGCGCAGGCTGCCTTCCTCGAAGTAGCGCGGCCACAGCGCCATGGCCTGGGTGACCGACCATGCCCAGTACATCTCCTCGGGCGACACCTCCCCGTTCCCGAAGGCGAAGTTGAACTGGTCGAAGAGGGCGGGCTCGGTGAGGCTGTCGATGAGTCCGGACGTCAGGCAGGTCCGGTAGTCCGCGGAACCGGGGATCGGGTAGAAGGGGTTGGTGTAGAACCGCACGCCGGCCAGTGCGCAGTTCACGGAGTCCTGGGCCATGTCGGCGAGGGTCTGGCCCGGCAGGCCGACGATGAGCGAGCCGTTGACGTCCAGGCCGTGCCGCCGGAAGAGTGACGCCCCGGCGGCCACCTTGGGGAGCGAGGTGAATCCCTTGCGCATGCGACGGAGCCGGGCGGCGTCGGTCGTCTCCAGGCCGAAGAAGAGGCTCTCGAATCCGGCGGCGACCATGTCCCCCACGAGTTCGTCGGAGAGTTTCAGCACGGTGATTCCATTGGGCAGCCGCAGTTTCACCTCCAGCTGCCGCTCCCTGATGATCCGGCATATCGAACGGACCCGGTCCATGTCGAAGGTGAAGTTGTCGTCCTCGATAAGGAATCGGTGCACTCCATATCGGTTGACATAATGCTCGATCTCGTCGACGACGTTTTCGGGGGACCGCGCCCGGAACTCCTTGCCCACGGTGGCGTGCACGGTGCAGAACGTACAGCTGAAGGGGCAGCCGCGGCTGGTGATGAGCGTGGTCGTCCCGTCGTAGCGGGAGAAGTCGAGCTGATCGGCGGCGGGTGGCGGAAGGGCGTCGAGATCGGCGGCGAACGGAGTCCGCGGACGGATGTGCGGAGCGCGGCCCGGCTCCGTGCACCCGCAGAACCCCTCGCCGCACCGGAAGGCGATCCCCGGCAGCCGGTCCAGGCGGCGGGCGCCCGTCAGCTCCGCGATGAGCGGGCCGACCGTCGCCTCGGCCTCGCCGAGCACCACGACGTCGATCTCCGGCACCTGCAGGGCGTGCGGGAAGCTCACCGTGCCGTGCTGGCCGCCCAGCAGGACGACCGCCTGCGGGTGGATGCGCTTGGCCAGCCGCGCCAGGTCGTAGGCGGCCTCGTAGAAGGGCGTGAACATGCAGGAGATGCCGATGACATCCGGCCGGCAGCTGCGCAGCGCCTCCTCCGTCCGCTCCCGGCGGGCGCCCCAGTGCAGGATGTGGCGCCAGCGCGGATGGTGCCGGAGCTTCTCCTGCTCCTTCGCGGTGAGTTCGTCCTCGGGAACGACGTGGTTGTCCTCGACGAAGGAGAGGGCGTCGAAGATCGTCGTCCGGTGTCCTGCCTCCCGCAGCGCGGCCGAGAGATAGGCGAGCCCGATCGGCACGTGCCGGCCGACCTCCACCATGCAGGCCCGTATCGGCGGCTTCATCAGCAGAATGCGCATGGCTCCTCCTCAGGGGATCGCACAGCACCCCTGAACGCATGCGCACGCTCCCGGCAGGGTGCCTGAAAGTCGCGGGTCGATCCGCCCCATTCTGTGCCATAATTCCGGCTCGGAACAGGCGGTTTTACGCCCCATGACACCGGCGGGGAAATTCGCTCAGGAAAGGGGTGCGGGAATGGGGTGCTGGACGCTGCCCGGACACCGGCCCGGACGCCCCGGCGAATCGGCAGAGTTACGCAGGTTACGCAGAGGGCTCTATGTGTTCTCCGCGCTGAACGACTTCGTCCCGCTCGTCCCCGTGGTCGCCCTGCGCTTCTCGGACGCGGGCCTGGGCCCCGTCGAAGTCTCCTCGCTGTTCGGTCTGCTGGCCGTCTCGGCGCTGCTCCTGGAAGTGCCCTCGGGAGCCTGGGCGGACGTCGCCTCGCGCCGGATGCTGCTCGCCCTCGGCGCCGTCCTGCGCGCCGGCTGCTTCGTCCTGTGGGCGCTGGCCCCGTCCTACCCCGCCTTCGTCGCCGGAGTGCTGCTCTGGGGCGCCTGCCACGCCCTCACCTCGGGCACGCTGGAAGCCCTCGTCTACGACGAACTCTCCGCCAGGGCCTCGGCCGCGAGCTATCCACGGCTGCTGGGACGCTCCCGCGTCGGCGCCCTGGCCTCCAACGTGCTCGCCACGCTCGTGGCCGCCCCGCTGCTTGCCGTCGGGCACTACGTCCTGGTGGAAGCCCTCAGCGCGGCGGTCTGCGCGGCCACGGCCGGGGCCGCGCTGTGTCTGCCGGAGGCGCGCGACGCACGGCGCGGGCGCCCTGCCGCCGAGGGGCGCCTTGCCGGTGACGGACACCTCGCCGCCGACGGTTGCTCCGTCACCGATGGCAGGGCAGCCACCGGCGCCCGCCCGTCCGAACCCGCCGTCGCACGCTACCTCGCGATGCTCCGCGCAGGGCTGGCCGAGGTCCGCGGCGACCCGGCGGTGCGCCGGGCGGCCGCGGTGGCCGCCGTCCTCCCCGCGGTCCTCGTCATCGACGAGTACCTTCCCCTGCTGGTGCGTTCGACGGGCATCTCCACGGCCTTCGTACCACTGCTGGTGATCCTCGCCGTGGTGGGCAAGGCGCTGGGCGGCTGGCTCGCCGGACCGCTGGCCGGGCTGCGCGCCTCGCGGCTGGCCGCCGCCCTCGCGGCCGCCGCGGTGCTGCTCGCGGCGGGCTCCCTGGGGCGGCACCCGCTGGGCATCCTGCCCGTGGCCCTGTGCCTGGGAACCGTCCAGCTGGCCATCGTGCTGTCGCAGGCCCGCCTCCAGGACGCGGTCCGCTCCGACGCGCGCGCCACGGTCACGTCGCTGGCGGGGCTGGGCACCGACGCCGTGGCCATCGCCTTCTACGTCGCCTACGGCGTGGGCTCGTTGTGGGGGAACGTCTCCGTGGTCATCGCCGGTTTCGCCGCCGTCCCGCTGCTGCTCGCCCTGGTCGTGCCGCGCTGGCTCCCCGAGCCGGGCATCGCGACGGGTCCGGGCCGGCGAGAGCCTGCCGCGGTGAGGGCGGAGGCGGAGGCCGTGGACCCGGGCTGAGCCGCCCGGGGCTTCCCAATGGTCTATTTAGACCATAGTCTTCGATCATGCCGCGCCGCGTCCTCGACAACCCGATCGTGCTCGCCGTGCTGGGACTCCTGCTGGAGCAGCCCTCGCACCCGTACCAGATGCTCGCCGAGCTGCGCACGCGCAGCGACAACCACGCAGCCGCGGTCAACCGGGGCTCGCTCTACAACGTCGTCGCCGCCCTGACCGAAGCCGGCTGGGCGACGGTGCAGGGGCAGCAACGGTCCGGCAACCGCCCGGAGAAGACCGTCTACGCCCTCACCCAGGCCGGTTACGAGGAGCTCGTACGACGCCTGGACGCCCACATCCGCCACCCGGAACGGGAGTTCTCCCGGTTCCTGGGCGCGGTCGCCCACCTCGGCGCCCTCGGCCCGGGCGGCGCCGTGGACGCCCTCTCGGAACGGGCCCGGCGCCTCCAGGAGCGCACGGCGGCCGACGAGGAACGCCTCGCGGAAGCCCGCAAGGCCGGCGTGCCCCGGCTGCACGTCATCGAAGCCGAATACGCGATCGGCCTCGCCCGCTCCGAGACGGCGTGGATCGAGGCCGTCATCGACGACATCCGCACCGGCGCCCTGACATGGCCCGCCGAGAGCGAAGGGAACCGAACCACCGATGCCCACGAAAACGTGTGACGGACTCGTCTTCGGGATCTACCCGGGCGGAGTCACCGGTGACGACACCGGACACCTGGCCGACGGCCCGCCCGACGACCCGGCCCGCATAGCGACCGCACTCGACCTCCTCCAAGGCCGCCCCGACCGCCCCTTCCTGGTGCGCGCCTACACCGCCTTCGACGACACCACCCGCCCCGGCGGGCCGCACGCGACGGCGGCACCGGCCGCTGCCGAGCAGTACGCGGTACGGGGCCGCCGCCTCGACCTGGTGGCGCAGTACCGGTCCGCAGCCGGAAACGTCGACGGCTACTGCGCGTTCCTGCGCGACCTGGTCGACCAGTACGGCGCGGTCACGGACACCCTGCAGGTGACGGAAGAGCCGAACGTCACCACGGTCCCCACGCTCGACGGCTTCTACCCCCGGGTGAACGAGGCGATCGCCCGCGGAGTCTCCGCCGCCAAGGCGCGAGCACGGGAACTCGGGCACGCCCACCTGCGCGTCGGCTTCAACACCACCCCCCTCTTCGGCCCCGCCGCCTCCTTCGTCGCCGACCTGACCGACCACGGAAAGGCGGACTTCGCCGGCGACCTGGACTACGTGGGCCTGGACTTCTTCCCCGACGTCTTCCGGCCCGTCGCCGCCCCCGACCTCGCCGCCGCCACCGAGGGACTGCTGCGCCACCACCGGGACGCCGTACTGGCACCCGCCGGCCTGGCGCACCTGCCCCTGCACATCACCGAGCACGGCTGGCCCACCGGCCCCGACCGCCCCCCGCACCGCCAGGCCGACGTGGTCGAGACCGTCGTACGGACCGTCGCGGCCCACGCGGACGAGCTACGGATCCGCGCCTACGCCCACTTCGCGCTGCGCGACGCCGACAGCGCCGTTCCCGGCCTGTTCCATCAATTCGGCCTCACCGCCGACGACTACACCCCCAAACCGGCCTTCGACGCGATGCGGGCACTCGTCGCGGAGCTGAGCGCACCTGCATAGCCATCGCACCTGGTCACGGGACGTATGACGGTTGTAGCCGCAATCGGATCAGCGTGCCATCGTGGGTGCCATGGACGGGAACCGGCACGGGCACGGGCACCGACATGGGCACGGGGAGGGCCATGGGGACGGGCATGGGCACAGGCTCGGCCACTTCCTCACCCCGCACCGCCATGAGGCCGTGGACAAGGTCGACGCGGCGATGGAGGCCTCCCGGGAGGGCATGCGCACGCTGTGGCTGTCGCTCGGGATCCTGGGGGCGACGACGGTCGTCCAAGCGGTGGTCACGGCACTCTCCGGATCGGTGGCACTGCTCGGCGACACCCTCCACAACGCCGCCGACGCACTGACCGCCGTACCGCTGGGCATCGCGTTCGTGCTCGGGCGACGGGCCGCCAACCGCCGCTACACCTACGGGTACGGTCGCGCCGAGGACCTCGCAGGCGTCGCGGTCCTCGTGACCATGGCGGCCTCGTGCGCCCTCGCGGCGTACGAGGCCGTCGACCGGCTCCTGCACCCCCGCGACGTCACGCACCTGTGGGCCGTGGCCCTGGCCGCGTTGGCCGGCTTCATGGGCAACGAGTGCGTGGCCCGCTACCGCATCCGCACCGGCCGGCGGATCGGCTCCGCGGCCCTGGTCGCCGACGGCCTGCACGCCCGCACCGACGGATTCACCTCCCTGGCCGTCCTCCTCGGCGCCGGCGGCGCCGCCCTCGGCTGGCGCCTCGCCGACCCCCTCGTCGGCCTGCTCATCACCGCCGCGATCCTCCTCGTCCTCAAGGACGCCGCCCGGGAGGTCGGCCGCCGCCTGATGGACTCCGTCGAGCCGGAACTCGTCGACAGCGCCGAGAACGCCCTGCGCGGCGTGGACGGCGTGCGCGACCTCGGGCAGGTGCGCATCCGCTGGGTCGGGCACTCCCTGCGCGCCGAGGCCGACATCGTCGTCGACCCCCACCTGACCGTCGTCCAGGCCCACCGCCTGGCCGTCGCGGCCGAACACGCCCTGATCCACGCCGTACCCCGGCTGACCGCCGTGACCGTGCACACCGACCACACCCCCGTGGGCGGCGACCCGCACGCGCCGCTCGCCCACCACGGTGTCTGACACGACCGGTGACCGACGGCGGCGGTGGCGAATGACGGGCGAACCGTCACCGCCGGCATGGGAACAACTGGTGGCCGCTCACAAGGTGATCAGCTGGGTGACGTTCTCTTCGAGGATCGCGGTCGCCTGGGCGTCGGGCAGGCCCGAGTACCGGATGTAGCCGGTGGCGGCCAGGAACTGCTCGCCGGCCTGGTAGGGGAAGTCGGTGCCCAGGACCAGCCGGTCGGCTCCCAGTGACTCCACGGCCGCCCACAGCGCCGGCACGTGCCCGTGTCCCACCGTGTCGTACCACATGCGGCGCGCCGCGAGGCTCGGCCTCTCCGGGATGTCCGGCGCCTCCCAGAGGTACTGGTCGTCCGCCCGGGCCAGCACCATGGGAAGCGCTCCGCCCAGGTGCGAGATCACGATCTTCAGCCGGGGGTAGCGGCTGGGGACGCCTGCCAGGATCAGGTGCATCGCCGCGACGGTGTCCTCGACGGGGGCGCCGATCGTCCACGTCAGACGGTGGCCGGCGATCAGCGGCGACTCGGCTCCGGTTCCCGCGGGGTGTACGTAGAGGACGCTGCCGCGCCGGTCCAGTTCCGCGAAGACCGGCTCGAACGCCGGGTCCGCCACCGAGCGGCCCAGGACAGACGTCGTCGTGCACGCCCCCGCCATGTTCAGCTCGTCGAGCGCTCGCGCCAGCTCCTCCAGCGCGGCGTCCGTGTGCGGGAACGGCAGCGCGGCGAACGCCCGGAACCGGTCCGGCCAGCGCTGCACCACATCCGCGTAGAGGTCGTTGGCCGTACGGGCGGCACGTACGGCGTGCTCACGGTCGGTGAAGTGCGGTGACTGAGGCGTGACCGACAACACCTGGAGCGTGATGCCCGCCGCGTCCATCAGGTCGAAGCGCGCCTCCATGTCCGCGTCTGAGACGTCCGCACCGAGGCCGCGCTGCGTTGCGGTGTCGGCCTTGCCGTACCCCTGGAGCAGATCGAGGTAGGCGTCCGTCCATGCATGCGCGTGGATGTCGATCGCCATGGCGGCCCTCTCATGAAACTCAAGAAGCCCCTGGCCCCACCCGACCACCGTAGGCGCATTTCACGTGAACGGCGATCGGTGGCGATCGGTGGCGGTCGATGGCGATCGGTCTCGATCGGGGGGGGGAGAGAGAGCCGCGAGCCGGTGGCTGGGGTCAGCCACCGGCTCCGTCGTTCCGGGCGGTCGGCGGGGCGGGGTTCTACTGGTTCTTGAAGGAACGGATCTGGTAGCTGCCCTGCAGGTTGCCGCCGGAGCCGGCGTTCGTGGATCCGACGCGCTTGTTGTGGTTGGTGCCGGTGTAGTACTGCACCCGGTGCCCCGTTCCGTTCCATACGGAGCGCACGTTCTGGCCCCGCTGGATGAAGGAACAGTCGTCGGCGGTGTTCGCCTTGCTGTCCTGCGACCACTGGCAGCGGGTGCCGCCGCCGTTCCAGCCGCTGTAGATGCAGAAGTGTCCGGGGGCGCAGTTGAAGGCCGCGGCCAGCGGGGCGGGGGCGGCGGGGGCTGCGGCGGACACGGAGGGTACGGCGCCGAAGGCGGCCACCAGGGCGGCCGCTGCGACGGCGAACGAGTGGATGCGACGCATGGCAGGAGCTCCTCTTCATCGTCGGCTGTACGGAACGCCGAGCCGTACCGGGCAGCCTCGAAGGACGGGGGTGAGCGGGTGGCCGGGCCACCGGTCAGTCCAACGAGGCGTCCGTGGCCGGGAAACGGGTCGGCCGGACGGCCGGCTGCCGGCCCTGCCCCGGCATGCCGCCGTCGCGGGGCCGCAGCTTCCCCCGCAGGGCCAGCACGGCACAGACGACGGCCATCGGGGCGGTCATCAGGAGGGTGACCGGTGTGACCTCCAGGCCCGCACCCTCGGACAGGAGGATGCCCGAGACGAGGGAGAGGACCATGTTGTTCCCGGCGTGGGCGAGGCTGACGACCCAGACGCTGCCGCTGCGTACGTACAGCCATACCAGGAGCGCCTCCTGGAACTGGAAGGAAACCGTCCAGGCCAGCAGGCCGATGAGGACGCCGGGGAATTCGATGTAGCCGGTGAACGCCAGCGGGTAGTGCCAGGACGCCCAGATGAGTCCCGTGAGGGCGGTGGCCTTCGCGGACCGGCCGGGGGAGAGGCGGGGGCGCAGATAGCTGGTCCAGCCGAATTCCTCCCCGCCGTAGATCGGCGTCAGGAGCGGCAGGACGAGCATGAGCACCACGACGAATGCCCACACCGGCATGCCACCGGCGAATTCCTGGAGCGGGGCGAAGTCCGGGGTCCACAACCCCAGTGCCGCCGCCAGCCCCATGGTGGCCGCCGTCAGCGCCAAGGGGCCGAGCCAGGCCACCAGGTAATAGGGCCATGCACTCCGCAGACGCAGGCGCAGGCCGGAATCGGCGAAGCCCTCCTTGGTGACCCAGCGGCGCACCACGGTCGCCGCTATGGCCGGCATGACGCCGAAAGGCAGCTGCACCAGCGGATTCTCCAGCGACAGGCCGCATGCGAAACGGGCCGTGAAGACGTAGGCCCAGCTGGCCCCGAAGCAGATGACGAGGAACGCCGCCACCCCCTTCCTTCTCGTCCCGCCGGATTCCGGCAGCAACGTCTTCGATGCCATGAATGCACCCCCGCTTTCCCGATGTTGCGATGTCGTCTGCAGTGCCCGGCAACCTTCGCCGGGCAGGGGCGGCCGGCACATCCCGGTAGCGGGGGAATCCGCATCTGGCTCTTGCGGGGGAGGTTTCGGGTGAGACGCGGGTGCGATACTCCGCGGCGTGCGCATGCTCATACCTCCGCGTTTCACCGCGGATTCCCGGAAAGCCTGGCTCTCCAGCCGGCTCTCAAGCCGGCTCTCAAGCCGGCTTTACGCGCTGCTCGGTGCCGCCGTCGGCCTGCTGCCGCTCGCGGTGGCCGTACCGGCAGTTGCGGCGACGGCAGCCGGCTGGCCGGGACCCGCCCGCGCGGTTCTCCTCCTGGTGCTCTGGGCGGCGCTGTGTGCAGCCGCGGGCCGTTCGCGCTTCGCCCGGTCCGCATCCGTACGGCTCGCCAACCGCTTGCTCGGTACGGCTCTTCCGGCACCCGCCCCCGACCGGCCGCACCGCCTGCGTACGGGAGCGTGGCTGATCCTGCACGCGCTGCTGGGCGGGGCGTCCGTCGCCGTCTCCTGCCTCCTCCTGATGGCGGCCGTCGCCCTGCCCGCCGTCTGGCTCAGGGGCGGGGACCGGATCACCTTGCTCCTGCCGGTGGACGTGGCCGGTGGCGGGTCAGGAGCATGGACGCTGCCGGCCGCCGCCCTGCTCCTTGCCCTCGCCTACTGTGCGGGCACGGGCACGAGCGCCCTCTTCAGGCGGCTGGCTTCCCCTCTGCTCGGTCCGCTTCCGGCCGAACGGCTCGCCGCGCTCGAAGGGCAGGTGCGCGTGCTGGCGCAACGGAACAGGCTCGCCCAGGAGTTGCACGACTCCATCGGCCACACCCTGACCGCCTCCACCATCCAGGCCGCCGTCGCCAAGGAGCTCATGGGCACCGACCCCGACGCCGCCCGCCGCGCCCTCACCGGCCTGGAGGAGGCCTCCCGCGCGGCCATGGACGACCTCGACCACGTCCTCGGCATCCTCCGCGAGGGCCGGGCCCCGACGTCGCCGCCGTTCTCCCTGACCGACCTGCACGCCCTGGTGGACCGGGTGCGCCGGACCGGGACGGACGTCGACACCGACATCACCGGCGACCTGGCGGCCGTACCGGCGACCGTGTCCCGGGAGGCGTACCGGATCGTCCAGGAGGGCCTCACCAACGCGCTGCGCCACGGGGGGCGGCCGACGCCGATCGGCTTGCGGGTGGCGGCCGCGGGAGGGTGGCTGGAGTTGGAGGTGGCCAACCGGATCAACCGGATCGCCCCTTCGATGACTCACCCGCTCGCCGACCGTGCCCGCCGCCGCAGGAGCGGACAGGGTGTCACCGGCATCACCGACCGCGTGCACCTGCTCCGCGGCGAGGTCTCCGTAGGCCCCGACGCCTCCGGAACCGGCTGGCTGCTCGCCGTCCGCATCCCGCTACGGTCGACGCCATGACCACGACCACGACTACGAACGCTGCCACCGCCACGGCCACCGCCGCCACCGCCGCCGTCACCGTCCTCGTCGCCGACGACGAGGAACTCACCCGCACCGGCCTGCGCACCCTGCTGTCCGCCCGGCCGGGCCTCGACGTGATCGGCGAGGCCGCCGACGGCACCCAGGCCCTGGCCCTCGCCACCGAACTCCGGCCCGACGTCGTGCTGATGGACGTACGCATGCCCGGCATCGACGGAATCGAGGCGACCCGCCGCCTGCAGGCCGCCCTCCCCGAGCCGCCCAAGGTCGTGGTGATCACCACCTTCGAGAACGACGAGTACGTCTACGACGCCCTGCGCGCCGGTGCGAGCGGCTTCGTCCTCAAGAGGGCTTCCTCGGAGCAGATCGCCCACGCCATACGCCTGGTCGCCACGACGGACTCCGTCCTCTTCCCGGACGCCGTCCGCAGACTCGTCGCAGCGCGGCCCGCGCCACCGGCCCGCCCCGCGCGCGGCGTCCCCGCGCTCACGGGCCGCGAGGTCGAGATCCTCCGCCTCATGGCGACGGGCCTGTCCAACCCGGACATCGCCGGCCGCCTCGTCGTCAGCCTGGAGACCGTCAAGACCCACGTGAGCAACCTGCTGGCCAAGCTGGGCGCCCGCAACCGCACGCAGGCCGTGATCCTCGCCTACGAGTACGGGTTCGTCGTGCCCGGTGCGGGAATCCCCTTGGGCGTCACGGCTTACTAGAGATTGTCCGACGGGGCCGTAGCTCGCATGGTCGGCTCGCATCGTCGGACAAGTCTCATGACTCAAACCAGTTCGGGTTGCGGTTCCGGCTGCGGCACCGGCGCGGCCTTCGGTGCTCGTTCCCACAGTTTGGTGGTCCGCACGTAGCCGTAGATCACTGAGGCCATCGCCAGGATGACGAGCGGTCCGAACACCCACGGATGCTCGGCCATCTCCATCGGCAGATAGCGGTAGGAGACCAGGAGCGCAGCGAAGACGACCGTGCCGTGGGCGACCTGCTGGATTCCTGCCCGGTCCCAGCCACGGTCCTGCGAGCGCAGCGCCGCCTCGATCGTGAGCGCGAACACCACACCGGCAACGAGATCCACGCCGTAGTGGTAGCCGAAGCCCAGCGTCGCGCCGAGCGTGGCGATCAGCCAGAACGCGCCTGCGAAGCGCAGAAGCCTCGGGCCCTTGCGGGAATGGATGAAGATCGCGGTAGCCCACGCCGTGTGGAGGCTGGGCATGCAGTTGCGAGGGGTGATCCCGTCGTACGGCACCGGGTGCGGGGTGGTGATCGGCACCGGCGTGTGCGGCCACAGGTTGGCCGCCGCCCACTCCACGCCGCCGGTGCCGGAGGTGCCCGGGCCGTAGGCGAAGATCGGCCCGACCACCGGGAAGGTCATGTAGATGGCCGGCCCGAGGAGGCCGATGACCAGAAAAGTGCGCACCAGATGATGGCTCGGGAAGCGGCGCTCGGCCGCCACGTTGCGCAGCTGGTACAGCGCGACGACGATCGCGGCCACCGCGAGCTGGGCGTAGACCAGGTCGAGAAGATGGGTGGGGATCGGGCCGGCGGCCTTGAGGATCCGGCCTGCCAGCCACGACGGGTTGCCCAGTGCGTGATCGGCGGTCGCCAGGTACGGGTCGAGCACCTCAGGGCGGGTCTTCGCCGTGATGAGCAGCCAGGTGTCGCCGGTCTTGCGGCCGGCCACCAGCAGCAGGCCCAGGCCGACGGCCTGCAGCAGCAGGACGCGTTCCCGGCCGGTGCGGCGCGTGACGGCGATGACCGCACAACCCAGCATCACCCACAACGCGCCGTTGCCGAAGAAGTGGCCGTCGGGAGTCTCGGCGTCGGCCGCCCACCGCGCCAGCACGAAGACGATGTCGATGCCGATCGCGGCGCCGGCCGCGATGAACCGTTCCCGCCAGGTGAGCGCCACCATCATCAACGCCAGACCGCCGTACAGCGGCCCCGGTTTGGGGGCGAATATCACCTCTCTCGCCTGGGCGGTCAGCGGCCCCGGCTGGCCGGTGAAGCGACGCGCGGCGATCTCCAGCGTGATGAGGAATCCGAGGGTCACCACACCCGCCGTGGCCCACAGGATCGCCCGTGGCTGACGCCACGCGGCGAACGTAGTTCTGCAGCTTATTCGCGAAAACACCCGGCGATACTATAGGTATCGATCGTTTGACTGATTTGTGGGGTTTTGTTTAAAGGGGTCATACTTCGTGCTGGATGGTGTTGTTCACCAGCGGACGGGCATCGCCAGCAGCCCTCCTCCGGGGAGCCGGTCCGTGCGTATCCGGTCACGGCCCGGACCAGGCCGCCGCCGGGCAGGCGCATCCGTCGCATCCCAGGGGAAACCGGAAACTCGATTGCCGCTCCGATTCCGCCGTGGGTAGCGTCACCGCCCGTGACACCGACACCGACACCGACACCGACACCGAACCCGGCACCGGCACCGGCTCTGCGCACCGAACGCCTCCTCCTGACCCCCTACGCACCCGAGGACGAAGAGGCCTTCCTCGCCCTCTTCCAGGACCCGCAGGTGTCGCGCTGGATGGGTGACGGCCCCTCCAGCGAGGAGGACGACCGGGCTCTCTTCGGGCGGATCTTCACCAAGGTCTACGCCCGGAACCTGTTCGACGTCTGGGCCGTGCGCCGTCCGGACGGGCGCTTGATCGGGCACGCGGAGATCAAGCCGACCGAAGAGGTCCGGGGTCACGAGATCATTTACGCCCTTGCGCCCGAGGCGTGGGGTTCCGGCCTCGGGACCGAGGTGGCGGAGGCGCTCGTCGCCCACGGCTTCGGCACGCTCGGGCTGACCGAGGTCCATGCCACGGTCGCCGAACCGAACAAGGCCTCGCTGGCCGTACTGGAGCGGCTCGGTTTCGAGCACGTACGGGACATCGCGGAGGACGACGGCAGCACCACGTGCGTGCTGACGCGCTGCTCCGGTGGGGTGGCAATGCGCGCCGGACGGTGATCGTCGGCCGACCCTGAGGTCATGGCCTTCGGCAAGACCCCGTCAGGGGACCGGCCCGATGACGTTCCCCGGCCGGGCGTGCCCGCCGAGGCGAGCCCCGGGAGGCGCTACGAGCAGGCGCATGCCTGGGCGGCCGCTGCCACGACCATGCAGGGTGCCGGGCAATACATGTTCCACGACTTTCGCGACGATGTAGGGCGGCTACACGGTCGAGCACGCGGAGCTGCCGCCGGTGCCGAAGCACTGATCCCGCCGTTGCCCGTTACTCGACGACGAGCTCGACGGGGATGTTGCCGCGGGTGGCCTTGGAGTACGGGCAGACCTGGTGGGCCTGCTCGACCAGGCGGGTGCCCGTCTCGCCCGCGAGGCTGTCCGGGAGCTCGACGCGGAGGACGACGGAGAGGCCGAAGCCGGAGTCGTCCTTGCCGATGGAGACCTCGGCGGCGACCGAGACGTCCTTGGTGTCGACCTTCGCCTCGCGGCCGACCAGGCCGAGGGCGCTGGCGAAGCAGGCCGCGTAGCCGGCGGCGAAGAGCTGCTCGGGGTTCGTGCCGGCGCCGTTGCCGCCGAGCGGGGCGGGCATGGCCAGCGCGAGGTCGAGCTGCCCGTCCGAGCTCACGGCACGGCCTTCGCGGCCGTTGGCGGTGGCGACGGCGGTGTAGAGCGCATCCATGGGAGGTCCCTTCGATTGGTTCGGGCTGGGGGCGGTGGCTGGTCGGCCGCCGCACAGGAGTAATGGTTGCACACGATTAAGTTGTGCGCAATTGAATGGGGGTGCGGGATACCCTGGGGGCATGACCACTCCGCCGCCCTTCCCCCTCCCGGACGACGCGGAGCTGCTCCGCCTCGATCACCAGATCTGCTTCTCGCTGAACGCCGCGGCGCGGGCCTTCGGCGGCGTCTACCGCGACGCCCTCAAAGATCTCGGCCTGACCTATCCGCAGTACCTGGCCATGCTCGTCCTCTGGGAAGAGCCCGACCCCCAGCCCGTCAAGGCCATCGGCGAACGGCTGCGGCTCGACTCCGGCACGCTCTCCCCGCTGCTCAAGCGGCTGGAGGCGGCCGGCCTGGTGGCACGCGAGCGCAGTGCGGAGGACGAGCGCTCGGTCGTGGTCCGGCTCACGGAGGCGGGCGAAGCACTGCGAGAGCGCGCGCTGTCCGTGCCCCGCCGGATCGTCACCGCGACGGGGCTGTCGCTCGAGGAGGCCCTCACCCTGCGGGCGCTGCTGGAGAGGCTCACCGGGAACCTCGACGCGGCGCAGGGCGGGGGCCGGTAGCGGGGCCGGCGATGAGTGGGCCGGCTCAGCTCGTGTAGAAGCGCTTCACCGCCTTCAGGAACTCCTTGGGGCTGAGCCGCCCGCTGCCGTCGGCGTCGAGCTCTGCGAAGTACGACCGGGCCTCCGCTTCCGACATGCACAGGAAGTCCGCGGCCCGGAGGAACTCGCCCTCGTCGAGCGAGCCGTCGTCGTCGCGATCGAGCAGATCGAAGAGCGTCCGGCACACGTCCCCCTTGCCGGGGCGGTCCGCGGAGCGGAAGCCGGGGGAGGTGCGGGCGGCGATGTACTCGTCGGCCGTCAGGACGCCGTCGCCGTCGCCGTCACCGAGGGACAGCAGGAACTTCCACTGGGTCTCGTTGGCGTCCAGGAGAGCCCGCCCCTTCGCTGACTCCTCCGGGATGCCGAGCTCGGCGAGCAGCCTGTGGGGCGCCCGCAGGAAGTCGCTCCGGTCGACGGCTCCGTCGCCGTCCGCGTCCATGCGCTGGAACTCCTGGGCGGGGGCGAGCTGGGCGTTCTTGATGATGTCGGTCATGCTCCGAGAGCGTGCCAGTGCGGCCTGCACGGACCGGCGAGCCTTCGGTGGCGTTCCCTCTCACGGGTGAACACACCCGCCGACTGCGGCCGTCCGCCCTGCACTCACCGCGTCATGAATCCAGGAGAGGTGACCGCTCCGACGCTGCAGGTATCCGTCAGAGGGCCGTAGCTCTAGGCATGATGAGGGTATGGGCAACAGCGAGAGCGCGTCTTTCATACTGCCGCGGGGTGCGACGGGGTTCTTCCGGTCTGCGGAAGGCCCGCTTCCCGATACCGATTTGCGGGGATTCCGCACCGCTCTGTATGAGGCAGCCCGCCTCGCGGGTGGGACAGTCGGCGAGGTGGAGGAGCGGGCCTACCCTCGCACGTTCCATTCCGCGTCGATCCTCGACGGCACAGGCGAGGGCGAGACCGTCGTTCTCTGCCACGCCCATCACCCCTGGATCGCGTTCGCCCAGGAGCGCAGGGATTGGTACGACCAGGAGTTCCTCGCGCCGCCGCCGTGGGCCCACGTATTCGCTCACGCGGGGTTCGTGGTTCTCGAACGCGAGCAGCTTGTTGCGCCGCTCTCCGCCGTGGACACTTCCGCGCTCACCAAGAGTGAGTGGCGCGATGTCCGTTACTACGGCATCACCGCGCTGGGCGGCCTGCTGTTCAACGCATGGGACTGACGGGCGGCGACGCGCCATCTGCTCCCGGTGCGCCGGGCGGCAATGGCTCGACGCCCTTCACGCGGTGAATGCGGGACGGCTCGATCAGGACGACGACGCGCTGTTCGCCCGGGACGCCCCACTCGAATCGCTCGGTGCCCACGTAACGACGCGCCAGCCGGTCCATGTTCCGGTCCGCTTCCGGGCCCTCCACGAAGTGGACGGCGCGGCCGCGGATCTGTACGCGGTCGTAGGCGTCCGCCGGGTCCGCGTGGGAGAGGCACACGCGCGGCTCGCGGCGGAGGTTGCGTTCCTTGATCCGTCCGATGGACGTGTTGAACAGCAGCAAGTCCCCTTCGAGCCCCAGCCACATGGGGCTCACGTGCGGCGAGCCGTCGGGGTTGACCGTGGCGACGTACCAGATGTGCGGCGCTTCGATCCTCGCGCGGATGTCGTTCGGTATCGCGACCATGGGGTGGTCCTGCCCCGGCGTGAGGCAGGTGATGCTTCCTGTCGCCCGCCTGCAAGCTCACCCGAGCCGCTGCTGCCACGGGGCGCCCCGGCGACGATAACGGGCCGACTCAGGCGTAAATCCTCGCGACGAGGTACACGAGGAGGATCAGGACGGCCAGGACCAGCGACGGGATGGCGATGCATTTGGCCGTCCGCGTGAGGACTCTGGTGGCGTGGGCCGGGCCTTCCGCGTAGTTCGTTTCCGACGCTGCCGACGATCCGAGGCTGTTCCGGGCGACCGATACGACGACCAGCGCCAGTATTGCCGTGATCAGGGAGATGATGAGCGGTTCCATCATCCCGGCACGGACGACTCCCACCTCAAGGGACGCCCCGGGGATGTACACCCGGGTCTCCACTGCATCGATCGCCGCCACCGCGGCCAGGACGAGCGTGATCAGTGAGGCGACGGACAGGCCAAGGGAGACGGCCGCCAGGGCGGGGGCGCGTTGGGTGCGGGCAGGGGTTGTTTGTGGGGTGGGACGCTGCGTGGGGCGCTGCGCAGGGCGGTGCGTTGCTCGTGGGGCGGGGCCTGCAGCAGCGGCGGCGGCTGTTGCTGGGGGTCCGGCCGTTGGGGGCGGCTTGCGGGGCGGCGCGGGCGTGCTCGGTTCGTGCGTGCTTGGTTTGTGGGCGACCGGCTCCCGCCTGCCCGGCGCCTGCCTGCCCGGCGTTTGTGCGACCGGGGTGCGCGTCGGTATCGGCCGGTGGGCCGCAGGCGGTGGCGGGACCGGCGGTCGTACGCGGGCGGGTGGTGGCTTGCCCGCCGCCGGCACCACCGCCGTCGGACCCTCCGGGGACACCGGCGCCCGCCCCTCGGCCGCCGGCAGGACCTCCGCCTCCACGTGGACCAGCCCTTCCCCGACGGCGCCCTTGAGCACGATGTCACCGCTGAGACGTCCCGGCCCCGCGGAGGTGTCGACGCTGATGTCGAGCCCGTCGGGGGTCTCCGCGGCCCGTAGCCAGTCCGTCTTGGGGTGCGCGGCGCAACTGCGGGCCAGCGGCGGCCCGAGGAGCCGCACCTGCTGGTGTGGCGGCGGCGCACCCCGCCGCACCGGGCCGAAGTCCAGCCGGGTCGGGTACGGGTTGACGGTCACCTCGCTCAGGGCGCGGCCGGCTTCGTCGGCCACGGCCCGGATGTCCTTGCGCGCGATCTCCGCCAGGGCCTCGCGGGCTCCCACGGCGACGGACAGGTCGGGGTTCTCCATGCGGGCCCGCAGTTCGGCGATGGCCCCGCGGCGGGTGTAGATGTCGGGGCTGCGCATCGCGGCCTGTACGTCGTCCGGAACGGGGGAGGGGGCGATCCGCCGCCGTTGGCTGCGCGCCAGGTACAGGTCTCCCTGCATGTCGACGCTGCGGCTGGGGGTCTGGTTCGGGTTCTCCTGCCGTACGCGGTCGAAGACGTACTCGTACAGCTCGTCGAGGGAGATCCGGCCGTCCTCGTCCAGGTCGGCCTCTCCGGTGGCGAGGCCGGAGACGAGCGCGCTGGTGAACACCGAGGGCCGCGGGCCGGCCGTCTGCGTGAGCTCGGCGCCTTCGAAGGCGTACTCCATGGAGTTGGAGGCGGTGATGACGGCCCAGCCGCGCCCGCCGCCGAGCTTCTCGCCCGCGAAGGACTCCAGGACGTTGACGTCGCCGGCGGCGCGGGCGACCGCGCCCTGGGGGAAGGCGCCGCCGTAGCAGCAGTCCAGGAAGAGGGCGATGCTGCGGGCGCGGGTGCAGGACATGCAGAGGCGTACGAAGTCGGCCGGCACGGCGGTGGAGGCCAGGCGCCGGGGCAGCGTGTTGCTGGCCGCGAAGTACAGTTCGCCGGACTCGCTCTTGAGCCCGTGGCAGGAGAAGTGGACCACGAGGGTGTCGCCCGGCCGCCGGTCGGCGAAGAAGTCGTCGAGTCGCATGGAGATGGCGTGCGAAGGCTCGTTCCGCACGATCTGGACGTCGAATCCGCCGATCCGCGGATCGCCAAGGACGTCCGCCAGCGCCTCGGCGTCCTGGGCCGGGGACATCAGCTGTCGGAGTCCTTGGTCCTGGTAGCTGTCGTTGGCGATGATCAGCGCGTACCGGGACTCCGTCATGGCGGCACCTCGCCCTTCGGCACCTCGCCCGTCGGCACCTCAGCGGGCGACGCTGCTCCGGACGGCGCCGCACCGGGGGAGTGGCGGCGGACGAAGAGGTCGAAGGCCTCGGTGACCTGCTCCGGTGTCGCCTCGGAGACCTCCAGGACGTCGTCGCCGAGGGCCAGCCGCATCGAAGGCCGGGAATCCCGGCAGCGGCCCCACCACTCTCTCACGACGCCGACGACCTCGCGCAGCGCCGTGGCGGACGTTCCCAAGGTCACCAGCAGGGCTCCCACCTGGGTGACGTCCACGGCCCGCGCGCCCGGCGGCACCTCTGCGTCGGCCGGGAGGGACGTCACGTCGTCCACGTCGAGCTGGAGCAGCTCCCGGCGGAGGTAGCCGGTCAGCTTCTCGACGTGCTCGGCTTCCGTCCCCTCCTCGGACAGGAGGATCTGCAGTCGGTTCTCCACCGTATTCGCCCCTTCATCCGCCCCTTCGCGCCCAGTCGCGCGTCCTCGCGCTCACAGCTCACAGGGGCGACGCGGAGTCGGACCGCGGTGGCTCCACGTGCCTCACTTCCAGTCTGTGATCCCTCCTACCCCGCCGCAACCAGGGTCCGTGACCAGGGCACACACGACGGACGCCGACGTGTCCCTCACGCGCTGATCCGTGGCCCCATTTCCCGTGCCAGCGCCAGGGCCAGCGCGCGGAAGATCTGCACCTCGGGGTTGCGGTCCCGGGCGCGAACGGCCAGGTAGCTGCTCTCGTGAGGGGCGTCGAGCACCGGGACGAAGACCGCGCCCGGCCATGCGTAGTAGCGGGCGAACGACTTCAGCCCGGAGCCGGCCGCGCGCCCGGTGACCACGCCGGTGAGGACCTCCTGCGGCGTCAGCGCCACGTGCGGGCTGCGGCGCCGGGCCGCGCAGTCGAAGTACAGGTAGTCGGTGAAGGTGCGGGGCGTGTGGCCGGGGACCGTGAAGAACGGCAGGTCGGCGATGTCCGCGAGCAGGGCGCCGGTGTCACGGGCGTCCGCCAGCGGCGACGACTCCGGTACCGCCACGATGCGCTGCTCGGTCGTCATGGCGTCCGCGGTGATCCGCTCGTCGGCCGGGGTGGGCCGGACGAAGGCGACGTCCACGCGGTCCTCGACGAGCGCGGAGACGTGCTCGGTGAAGTCGAGCTGCCGCAGCTCGACGGGGACGTGGGGGCGGGCCCGCCGGAAGGCGTTGATCGAGGCGGGAGTCAGCTCCGCCGAGCCGTGGCCCATGATGCCTACGCGGAGCGGTCGTTCGGCGGCGGGCGCGGCCTGAGCGGCCTCGGCCACGTCGTCGAGCGCGGCGTTCGCGGCGGCGAGCAGCGTACGGGCGTGGCCGGCCAGCCGCTCGCCGGCGGGCGTGGGGGAGACGGGGTTGCGGTGGAGCAGGCGCGTGCCGAGGTCGCTCTCCAGCCGCCGGACGTGCTGGGTGACGGCGGGCGGGGAGAGGAAGAGCCGTGCGGCTGCCCGCGCGAAGTGTCCTTCCTCGACCACCGCCAGGAAGGACGCCAGCAGACGGAGATCCATGACGGCCACGATAGACACCTCCGCCGCCCGGTTCGCATGTGTATTCACAAATCGTGAATGCGGGCGGCGGGGGCGGGGCGGAGGCCCGTAGGACTGGCGGACGTGAGTATTCCTGTCGAGCACACCGCCCCTGACGCCGCTGGTGCCGTTGGCACCCCTGAGGCAACCGCTGGTCCCCCCGGTACCCCTGGCGCCGTTGGCATCCCCGGCGACCCCGGTGGTTCCGTTGCCCTCCCGCCCACCGACCCCGCCGGGACGAGCCCGCCGCCCCGGCACCGCGCACGGGCGCGGGCGGGTGGGATGCGCACCGGCCGGCCGCGCACCGGCCGGCCGCGGTCCAGGTGGATGCGGTCCGGGTGGATGCGAACGGGCTGGATGATGACGGCCTCCGGCTGGAGCGCCAACCAGTTCTCCGCCCTGCTGGGTGCCTACCGCTCCGAGCTCGGCCTGTCCGAGTCCGCGGTCACCGGCCTGTTCGCGCTGTACGTCGTCGGCCTGATCCCGGGCCTGCTGATCGGCGGACCGCTGGCCGACCGGCGCGGGCGCCGGCCGGTGGCGCTGACCGCCCTCGCCGTCAACCTGCTCTCCACCTGCCTCTTGATGGCCGGTTCGGCCGCCACGGCGTGGCTGCTGCCCGGCCGCTTCCTGACCGGCATCAGCGCCGGCGCTCTGCTGGCCGCCGGAAGCGCCTGGGTCAAGGAGCTGTCCTGCCCGCCCTACGCTCCGGAAGGGGTACCGGGGGCGGCGGCCCGGCGCCCGGGCCTGTTCGTCTCGGCGGGCTTCGCCTCGGGTGGCCTGGTGGCCGCGCTGATCGCCCAGTGGCTGCCGTACCCGATGGCGACGGCCTACGTTCCCCATGTCGTCCTGGCGGCACTCGCCTGGGCGATCGCGTACCGGGCACCGGAGACCCGCCGGCCGGCTGCGCGGGACGGGCGGGCTGCAGCGGCCGGTCACGGGGCTGATGCCGCCGCCCCTGATGGCGCCGTCGACTGGTCCCGCTTCCGCCGTGCCGTACTGCCCCTGGCCCCCTGGGTCTTTGCCGCCCCGGCCATCGGCTTCGCCACCCTGCCCGGGCTGGTCGACGACGGACTGACCGGCTGGCGCACCGTCTACGCGGGCATCGCCACCGCCGTCGTCCCCGGCTGCGGCCTGCTCGTCCAGCCCCTGGCCCGCCGCCTGGCCGTACGGAACCGCTTCGCCACCGCGTCGGCCGGGCTCGGCGCGATCACCGTAGGGCTCGCCCTCGCCGTCCCTGCGGCGGCGGCAGCGCAGCCGGCTCTCGCACTCGTCGCGGCGGCCGTCCTGGGGGCCGGTTACGGTTTCGCGCTGTCCTTCGGGCTGACCGAGGCGGCCGCGGCCGCACCGCCGGCGCGGCTGGCCATGGTGACGTCGCTGTTCTGGACGGCGGCCTACCTCGGCATGCTCGTTCCGTACGCCCTCGCCCTGCTCTCCCGCTGGTGGAGCATGCCCGTACTCCTCGCTGCGGGAGCCGTACTGGCGGCAGTGACCTGCGGTGTGTTCGCTGCCGTCGGTGGGCGCCGCAACGCACCCGCCGCACTCCACCGCACGGCGGAGCCGGACCGCCCTCGCGCGTGATCCCTAACGTGGCGAGCAGGCGGAAGAGTGATCGCATGGCAGCGAGCGTGAGCGCAACACCCGAAGTTCCCGGTGTGTCTCCGTCGTGGTGTGGTCCAGCCCTGGGGCGAGGTCGTGCCCTCTGTGGGGGCCGTTGGCGCCGGCCGTGACGTACGCCTGCCACCGGCGCCGCCGGGCCGGCTGCTGAAAGGCCCGGCGGCCCGGGATCAGGCCAGGGTGACGTGCATCCCGCCCTCGGCGAGGGAGTCGAGGACTTCGGCGAACAGGTCGTAGGGCCGGCCGTCCGGCGTGAGGGCGTGGGACAGGTGCTCGCGCGCGGTCGCGGCGTCGCGCCAGAGCAGGGTTGCCGGGGCCGTGTAGCCGAAGGTGCCGCGCAGGCAGTCGTCGAGGGCGCTCAGGCAACCACCGAAGTAGCCGCCCGGCCCGTTCACCGCCTCGCCCAGCGCGAGGTAGAGGCCCGGGTCGTCGGTGATGTGCCGGCCGTCGAGCTCGTATGCGTGGTGGGCCGGCCGGTCCTGACGCTTGAGTCGGCAGCCTCGTTCCCGGACGATGTCCAGCCATGCCAGGCGTTGCCGGCTGTCGAGGCCGACCCAGGCGCCGGGGCTGTTCGGCGGCCCGGCGAGCCACCGGTCCCGGATCGGCCGGGCGTGTTCCGGGATGGGCGGGTAGAGGCTGCTGCAGTCCAGCTCCAGGTCGATCAGATCCGTTCCGAGGGCGGACGGCCGCCAATCGCGAACGGTGGGCCACAGCAGCCGATCAGTGAGTGGCTCACCCCGGTCGTCCCGTATCTCCAGGGCGGTCTCGTCCAGATCCAGTGCCCGCCGAGTCCCTGTCGCCAGTACCCGCCGCAGTTCTTCCCCCGCTGCGAGCCCGCGCAGGACGAGCAGGGGCGCCGCTTGCTCGGGTGTCAGGACGCGGGTGAACTCCCGGCAGGAACCCAGCCACCGGTGCCCGTCGTGCACCCGGACGGTGCCCCGGTAGCCCTCCGGCGGGCCCTCGTAGTCGTCCTGGCCGGTGAGCACCAGACCGTTCGCCCCGGGGCGCCGACCGGGGCTCTCCACGTCAAGGCGCTCCACGTCTTCGAGGAGCCAGGCGTCAAGCTCCTCGTCCTCCGGCACCAGCCACACCCTGTTGCCGACCCAGTCGCGTACCTCGGGTCCCTCCGGAACCCAGCCGAACAGTTCGTACGTCCCGCGCTGGAACTCCCCGAACAGGCCCTCCACCTCGTCACAGGTGCCCCAGACGTGGCCGTGCTCGGTATCGGTCAATGTGTAGCGCGCCCACCCGCGGCCGTTCGCATCGTCATCCTCATACACGGTCGGAATCATGCCCTGACCAGCGGCGGACGATGAAGGTGGGCCTTCGGCGGCGGTCGTTGCCGCGCCGCCGAGCGCCGGGCTCGTCGGCACCAACGGCACCGGCAAGTCCACTCTGCTGCGGCTGAAGCCGGAGACGCGAGCGAGGAACGGGCCCTCGCGACCCGGGGCGCTCGGGCTCGGCGGCTTCGGACCGGACCGCACCGTGGGCCGGATGTCCGGCGGCGAGACCGTCCTCCGCGCCGTCCTGCACCTGCATGAACTGCGCCCCAGGACCGGGGCGTTGCGCGAAGGCACCCTCCACGTGCACAGCGCTGGCGGGTGGCTGAGCGGTCGGTCGGCCGGTCGGCCGGTCCCGTGAGGAGCGAGCCCCTTCCTCAAGGGTGGGCGTCACGCGGAGTCCTGCGGGTCTTCGCGGGGAAGGCGTTCGAGGGCCATCACGGCGACGTCGTCGGCCATCGCCCCTCCCGCGTACGCGAGCAGGTCGCGGTGGAGGCGCTGGACGAGCCGGTCCGGGTCGGTCTCCTGCCAGGCGGCGACCCGGTCGGCCAGCGGGTAGAAGCCTCCGCCGGCGTCACGGGTCTCGATGACGCCGTCGGTGTAGAGCAGGAGGACGTCGCCCGCGCGGTAGGGGAACGACTCGGACTCGTAGTCGTCCTCCGTCAGGCCGCCCGCCAGGCCGAGCGGCAGCGCGGGGTCGGCCACGGTCAGGGTGGTGACCTTGCCGTCGCTCAGCACGAGCGGGGGAGGGTGTCCGCAGTTGATGAGCCGGAGCACCGGCTGGTCGTCCGGGATGTCCAGGACCGCGGCGGTGATGAAGCCCTCGCCGGTCGTCCGGTCGTCGGCGGGCTCTGCCATGTCCCAGTACGTGGCGTTCTGCAGGTGCGCGACCAGCCGCGGCAGCGGGGGGTTGCGGTGGGCCGCCGCGCGGAAGGCGCCGAGCAGGGAGGCGGCGTCCCCGATCGTCGGGAGGCCCTTGCCGCGCACGTCGCCGATCATCACGCGCGTGCCGTGCACGGTCCGCGCGGCGGCGTACAGGTCGCCACCGATCCGGGCCTCCGCCTCGGCCGCCACGTACATCGAGGCGATCCGCAGGGGACCCAGACGCGTCGGGACCGGCCGCAGCAGTACGCGCTGGGCCACCTCCGCCACCCAGCGGGCCTGGCTCAGCTCCTGCTCGCGCTGCTCGCGGGCGCGGCGGAAGAGGACCAGGAAGACGGAGATGAGCAGCAGTGCGGCGATCTGGGCCTGGTGGTTCGGGGTCTCCAGGCCGCCGTGGAAGATGCCGATCACGACCTGGGCCGTCACGGCGAGGGCCCCGATGACGGCCGTGAGCACGGGTCCGCCGATGGCCGCGCTGATCGCCGGCGCGGCGACCAGAAGGGGGCCCAGGTGGATGTCAGGGGGTGTCAGGAGGTCGACGAACATCACCAGAGCGATGAGCCCCAGCGGCACGGCGACCAGGGACCGGCCGGTGTGCCACCACCGGCCGAATCCGGGCACACTGCGCGGAAGGGGCATGAGTACTGCTTACCTTCTCGGTGACCTCCCTGCACAGCTGCCACATCGGTGGTGTCGCCCCCGGCGGCGTTAGGGCGTGTGTGCGAATGGCTCAGTTCTCGGCGGTGGCCGGGTTGCGACGGTTGCTGTCGCTGTCGCTGTCGTCCTCCGGCTTGTCCTCCGGCTCGTCCTCCGGTTCGTCCGCCGCCGGGTGGACGGTCTCGGCGGGCGGGTCGGCGGTGTGCCGGGCCCAGGGAAGGTAGACGGCCGCGGTGAAGACCAGCCCCACGATCCAGGAGACGTCCGCACCGCCGAGCCGTTCCGTCAGCGGACCGGTGTAGAGCTTCTGGGCCAGGAAGGGGATCTGGGCGAGGACGCCGAGGGCGTAGCTGCTCAGTGCGGGGACGTTCCAGCGCCCGTAGCGGCCGTCCGGGTCGTACAGCGCGGGGATGTCGACGCGTTCGCGCGAAACCAGGTAGTAGTCGGTCAGGTTGATGGCGCTCCAGGGCGTGAACACCATGAGCAGCAGCAGGACGAAATTCTTGAAGTTGTCCAGGAAGTCCGCGCTCGCCGCGACCGCGACGACGGTGGCCGCCGCCGTGAACGCGGTGATGTACAGCGCGCGGGCGGCCGGCGTGATCCTGGACCGGCCGTCGAACGCGGTCACCGTCGTCAGGATCGACATGAAACCGCCGTACGCATTGAGGCAGTTGACGGTGAGCTTGCCCACCAGCACCACCAGGTGGACGAGGAACCCGACGGCCGCCGGCCCCGCCAGCTCGCCGACGAACCCGACCTGGTCGGACAGGAAGGACTCGCCGGCCACGGCGGCGATCAGGGCTCCCAGGCTCATGGCCCACTGCGCCCCGAGGACGCTGCCCGAGAAGGTCGACCAGAAGGCCGCCCGGGCGCTGGTGGTACGGGGCAGGTAGCGCGAATAGTCGGCCACGTAGGGGCCGAAGGTGAGTTGCCAGCCGGCGCCGAGCGAGACGGCGAGCAGGAACGTCGCGGCGTCGAAGGGCTGCCGGCCGACGTGCGCGCCGACGTCGTACCGGGTGAACACGGCGACGAGGAGATAGCCGAGACCGATGCTGCCGACGACGGTCGCGATCCGGCCCGCGAGGTGGATGAGGCGGTATCCGGCCAGGGCGACGACGGCGGTCAGCACGCCGAAGACGAGGATTCCGGGGGTCGTGCCGGGCAGGTGCAGGATCCTGCGGACGGCCTGCCCGGCCAGTACGGAGCCGGTCGCCGCGAAGCCCAGGTACATGAGGATCACCATCACGAGCGGCACCACTGCGCCGAGGACGCCGAACTGTGCGCGGCTCGAAATCATCTGGGGGATCCCGAGCCGCGGGCCCTGGGCGGAGTGCAGAGCCATCACCACCCCGCCGAGGACGTTGCCCACGAGCAGCGCCGGGATCGCCCACAGTGCGTCGGCGCCGAAGACGACCGCCAAGGCGCCGTCGACGACGGCGGTGATCTGCATGCTCGCGCCGAACCAGAGGGTGAACTGGCTGTGCGGGGCGCCGTGCCGCTCGGCGTCCGGGACCACCTCGATCGTCCGGCGTTCCGGGGCGAGGGGGGATCGGGACGACGGCTGCTCGGGCGACGTCATGGGTGCCACACTCCTGGCTCGACTCCGGCTCGCGCGATGTTGCGCAGAATCTGGCACGGGGCGAAAACCGGAGTCAACGGGTCGGTCGCCGTCGTGTAATATTGCCGATGTCGCCGGGGAAACCGGGCGAAAAGCGGAACAGATGAACAACTGAACAGCTGAACAAGGGGCTATAGCTCAGTTGGTAGAGCGCCTGCATGGCATGCAGGAGGTCAGGAGTTCAATTCTCCTTAGCTCCACAGTGAACGAGATGGAGGCCACCCGGGTCGGGTGGCCTCCATCTCGTCGTGCGCTCCCCGATGGAGGGAGTTTGCGCACCCGTCCGGGTGACGGGCGTTTCTCGGATCATCGGACGGCGAAGATCCTTCATGACAGCGGCACGCTGCCCTTGCCCAGTCCTACCAGCCGCGGACTGGGCAAGGGCGAGGACGGCCGGCCGAGGCGGCGGGTGCGAAATCTCCAGTAAATGGGACATCGCCGTCAATCTGCGAAGCTTTCCGTATGAACTCTCGGCTCCACTTCCTTGCTGCGCGCTGGCCCGCCCTCGTGCCGGCGCTCGCCGCCGTCGTCCTGGCCCTGACCTGGGGGCGGTCACTGTCCGCCGGAACGGTGGCCCTGGTGAGCTGCTGCCTGGCCGGCGCCGTGCTCGCCGCCGTGCACCACGCGGAGGTGATCGCGCACCGGGTCGGCGAACCCTTCGGGTCGCTCGTCCTCGCCGTCGCGGTGACGGTCATCGAAGTGGCCCTCATCGTCACGCTCATGGCCGACGGCGGCGACAAGAGCGCCTCCCTGGCCCGCGACACCGTCTTCGCCGCAGTCATGATCACCTGTAACGGCATCGTCGGGCTCTCCCTCCTCGTGTGCGCCCTCCGGCGCCGCGTGGCCGTCTTCAACGCGGAAGGCACCGGCGCCGCCTTCGCCACCGTGGCGACGCTCGCCGGACTGAGCCTGGCCCTGCCGACCTTCACCACCAGCACCCCCGGCCCGCAGTTCTCCCCGGCCCAGCTCGTCTTCGCCGCCGTCGCCTCGCTCCTCCTCTACGGCCTGTTCGTGGCGACCCAGACCGTACGGCACCGCGACTACTTCCTCCCGGTGACCGCCCAGGGCGAGGTCATCGACACCGACGACCACGCCGAGCCGCCCACGGCCCGGACCGCCCTGACCAGCCTCGGACTGCTCGCCGTCGCCCTGGTGTCGGTCGTCGGCCTGGCCAAGGGAGTCTCCCCGACCATCGAGTCCGGCGTGGCCGCCGCCGGCCTCCCCGCCTCCGTCGTCGGCGTCGTCATTGCCCTGCTGGTGCTGCTCCCCGAGACGATCGCCGCCCTGCGCGCCGCCCGCCGCGACCGCGTCCAGACCAGCCTCAACCTCGGCCTCGGCTCGGCCATGGCCAGCATCGGCCTCACCATCCCCGCCGTCGCGGTGGCCTCGATCTGGCTGGACGGCCCCCTCCTCCTCGGCCTCGGCGCGACGCACATGGTGCTCCTCGCCCTCACCGTCGCCGTAGGCACCCTGACGGTGATCCCGGGCCGCGCCACCCCGCTCCAGGGCGGCGTACACCTCTCGCTCCTGGCGGCCTACGTGGTGCTGGCGGTGAGCCCCTGAGGGACACGGGCGGGGACGGGGGCGGGGATACGGGCGGGGACGCGGTGCGCATCGGTCATCCAGGCGGCGGTGTGCCGGCTGGCAGGCCGGGGACGCTCCTCGTAGCGCGGCGAGATGAGGTGGTACTCGATGTTGCCGCTCAGCCAGGAGCGCAGCCCGCGGGTCAGGTGACCGATGCACTCGCGTTCTTCGGGGGTGACGTCGAGGTGGGCGCAGAGGTCGGGCAGCGCGCGCTCGAGGGCCAGGAAGGAGTGCATGCGCTGGTCGGCCATCGTGACGGCCCGGGCGATCGCCTCCTCCTGGGTGCACCGGTACTGGCGCTGGATGAGGGGAACGACGTTGATGTGGTCGTTCCAGGAGGCTTCGCGGTGGACGCCGGTGATGTCGTTGACGAGGGCGATGTGGTCGCCCGTGGCGCGCTGCATGGCGTGGAGGACGGGGTGCATGACGATGTCGTCGCTGAGCTCGCAGCGGTGCTCCAGGTCGTTGAAGCACATGTTGGCCAGGGCGGCGGTCGACCAGATCCGGTCGTCCAGGTAGTGCTCGACCGTGGGCCAGACACCGTCACGGCGGTAGACCGCGTCGCGGAGGTACGAATCCAGGAAGCGACTGAACCGGTTCGCGGTGCGGCGCTGCCAGCGAACTGACATGCCGTGGGCCTGGGTGCGCCGCCACAGGTCGGACAGGGCCACGGTGAACGGCCCGGCGCAGGCACCCGGCGCGTCGGGGTCATTGGTGTCGAAGATCTGCTTCATTTCGTCGACGGTGTCGCGGATGAGCTCGGGATCGTGGACTTCCAGGACGTCGTCGAGCATGACGCCCCACGTCCCCCAGTCGGTGACGAGGTCCAGCAGGTCGCCGGTGCAGTACCACCAGACGCACGAGCCCCAGAGGTCCAGCCGGTAGGCGTCCCAGAGGGCTGCCGCTTCCGGAGAGGCCGCCATGCCCGTCTCCTGGCACCATTCCCAGGTATGGGCGCGGGCGCGCTCGGCATCGGGGCTGATCCGCAGGGGAAGCGGGCAGAAGAACAGATTCAGTCGTCGCATCTCCGTGCCTCCGTTCCGGGCGATCGATCAGGGGCTCGGCTCGCTGTAGAACTGACCGGCCCAGCGGCGGTATTCCATGATGGGGCCGTCCCCCTTGGTCAGTTTGGGATGGGCTACGTACGCCTTGTTCTGCCACACGGGGAAGTCCTTCGCCATATCGAGACCGATCAGCGGGGCGAGCACTTTGCCGATCAGCCGGGTCGTGCGGCCCGGGGCGGTGAGGCCCAGGCATTCCTCCACGTTCACCGCGAGCCTGATCTCCACGCGCAGCGGATCGACGGGCACCGGCAGGACCCAGAAATGGACGTGGGTGCGGAGCCGCGGAATGCGAGCGTCGACGAACAGCCAGCCGAGCCCCTGAAGACGCAGACTGTAGTGGACTTGATGAGATACCAGGAAGCCCCCGGAAGAGCCCTTGGCCGGAGTCGTGGCCAGATCGGCTTCCATCACGGTCCCTGAAAAGCGGAGGCCCTTGATGTCGATGGCCATGCCGTGAATGGGAGGGCCGTGTGCGGTATCGACGGAGTTCTCCATGACGTCCTGCGGGTGGTCGGCCAGCGTGTAGGAGACGTGCCCCGCCGGACAGAACTCCGCGGGCTTGGAGGAGCGCACTTCCCATGCGGCCGGGTGACCGCGGGAATGGTGCCAGACCAGCACGATGCCGTCCGTCTCGCGCACCTCCAGCAGCCTGAGCCGGGCTTTGGGCGGTGGTGAGCCGCACCCCGTTCGGACGCAGTCGCCGGAGGGCGAGAAGGCGAAATGGTGAAACGGGCAGACGATGTTCTCCCCGTCCACCCGTCCGCCGTGGCCGAGATGGGCCCCCAGGTGCGGGCAGAACGGGCGTACCGCTCGCACCAGGCCGGACCGGGTCCGGTACAGCACGACGTCCTCGCCGGTGAGGTGCCGGGTCAGCACCCGGCCGGCAGGCAATTCGTCGCGGAATGCCACGGCGTACCAGCCGTCGGGATAAGGCAGCCGGGGAGTTGCCCTGTTACCCGTCACCAATGGGGTTTCACCCGTGCTGCGCGCGAGGTGAAACCTGAAGGCGGAGGGTATTTTCATGAGCGATACCGTCCTCGTCGACAGGGGTCAACTGCCGTTGGTCGATCTACCGCACCATGGTGGGACCTGCAGGATGACGTTCCGCGCCGAAACCGGCAACCTTTCGGTTCGCCCAGCGGACCACTCGCTTGAGCGGAAGGCAGGATGCCGCGTAAAAGAGGGGGCCATGTGCTCCGATCAGCCGGGCGAGAACTCTCCTGTGCCAGCCGGTATGACGACCGGATCGACGACCGATGCAATGACCCGAACAACGGCCGGTGGAGCGAGCGGCCCGGATCGGCCGACCGCGCGCCGTATCCGGGAGGCGGTGGGCCGGCTCATGGCCGGGCTCGGGGACACGGGGACCTGTTCGGACAGTTACAACACGGCATTCGTCTCCCGGGTCCGTGACCCCGACGGATCCCCGCGCTACCCGCGCGCGCTCCAATGGCTGCAGGAGCGCCAGCACCCGGACGGTTCCTGGGGAGGCCGGATAGCCCTGCCCGCCGACCGGCTCACGTCCACATTGGCGGCCGTGCGCGCACTCGTGGACTACGCGGAGACCACGCCGCCCGGGCCGTACGACTGGGTGGCCGGAGCGCTGAAGAGGGGAACCGGCCACCTGAAGTCACTGGCCCGCGAATGGCGGGCCGGGCCGCACGAGCCGATCGGATTCGAATTCGTCGTGCCGGAGCTGACCCGCCGGCTCCGTGCCCATGGCGTGGACCTCCCACCGCAGGCATGGCCGGACATCCACGCCCTGCGCCGGGACAAGATCGCCAGGATGGCAGCCGCTTCGGCGGGCTCGCTCTCCCCCTCGCTCTCCCCTTCACTGCGGTACTGCATGGAGGTCGCTCCGGACGAGGCCTTCGCGGGAGTGGCACTGACACTGCAGTCACCCGGAGGGTCGGTGGGCTGCTCCCCCGCGGCTACGGCTGCCTTGTGGCAGAGCACGGGTGATGCGCGGGCACTCGCCTACCTCGACCACCTCGCCCACCGCTCGCGCGACGGCGGGGCGCCCGAGGTGCACCCGGTGGAGGCCTTCGAGACCGGCTGGTCCCTCTACCACCTCGGACGTGCGGGCCTGTTGCCTCCCGGTGCCGCGCAGCACCTCGATGCGCTGGCGGGTGAGCTCGACCGCCGCGGCTGGGTCGGTTTCAGCAGGGAGTTTCCCGCGCCCGAGGCCGACACCACTGCGATGACCATCAACCTGCTGTCCCACCTCGGCGTGGAGGCCGCATCCCGGCTCGGCCTCCTCCTGCGCTACGAAGCAGACGATCACTTCTTCCACTACCCGGGCGAGCGGGGCGCGTCGGTGAGTGTGAACGCCCGGCTCCTGGAAGCCTTCAACCACGCGCCCGGCATGTACGGCCCGCAGCGCCGTAAGCTCATCCGCTTCCTCCTCGAGAGCCGTGCGGCGGACGGCTCCTGGCTGGACAAGTGGCACATGTCGCCCTACTACGCGACTGCCCACGTCTGCTTCGCGCTCGGCCGGTCCGCATCCGCCGAGGGCCCCTTGACCCGCACCCACGAGTGGCTCCTCGACACCCAGCATCCGAACGGCTCCTGGGGAGCCGGCGGGGGACAGCCGGAGGAGACCGCCTACGCGATCCTGGCGCTGGACGCACTCGCCGGAAGCGGCCTCCCTCTCCCGGCTCGTACGTCACACCTGGCCCACCGCTACCTCGTGCCCCATCTCGATGCCGGGCCCGACGCCTTCGCCGAACTGTGGCTCGGCAAGTCCCTCTACACGCCGACCGCGGTCGTGCAGTCAGCCGTCATCGCCGCCGCCCATCTCACGCGGCTCCGCCTCACCACGCCGCGGGCGCGCGGCGACTGACTCCGCCGGCGAGGGCAGGGAGTCGGTGTTCAGCCGGCGCAGGGCGATGGTGAGGGCGAACGCCGTGCGCCGGAGTTCACCGACGGCCCGCTTCAGCGCGGTGCGGCCCGTGGTGTCACCGATGACCACACCGGCCAGGACGAGACGGTCCGGCCCCAGGACGGGCGCGGCCACCGTCAGCATCCCGGACGCGTACTCCTGACGCTCGACGGCGATGCCGGTGTGGCGGATGACCGCGAGTTCGTCCTCCAGTTCCTCGTGGGGCGGCCAGTCCGCTGCCTGCGCATCGTGTTCGAAGGCGAGCAGCAGCTTGCCGATGGCGGTCGAGGACGCCGGCACCGTTTCGCCGGTGCGGGAGAGCAGAGGCTGCAGGCGGCGGCCGTGAATGCGCTCCACGTAGCGGACCTGCCGGCCTTCGTGGACTCCCAGGCCCACGAAGCCGCCCAGGGAGTCGTACAGGTCGAGGAGGAACGGCATTGCCGTGGCTCTCAGGACGCTGAGCTGGTTCCGGCGGGTGACGCGCTTCGACGCCAGCTCGGCCAGCCGCTCGCCCGCCACGTACTTGTCGTCCCAGCGGCCGATCATTCCGTGTGCGCAGAGCGCCGTCAGGATCCGGTACGTCGTGGCCTTCGGCACGCCCGTCTCCCGGGCGATCTCACTGAGCCCGCGCGGCCTGGCGTCCTGGCAGACCATCTCCAGCACGCGCAGCGCGCGGCCGACCGCGCCGCGTTCGAAAGTCGCTTCCGGGATCGTCCTGACCTCCGCGGGGGTTTGCGGGTCCCACCTTGTCTGCGTCATTCCGGACAACCCCTACTGGTCAGGCACGGCGGGCGATGACGCGCATCCGCAGTCCCCGGGGGCCCAGGGTGACTTTGGCGGAGGGCCGTACGGGGCGGCCGGAGAGCGGGACGAGACGCCAGCGGGCGTTGATGGCGGTGAGGGCCAAGGTGGCCTCGGCCACGGCGAAGCGGGCGCCGATGCACTTGCGGGCACCGGCCCCGAAAGGGAGGTAGACGGTGCGGTCGGGCTGCGGCCCGCGCCACCGGTCGGGGTCGAAGCGGTCGGGGTCCTCGTACAGGTCGGGCCGGCGGTGGATGAGGTAGGGGCTGAAGGCGATCAGGGTTTCGGCCGGGAGCGTGACCCCGCCGAGCTCGGTGTCCTCCACCACTGTGCGCGTGAGCAGCCACGCGGGCGGATACAGCCGGAGAGCCTCGTGGACGACGTGCCCCGCCTCCTGCAGGGCGGGCAGGTCGGCGAAGGCCGGCGAGGCGCCGCCCAGGACCCTGGCGGACTCCGCGTGCAGGCGTTCTTCCACCTCCGGGTGTTCGGCGAGCAGGTACAGGGCCCAGGCCATCGCGTTGGAGGTCGTCTCCGCTCCGGCGAGGAAGAACGTGAGGACCTGGTCGGCCAGTTCGGCATCGGTCAGTGCCCGGGCGCCGTCGGCGAGGCTGTCGGGGTCGGTGGCACTCTGCAGGGACGAAAGGAGGTCCCGGTGGTCGGTGGAATCGGCGCTGCGGCGGCCGGCGACGCTGGAGGCCGTGTGCTGCAGCCGCTCGCGTGCCCGGAGGTAACGCCGGTTTCCCGGACTCGGCAGCCGGTTGAGGAGCGCAGGCCTGATCATCCGCCGGAACGCGCCGTTCACCACGGTGTTGATGTCGCCGACCGTCTGCTGCGCGGCCTCGGGCGGCAGGGCGGCGGTGAACATCGTCTCCACCGCGACCCGGGTGGCCAGTTTCGTCATCTCGGTCGTCACGTCGACGACCTGGCCGTCGTGCCAGGAGCGCGCCACGCCCTCGGCCGCGGCCACGAACACCGCGGAATAGTGGGGGAACCTCTCGGGGTGGAAGGACGGCTGGCACAGCCGCCGCTGGCGCCTGTGCCTGCTGTGCGGGCACGAGATGAGGCCGTCGCTGACCACTTCGCGCACCCGCTCGTACATGGGACCCCCCTTGTCGAACACGTGGTCGTTCAGGAGGACCTGCCGGGTCAGGACCGGGTCGCACACCATCACGACCGACCGCGGCCCCATGCGGATCCGCACCAGTTCTCCGCGGGCGGGCAGGGACGACAGGAACGCCAGCGGATCGCGGACGAGGGGCAGCACGTGCCCCAGGAGCGGCACGGCATTCGGTGCCAGTGGAATCGACGCAGCCGTATCCATGCCCACCCCTTCCGGGACGAGTCGCCGGGACGCCGGGACGCGTAGGGACGCCACCAGCATGTTGTCCACCCTGCACGGCTCGTGAATCCCCGGTCGTGCGGTGCACGGGAGCACACCCGGCGGACTGAAAAGGCGGAGGTGCGCCGCGCACTTCATGTGCGCGGCGCCGTAGCGAAACGGAGGAGGAGCCGGGGCGGTGGTGACAACCGGCAGCGTTCAGGCCCTGGGTTTGGTCCAGACCTATTGACGGTTCAACGGGGCGGTCCTAGCGTTCGACACCTTCAGCGACCGGTGGCGGGCAGCCACGGCCCGAAGGGAGCCGAGCATGATCGGTCGGATGGCGCGTCTGCTGGCGGGGGCGGCCGGGGTCTGCCTGGGGACGGTCCTCGCGGGCCCTGCGCCCCTGCAGACGGAGAGTCAGGTGGCGTACGGGACCGCCGCCGCGGTGAGCGGGCCGGGGGCGGACACCTGTCCCGTGCAGTCGAGGCCCTCGGGCAAGGTGCTCCAGGGCTACTGGGAGAACTGGGACGGAGCGGCGAACGGCGTGCACCCGCCGTTCGGCTGGGTGCCGATCACCGACGCGCGCATCGGCGAGCACGGCTACAACGTGATCAACGCGGCGTTCCCCGTCATCCGCTCGGACGGCACCGTTCTGTGGGAGGACGGGATGGACGCGACCGTGAAGGTCGCGACGCCGACCGAGATGTGCCGGGCCAAGGCGGCCGGGGCCACGATCCTGATGTCGATCGGCGGCGCGGCGGCGGGCATCGACCTCGGTTCCGGCACGGTCGCCGACCGGTTCGTGGAGACCGTCGTGCCGATCCTCAAGACGTACAACTTCGACGGCATCGACATCGACATCGAGACCGGTCTCACCGGCAGCGGCAACATCAACACGCTGTCCGCCTCGCAAGCCAACCTCATCCGCATCATCGACGGCGTACTCGCCCGCATGCCCTCGAACTTCGGCCTCACGATGGCCCCCGAGACGGCCTACGTCACGGGCGGCAGCGTCACGTACGGCTCGATCTGGGGCGCGTACCTGCCGATCGTGAAGAAGTACGCCGACAACGGCCGGCTGTGGTGGCTGAACATGCAGTACTACAACGGGAACCTTTACGGCTGCTCCGGGGACTCGTACTCCGCGGGGACGGTGAAAGGGTTCACCGTACAGACGGACTGCCTGAACAAGGGGCTCGTCGTCCAGGGCACGACCATCCGCGTCCCTTACGACAAGCAGGTCCCGGGCCTTCCCGCCCAGCCGGGCGCCGGCGGGGGCTACATGTCACCGGGGCTCGTGGCGCAGGCGTGGAACACCTACGGCAACGGGCTGAAGGGCCTCATGACGTGGTCGGTCAACTGGGACGGGTCGAAGGGGTGGACGTTCGGGAACAACGTGCGGGCGCTGCAGGGGCGTTGAGCCGTCGCAAGGCCCCGGTGCCTCCGGCATAGCGTTCACTCTCAGTTCATTGCAACGAGAGAGGTGGCTTTCGTTGCGTTACGTTCAGGGCTGTTGCAACGATCTTTACGCCCTGACCTGCGGTGATGTTGTTTTTGCGCAACGAAGTCGTTGCGGAGCTTTGGAATGCAACGTAGCGTTTCCCTTGTTCGAAACAACGAGTCGCAGGAGAACATCATGCAGAAGTTCCACACCCCCGCCGCCGTCGCCGCCGTCCTCGACATCCCCGCCGGACGCATCCGCTTCATCGCAGCCGACCGCACCGACACCACCGTCGAGGTCCTGCCCGCGGACGCCTCCAAGGGCCGCGACGTGAAGGCCGCGGAGCGGACCACCGTCGAATACGGCGACGGCGTCCTGCGGATCGCGGACCCGGCGGCGGAGACCCGGACCCTCGGCAACCCCGGATCCGTCGAGGTGACCATCCAGCTGCCCGCCGGCTCCCGCATCGAGGCGAAGACCGCCACCGCCGAGATCCGCGGCGTCGGACGCCTCGGCGACGTCACCCTCAACAGCGCCCACGGCTCCATCAAGCTCGACGAAACCGCAAACGCCCACCTCACCCTCGCCGCCGGCGACATCACCGTCGGCCGCCTGGGCGGCCCCGCCCAGATCAGCACCCAGAAGGGCAACCTCCACATCACCGAAGCCATGCACGGCACCGTCACCCTGCGCACCGAGGCCGGCGACATCACCATCGGCGCCGCCCGCGGAGTCTCCGCCTCCCTGGACGCCGGCACCTCCTACGGCCGCATCCACAACGCCCTCAAGAACACCGACAGCACCGACACCCAGCTCGACATCCACGCAACCACCGCCTACGGCAACATCACCGCCCGCAGCCTCTGACCCACAGCCTCCGACCCACAGCCCTTGCCCCGCAGCCTCTGACTCACAGCCTCCGACCCGGTGCGCGGCCCGTTCGCCGCCCTCCCATACCCTCATCTCCCCTGCCGTGAGGGCACCACCGCGGCATCGCAAATACCTATGAGCAACACCGAAGAAGGACAAGAAAAATGAGCACCACTCAGGACTACCAGGCCGCCGAGCAGCTCCTCCGCCGCCCCGCCCGCCCTGGCGAGCTCGTCATCGGCGACAAGGTCAGGCCGCAGTGGATCGACGGAGGCGCCCGGTTCTGGTACGCGGTGAGCAATGGCGTCGGCAGACGGTTCGTGCTCGTCGACCCGGCGGCGGGTACCCGTGAGCCGGCCTTCGACCACGCCCTGCTCGCCGACGCGCTGGCCGCCGCCTCCGGGCAGCAGGTCGACCCCGAGGCCTTGCCTTTCATAGGCATCGAACTGGCCGGGAACGCCGTGGAGTTCCACGCGTTCGGCGAGTACTGGCGCTGCCGCCTGGACGGCTACGCCTGTGAGCGGGCCGAGTTCACGCCGCCGGGCAGCCCGCTGGACGTGCTGTCACCCGACAAGAAGGTCGCGGTGTCCCAGCGGGGGCACGACCTGTGGGCGCGCTCGCTATCCGACGGCCGCGAGTGGGCGCTGACCACCGACGGGGAGCCCGACCACCGGTACGGCTCCGGCCCGGACTGCACGAGCAACGGCACCCTGCTGCGCAAGATCGGCCTGCCGCACCTGCCGCCCGCGGTGGCCTGGTCGCCCGACTCGACGAAGGTGCTGGCGCACCGGACCGACGAGCGCGGCGTCCGGCAGACCCACCTCGTGGAGGCCAGGCCCGCCGACGGCGGCGCGCCCCTCCTGCACACCCAGCGGTACGCGTACCCCGGGGACGAGCAGGTGCCCCAAGCCGAGTTGGTGGTGCTGGACGTGCAGGCGGGCACCATGGTCCGCGCGCAGGCAGCGCCGCTGCTCATGCCGCAGCTGTCGCCGATCACGACGAAGTGGGCGTGGTGGGCCCAGGACGGCTCGGCCGTGTACTACCTCAGCCGGCCCCGCGACCTGCGCACGCTCACGCTGCACCGGCTGGATCCGGCCACCGGCGAGGTCACCACCGTGCTCAGCGAGACCGGGGCCACCCGCGTCGAGCCCAACCAGTGGATGTACGAGGCGCCGATCGTGCGGGTGCTGGCCGACGAGGTGCTGTGGTACTCGCAGCGGGACGGTTGGGGCCACCTGTACCGGTACGACCTGCGCACCGGCGAGCTGCTCGGGCAGGTCACCTCCGGGGAGTGGGCGGTGCGGGAGATCCTGCGCGTCGACGAGGCCGAGCGGGTGGTGTACTTCACCGCCGTCGGGCTGGTCGACGAGGATCCGTACCGGCGCACGGTGTGCCGGGTCGGTCTGGACGGCTCCGGCTTCGCCAAGGTCACGGACGACGAGCTGGACCACGTCGTCACCATGCCGGACGACCAGGAGTACTTCATCGACTCCGCGTCCACGGTCGACACCCCGCCGGTGACGACGGTCCGTGACCGGACCGGGCGGGTGCTGGTCGAGCTGGAGCGCGCCGACATCAGCAAGCTCACTGCCACCGGCTGGACGCCGCCGGAGCGGTTCCGCGTCAAGGCGGCCGACGGGGTGACGGACATCTACGGGGTGCTGTACCGGCCGCGGGGGTTCGACCCCGCCCGGCGCTACCCGGTGGTGGACAACCTCTACCCCGGCCCGCAGGTCAACCGGGTCGCCCCGTGCTTCGACCCCGGCGGGATGGGCCTCGACGCGGAACCCCTCGCGGCGCTGGGCTTCGTGGTGGTGGCGCTGGACGGGCGAGGCACCCCGGGGCGGAGCAAGTCCTTCCACGACGCCTCCTACGGCCGCTTGGCCGACGCGGGCTGCCTGGCCGACCATGTCGCGGCGCTGCGGCAGCTGGCCGGGACCCGGCCGTGGATGGACCTGGACCGGGTGGGCGCGTTCGGCCACTCCGGAGGCGGATTCGCCGCAGCGCGGGCGATGCTGGACTTCCCCGAGGTGTACAAGGCCGGAGTCGCCCTCTCGGGCTCGCACGACGCCCGCTGCTTCAACCTGGGCTTCGTGGAGACCTACGACGGCGCGGCCAATCCCGAGGCCTGGGCCCGCTCCTCCAACGTGGACCTCGCGGACCGGTTGGCGGGCAAGCTGCTGCTCGTCCACGGCGAAATGGACGACCAGGTCCACCCCGACCACACGCTGCGGCTGGCCGACCGGCTCATCGCCGCCGACAAGGACTTCGAGCTGCTCATCGTGCCCGGGGCCGAGCACACGTTCATCGACTGCCTGGCCTACGTCCGCAAGCGCTGCTGGGACTTCCTGGTGCGCGAGCTGATGGGCACGCAGCCGCCCGCCCACCGCCCCGCCCCCATCGCCATCGGCCCCGAGCTGCTCGGCGAGCTGTTCGCCTGAGCGCGACACCCATTGAGGCGGGGGCATCGGAGAAAGGAGATGGGCCGGTTGGGCCGGACTGCGTAAGGGTTCGGTCATCCCCGGTCATCGGCCGCCGCCGTGCGTGGCGTGCCCGAGGTCTCCCGCCGGGTGGGCCCAGAATCTCCGTGTTCGTCATCCGGAACCCGGAACCCGGGAGCCCACCATGGTCCTGAAGGTGCTCGCTCGCACACTGGCTCTGGCCGCGCTGCTCGCCGTGCCCGCGGGGGTGTGCACGGCGGCGCCGGCGCCCCCCGCCCCGTGGGTGCCTCCCGCCCCACTCGTGCCTCCTGCCCCACTGATGCCTCTCGCCCCCGCCCGCGCTCCCGCCCCCGCACCGGAAGCGGCCGTGACGCAGCGCTGCGCCCCCGCCGCCGTGCTCAAGGGAAAGGGCACGGGCAAGGGCGGGCAGTCGGCGAAGGCCGGCGTGTGCGTGACGCTCGACAACGCGTTCATGACCGTCACCGCACCCGCCGAGTGCGGCCGGGGCACCTGTGACACGTCAGGGACCTGGCGGATGAGGCGCGGCGGCCGGGAAGTCGCCTCGGGGGAGCTCGCCCGGCGGGCGGGGTATCCGGGGCCGGGGACGTACGAGATCACCACCACGCTACGGGTGCGCTCGGTCCCGGCGGGCGTCGACTTCCGGGCGGAGAGGACCGTCAGGGTCACCTTGTCCTGGCCCCGCCCCAAGGCGACGCACCGCATCGACGTCAGCCCGCGCACGGTCAGGGCGGGCCGCACCACGACCGTGACGTACACGGTCAGCCGCCTGGGGCCCGACGGTGACAGCAACGCCCGCCTGGGCCTGATCGGCGTCGAGAAGACAGGGGTGCAGCTGACCTCCTCCGATCCCCGGTGCAGCAACCCCCTGTCCGGCGCCTACCCCTCCGAGGCCCGCCACCCGTACGTCCTGAACTGCGACTTCGTCGAACTCCAGCCCGGACGGCCGGGCGTGGTCAAGGTACGGGTCCGCATGGGCGAGGCCTGCTCGCCCGTCGTCTCCAAGATGGGCTACTGGCTGCCGAAGGGGCAGGAGACCTACACGGGCAACATGCTCGTGGGGCCGACGGTCGGGTGCGTGAAGGGATGAGCGCGGGCGGCGAGGGTGTTCTGGCCCGGGCGCACGTGGCGACCCGGCTTCCGGCCCGGGACCTGGACCGGGCGCGGCGCTTCTACTCCGAGCAGCTCGGACTGGAGCCCGTCGACGAGCGGCCCGGTGGGCTGCTGTACCGGTGCGGAGGCGTGGACTTCGCCGTGTTCCTGTCGACGGGGGCCTCGTCCGGTGAGTTCACCCAGATGGCCTGGGAGGTAGACGACATCGAGGAAGCCGTGGCGGAACTGAAGCGGCGCGGCGTGGTGTTCGAAGACGTGGAGCTGCCCGGGCCGCCGGGGGCGCCGGCCGCCGGGCGGACGGAGGACGGGATCGTCGACATCGACGGGAACTACCCGAGCAAGGGTGCGCGGGGCGAGCGCGGAGCCTGGTTCCGCGACAGCGAAGGGAACATGCTGGGCATCGGCCAGCCGGTCGTCTGAGGAGGACGGCCCGCCGCCCCGCCGCCGACGGCCCGTCCCCCGCCGACCACGGCCCGCCCCCGCCGTGGCGTGAAACCGTAAGCGGAAGATCTCACCCCGCGCAGCGCCTATGGTTGTCGGATTCGCCGATGTTCGAATCTTGCACAGCTGAAGGGCGGTCGTGCGGTGGTGCTCGCGCGTGTCGAGTTCAAGGTGCTGGGGCCCCTCGCGGCCGTCGCCGACGGCCGCGTTCTCCCGCTCGGAGGGCCGAAGCAGCGGACCCTGCTCGCCATGCTCCTCGTCAACGCCAACACCGCCGTCTCCGCGGACCGGCTGTGCGACGCCGTCTGGGGCGAGGCCCCTCCGGCGTCGGCCCAGGCCAACCTCCGCAGCTACGCCGCCGTCCTGCGCAAGGTGCTCAGCCCCGCCTCCGGCCCGGAGGACGGCCGCGACCGCGGTGGCCCCGCGCCCGGCAGCGGCGAGGACCGGCTGAGCCAGGGCAACGGCGGCTACTGCCTGCGGGTGTTCCCCGGCGAGGTGGACCTGCACCGGTTCGAGGTCCTCGTCGCCCGCGGCCGCGTCGCCCTCGGAGCGGGCGAGCGCCGGGCGGCGGCCGACGCCCTGCAGGAGGCGCTGGACCTGTGGCACGGCAGCCCGTTCGAAGGGGTGGCGCACCACGACGTCCTGCTCGGCGAGGTCGCGCGGCTCGAGGAGTCGAGGCTGGCCGCCTTCGAGGACTACGCCGAAGCCCGCCTCGCACTCGGCGAGCCCCGCGAGGTGGTGGGCCTCCTGCGCGCGGAGACCGCCCGCTACCCGCTGCGCGAGTCGCTGTGGGCCAAGCTGATGACCGCGCAGTACCGCTGTCACCACCCGGGCGACGCGCTGCAGTCCTACGCCCTCGCCCGCTCCGCCCTGCGCGACGAACTCGGCATCGAACCCGGCGACGAACTCCGCAGACTGCATCACGCGGTCCTCACCAGAGACCCGGAACTGGGCGCGCCCCCGCCCCCCGCGGCACCCGCACAGCCCGCCCGCCCCGCGGACCTCTGGCAGCCGACCGTCCAAGTCCCCTCCGACGACTCCGACTTCGTCGGACGGAGCCGGCTGATCGAGCACGTGGCCGGGCTGCTCAGACCCGGGCCCGAACGGCCCCGCACCACGCCCTGCGCCGTGCCCGTCGCGATCCTCACCGGCCTGCCGGGCGTCGGCAAGACCGCCCTGGCCACCCGCCTCGCCCACCACCTGCGCAACGAGTTCCCCGACGGCCGGCTGTTCCTGCACCTCGACGGCACCCGCGGCCCCCAGCGCCCGCCCGGCGTCATCCTCGCGGACCTGCTCCTCAGCCTGGGCGTCGCCGGGTCCTCCATCCCCGAGGCCACGGAGGACCGGGCGGCGCTCTACCGCTCGCTGCTGGCCGACCGCAAGGTGCTCGTGCTGCTCGACGACGCGCGCGACGAGGCCCAGATCCGCCTGCTGCTCCCCGGCACCCCGGGCAGCGCGGCCCTGGTCACCAGCCGGGCACGGCTGGCCGGGCTGACGGACGCGCGCCTGATCGACGTCGACCCCTTCGACGACGAGGAGTCGCAGGACCTGCTGCGGCGCATCGTCGGCCCGCAGCGGCTCGCGGCGGAGCCGGAGGCCACCGGGCGGATCCTCGCCGCCTGCGCCGGCCTGCCCCTGGCGCTGCGCGTCGCGGCGGCGCGGCTCGCCAGCCGCCCGGACTGGCAGGTCCGCAGGCTCGCCGACCGCCTCGCCGACGAGCGCGGCGTACTGGCCGAGCTCACCGTCGGGGACCTCGCCGTCCGCACCTGCGTCGCCGCCAGCTACCACGGCCTGGCACCCGACGCAGCCCGCGCCTTCCGCGCCGTCGGGCTGCTCCCTTCACCCGAGTTCCCCGGCTGGGCGCTCTCCGCCCTGCTCGACGCCGACGGCTCCGCGGCAACCGGCTCTGCGGGCGGCTCCGAAGGCGGCTCCGCGGCGGGCTCCTGCTCCTCCGCCGTCGTGGCGGCCGACCGCGCCACCGACGCGCTCATCGATGCCAACCTCGTACAGATCGAGTCGGTCGGCGCGCACGGGCAGCCGCGCTACCGCATGCACGACCTCCTGCACGCCTACGCGGCCGAGCGCGCCGGCGCCGACGAGCCCCGGTCGTGGCGCCGGGCCGCGGTCGCCCGGGTCCTGGACGGCTGGCTCGCGCGCGTGCGCACGGCAGGGGGCCAGCTCATCCGCAGAGGCACCGGCGGGCACCGGCCCGGCGAGGCGGGCGACCTCGTCGGATGGCTGGAGAGCGAGCGGACGAACCTCGTCACCGCCGTCGGGTTCGCCGCGGGCGCCGGATACGGCCCGCAGACCGCCGGGCTCGCCGCCGCCCTGGAGGACGTGTGCCACCTGCGGAACTGGTGGGACGAGTGGGAGCAGGTCGCCCGGGTCGCACTCGACCGTGCCACGGCGGACGGCGACCCCGTCGCCGCAGCCGTCGCCCAGGGCTCCCTCGCCCGGGCCTGCGCCGTACGGGGCCGGGTCGACGACGCGATGACCCGCTACGCTTCCGCCATCGAACAGCTGGACGCGCTGGGCGAGGAGCACCACGCCGCCCGCCTGCGCATCCACCGCAGCTTCGCGATCGCCGACCGGGGCATGGCCGGACTCGCCCACGACGACGCCGCCTCCGCCGCGGCCGTGATGAACCGGCTGGGCGACAAGCACGGCCAGGTCATGGCCCTGCGCAGCCTGGCCTTCGCGCTCGCCTGCCAGGAGCGCGAAGCCGAAGCCGTCGACGCCCTCGAACCGGCGGTCGCGACCGCCGAGCGCCTCGGGCACCCGCTCGCCCTCGCCGACGTCCTGCAGCTGCTCGCCTGGGCGGAGATCGGCCACGGCCGCGCCGAACGGGCCGCCCGCCACCTGCACCGGGCCCTGGCCGAGTACCGGGCGGTGCGGCACCGCCCCGGCGAGGCGTACGCACTGCTGGCCCTGGGACGGATGCACACCGAGCTCGGCGGCCCCGGCCAGGCCGCTTGGGCGCTCGCCCCGCTCGACGAGGCCGCGGCCGTCTTCGCCGAACTCGGCGAACGCCGCGGCGAGGCGCTCACCGCCCTGTGGCTGGGCAGCACCCACGCCGCACTGGGGGACACCGGGCGGGCCGTGAGCCACCTCACCACCGCACTGAGCGGATTCCGCAGCCTGCGCATGCCGTTCTGGGCCGAACGCGCCCAGCAGGAGCTCGCAGGCCTCACACGGGATGCCTGACCCGCCGAACCCGGTGACCTGCGCCACGCCGTGACGGCGCGCGCCCCTGTCCGGACGCCCTTCAACGCCTCCCTTGTGCGCTTCTCATGCGCTTCTCATGCGCCCGCCCAGCACGGTGGTGAGCAGTCCACGAAGGGAGGCGCGGTGTCCGAACTGGCCGCACCCGATATCGAACTGGCCGCCGTAGAAGTCATCCGGGAGGTCCTGACCCACCAGCGCAGAATGCGGGAGGGCGGATGCACCGGGCGGGTCTGCCTGCGGTGTGTCAGACATCACCTGGACGCGGTGCGCAGTGCCATGGAGGCCGGCCGGCGGATCGAATTCGTCCTTCCGGCCTTCCCCACGAAGTCCCCGAACCCGGCCAAGGTGCTCGGCCCCCTGCCGGACCTGGCCGAGGAACTCGCCCTGCGCTTCCTGAACTCGCTGTGCGAGCGCATCGGCGAGGTCCACCCGCCGGGGGCCGCCATCCTCATCTGCTCCGACGGGCGGGTCTTCAACGACCTGCTCGGTGTGAGCGACGAGAACGTCACCGCCTACGCACGCGCACTCGACGCGATGATCAAGAGGATCGGCGCCACCCACCTCGAACAGTTCAGCCTCGACGACGTCTACCGCGGCGCCGGGCACGAGGACATGCGCAGCATGCTCTCCGCCGGCCACGCGCCGACGCCGGAAGAGCTGCGCGAGGAGGTACGGGCCGGGGGCGCCCCGCTCGCCATGTACCGGGGCATCACCCGCTTCATGCTGGAGGACCTGTCCGGCCCCGGCTACACGGGCACCCGCTCCGCCCTGCAGCGCAAGTGCCGCGACCTCGCGTACCGCGTCATCCAGCGCAGCCGGGCGTGGGGAAACCTGCTGGACCAGCTCTTCCCCACGGCGATCCGCCTGTCCATCCACCCGCAGCCGTGCAGCACGGGAAAGATCGGCATCCTGCTCGCCGACACCCCCGACACGTGGCTGACGCCCTGGCACAGCGTCGCGGTCGCCTCCGGCGGGCGCTTCACGCTCATGAAGCGCGCGGAGGCGGAGGAGGCCGGCGCCGAGCTCGTCCTCGCCGCGGGAATCCCCAGCCACTACGTGCTGGAGCCGGCCGTCGAGCCCGCCGTCCCCCGGTCCGCCGCCGTTCCCGGGCCTCCGCCCGCGCACCGCGACCCCTGGAACCAGGCCTGCGCATAACCGCCCGGCGCACCTCCGGCGTATCCCCCTCATTCCTCTCACCCCCACAGGAGAGCTCCCATGACCGCTGAGCACGTGACAGCCGAGCACGACGCGGACACCCCCCGCACGGCCGCAGCCGACGCGGCCACAGCCGTGGACGACGTCCTCACCGACCTCCGCTACGGCGTCGCGCCGATCGAACCCTTCGGCCTGGCGATACAGGCGCTGGAGCCGGGCCTGCACGTCCGCGACCTGCCCGTCGCACCGCTGCGCTCCCTCGTCCGCGAGCACCACCTCGTACTGCTGCGCGACTTCGACTCCTTCGACGGTCCGGACGAGCTCTCCGCCTACTGCGAGCGCTGGGGCGAGCCCAGCGTGTGGCCCTTCGGCACCGTGCTCGAACTCGTCGAGCAGGAGAAGCCCGAGGACCACATCTTCGACTCCAGCTACATGCCGATGCACTGGGACGGCATGTACCGCGAACAGATCCCGGAGTTCCAGGTCTTCCAGTGCGTGAACGCCCCCGGAGCGGAGAACGGCGGAGAGACGACCTTCTCGCACACCACCGCCGTGCTGGAGCGCACCGACCCGCGGACCGTCGGCCGGTGGTCGCAGGTGACCGGCACCTACCACCGCGCGATGGAGTTCTACAACAGCGTCACCGTCTCGCCGATCGTGACCGCCCACCCCGTCCACGGCGCCCCGGTCATCCGCTACAACGAGCCCACCGCCGCCGACGACGCCGGATTCGTCAACCACCCCGACCTGCAGTTCACGGGCCTGCCCGACGACGGGATCGCCGAGATGCACCGCAGCCTGCGGGCCGCGCTGTACGACCCGGCGCACTTCTACGCCCACAGCTGGCGGACGGGCGACATGGTGTTCGCCGACAACTACACGCTGCTGCACGGCCGGAACGCCTTCACCAGCGGCGCCCCGCGCCACCTGCGCCGCGTCCAGGTGCTCGGCACCCCGGCGCTGGACAACCCGGGGCTGGTGCGATGACCACCACCGGCAGCCTGATGACGGGTGACGAGTACCTGGAGAGCCTGCGCGACGGCCGTCAGGTGTATCTGAACGGGGACCGCGTCAAGGACGTCACCCGCCACCCCGCCTTCCGCAACTCCGCGCTCTCGGTGGCCCGCCTCTACGACGCCCTGCACGACCCGGCAACCTCCGGCGTCCTCACCGGCGTCGACGAGGCCACGGGCATCCGTACGCACAAGTTCTTCAAGCCCAGCCGCTCGGCGGCCGAGCTGGTGGAGGCACGGGAGGCTATCGCCACCTGGGCGAGGATGAGCTACGGCTTCCTCGGGCGCACCCCCGAGTACAAGGCCTCCTTCATGGCCGGCCTCGGCGTCAACGCCGACTACTACGGCCCGTACGCCGCCAACGCCACCGCCTGGTACGCCGAGTTCGCCCGCAAGGCGCTCTACCTCAACCACGTCATCATCAACCCGCCCGTGGACCGCAAGCGGGCGATCCACGACATGGAGGACGTGTTCGTGCACGCCGTGCGCGAGACGGACGCGGGCGTCGTGGTCAGCGGGGCGAAGATGCTGGCGACGGGGTCGGCGATCACCAACGCGGGCTTCGTCGCCCCCGTCGGATCGGCGGCCCTCGCGCCCGGCAAGGCGGAGGCCTTCGCCCTGGTCTTCTTCGTCCGCATGGACAACCCGGGCGTGAAGCTCGTCTGCCGCACCCCCTACGCGCAGCACGCCACGAGCCCTTTCGACGCCCCGCTCAGCAGCCGCTTCGACGAGAACGACAGCGTGCTCCTGCTCGACGAGGCGCTGATCCCTTGGGAGGACGTCCTCGTTTACCGGGACGTCAAGCGCGCCACCGGCTTCTACGCCACGTCCGGCTTTCCGAACCTGTACAACTTCCAGTCCGGCGTCCGGCTGAGCGTGAAGCTGGAGCTCATGGCCGGGCTGCTCGCCCGCGGCACCCGGGCCAACGGCACCGACGGGTTCCGCGGGGTCCAGGCCGCCGTGGGCGAGGTCGTCACCATGCGGGACATGGTGTGGGCCCTGACCTCGGCCATGGCCCACGACCCCGAGCCGGGCAGCGGCGGCACGGTCGTGCCCCGCCTGGAGCACGCCTCCGCGATGCGGATGTACAACGCCCAGGTGTGGGACCGCGTCCACGAGCTGTTCGAGACCACGCTCGGCGGAGCGCCCCTCGCCGTGCCCTCCAGCGCCCGCGACCTGGCCAACCCCGAACTGCGGCCGCTCATCGACCGCTTCTACCGCGGCGCGGACACCTCCGCCCTCGACCGGATCAAACTCCTCAAGCTGGTGTGGGACGCCATCGGCACCGAGTTCGGCGGCCGGCACGAGCTGTACGAGCGCAACTACTCGGGCAACGGGGAGCAGGTCCGCCTCGACGCGCTCCGGTGGGCGACCGGGCGCGGCAGCCTCGCCCGCTACGAGGCGCTCGTACAGGACTGCCTCGACGACTACGACACCGACGGCTGGCGCCGGGGCCCCTGGCGCGACCCCGCCCACACCGACTGACCCGCCCACACCGACCGAGAACGGAGCACGACCATGTGCGGCATCACCGGCTGGGTCGCCTTCGGCCGCGACCTCACGGCCGAACAGCGGACCGTGGACGCCATGACCGACACCCTGGCCCCGCGCGGGCCGGACGCCCGCGGCGTGTGGCTGGACACCCACGCCGCCCTGGGACACCGGCGGCTCGCCGTCATCGACCTCGAGCACGGCACGCAGCCCATGCGCACCCCGGAGCCCGGCCCCGGGGACCGGCCCCGCGCCGTCATCTCCTACGGCGGCGAGATCTACAACTTCCGCGAGCTGCGCGAGGAACTCGTCCTCCTCGGGCACCGGTTCGCCACCCGCAGCGACACGGAAGTGGCCCTGCGCGCCTACCTGCAGTGGGGCACGGACTTCGCCCGCCGCCTCAACGGCATGTACTCCATCGCCATCTGGGACACCGCCCGCGAGGAGCTGCTCCTGGTACGGGACCGGCTCGGCGTCAAGCCGCTCTTCTACCACCCCACGGCCGACGGCCTGCTCTTCGGCTCCGAGCCCAAGGCCGTCCTCGCCAACCCCCTGGCCGACGCCTCCGCCGGCGCGGAGGAGCTGTGCGACGCGCTGCTGTTCCTGCGCACCCCCGGGCGCGTGCCCTTCCGCGGCATGCGCGAACTGAAGCCTGGCCACCTGCTGCGGGCCGGCCGCGACGGGATCACCGAGGAGCGCTACTGGGCCCTGGAGTCCCGCCCGCACACCGACGACCTGCCCACCACCGTGGCCACCGTCCGCGAGCTGCTCGACGACATCGTCCCCCGGCAGATGGTCGCGGACGTGCCCCTGGTCTCCCTGCTGTCCGGAGGGCTCGACTCCAGCACCGTCACCGCCCTCGCGGCCCGGGCGCGCGCCGCCGACGGCGACCGCCTGTCCACCTTCTCCGTCGACTTCGCCGGCCACACCGAGAACTTCCGGGCCGACGCCATCCGCCCCACCCCCGACGGGCCGTACGCCCTCGAAGTCGCCCGGCACGTAGGCAGTGACCACCACGCGATCGTCCTCGACCGCACCCGCCTGCTCGACCCGGCCGTCCGCCGCACCGTCCTCGGCGCCTGGGACCTGCCGTTCAACTTCGCCGACCTCGACGTCTCGCTGTACCTGCTCTTCGCCGCCGTCCGGCAGCACGCCACCGTGGCGCTCTCCGGAGAGGGCGCGGACGAGGTCTTCGGCGGCTACCTGTGGTTCTCCGACCCCGAGGCGCGCAAGGCCGAGACCTTCCCCTGGCTCAAGCTGGGCGCCCACCGCGGCCTCGATCCGCGGTCGCTGTTCCACCCCTGGTTCGTCGACGGGATCGACCTGGCGGAGTACGAGGCCGACCTCTACCGCACGGCGCTCGCCGAGGTCCCCGTCCTGGACGGTGAGAGTTCCGAGGACCGGCGGACCCGCGAACTGGGCTACCTGACGCTGACCCGCTGGCTGCCCATCCTGCTCGACAAGAAGGACCGCATGGGCATGGCCAGCGGCCTGGAGGGCCGGGTGCCGTTCTGCGACCACCGCCTCGTCGAGTACGTCTTCAACATCCCCTGGGAGATGAAGACCTTCAGCGGCCAGGAGAAGGCGCTGCTGCGGGAAGCCGCCTCCGGCCTCCTTCCGCAGTCGGTGCTGCGCCGCAAGAAGGCCGCCTACCCGTCCATCCAGGACCCCGCCTACGACCGGTCCCTCATCACCGGCCTCGCCACCGCGGCGGGCGACGGGGACGCACCGCTCAGCCCGTTCCTCGACGGCGACGCGGTACGGCGGATGACTGCCAAGACGGCCACCGGCAGCCTGTCCGAGTTCGAACGGATCCTCGTGGAGTCCACGGTCCGGATGGACGACTGGATGCGCACGTACGACGTCGAGCTGACCGATGTGGCCGGGCCGACCGATGCGGTCGGACCGGCCGATGTGAAGGGAACGCACTGATGCACGCCATCGAGATCCGCGAGACCGGCGGACCCGAGGTCCAGCTCTACGTCGAGAAGCCCGACCCGGGGCAGCCCGGCGAAGGGCAGATCCTCGTCGAACTCGCCGCGGCCGGAGTGAACTTCATCGACCTCTACCGGCGCGAGGGCCGCTATCCGCTGCCCGTCCCCTGCGTGCCCGGCGAGGAGGGCTCCGGCATCGTCCTGGCCGCCGGCCCCGGGGTCACCCGCTTCGCGCCCGGCGACCGCGTCGCCTGGACGACCGTGCTCGGCAGCTACGCCGAACGGGTCCTCGTACCCGAGGACAAGGCCATCGTCGTGCCCGACGCCATCGACCTGCGGACGGCCGGCGGCGTGCTCGTCCACGGCATGACCGCCCACTTCCTCGCCCACGACTCCTACCCGGCCCGGGAGGGCGAGACGGTCCTCGTCCACGCCGCCGCCGGCGGTGTCGGCCTCCTGCTCACCCAGATGCTCAAGCGGCGCGGCGTCCGCGTCATCGGCACGGTGTCCACGGAGGGGAAGGAGCGCACCGCCCGCGCCAACGGCGCCGACGAGGTCGTCCGCTACACCGGGACCGACGACCTGGCCGCCGAGGTCCGCGCGCTCACCGGCGGGGAGGGCGTCCACGCGGTCTACGACGGCGTCGGCGCCGCCACCTTCGACGCGAGCCTCGCCTCGCTGCGCACCCGCGGCACGCTGGTCCTCTTCGGGGGCGCCAGCGGCGCCGTGCCGCCCGTCGACGTGATGCGGCTGCTGTGGGGCGGCTCGCTGACTCTCACCCGGCCCTACCTGGAGCACTTCCGGGCCACCGTCGAGGAGTTCGAACGGCGGGCGGGCGAGGTGTTCCGGGGGATCGCCGACGGCACGCTGACGTTCACCGTCGCCGGCACCTACCCCCTCGCCGAGGCGCACCGCGCGCACACCGACCTGGCCTCCCGCCGCACCTCCGGAAAGCTCCTCCTCATCCCGTAAAGGAGACGTCCATGGGCGACATCGCCGGTGCGGGCCTGCTCTCGCACGCGCCCGTCATCATGTTCCCCGAACCCGCCCGGATCGAGGCCAACGGCGGCCGCGACTTCACGCTCGCGACCGGCCTGGAGCAGCTCCGGCGCGAGGTGACCGACCCGGCGGAAGGCGCGCTGGAGTACGACACCGTCGTGGTCTTCGACTCCCACTGGGCGACGACCACCGAGGCCGTCATCACCGCCCACCCGCGCCGTACGGGCCTGTTCACCTCCGACGAGATGCCGGGCGCGATCAGCCGGCTCCCGTACGACCTCCCCGGCGACCCGGAACTGGCCCACGCGGTCGCCGGGCTGGCGGAGGAGCGGAAGGTGTGGATCGCCGCCAACGACGACCCGCACCTGCCGATCCACTACGCGACGCTCAACCTCTGGACGTACCTCGGACAGGGCGCCGGCGCGGGCACGGCCGGCGGCAAGGCCTGGGTGTCCGTCTCCGTCTGCCAGACGGCGACCACCGAGGACTTCCTCGGGATCGGCCGGATCGTGGGGGAGGCCGTCGGCGGCCTCGACCGCAAGGTGCTGCTGCTCGCCTCGGGCGGCCTCTCCCACCGCTTCTGGCCGCTGTCCGAACTGCGCAACCGCATGGCCGGGGACCCCGCCAACATCGTCACCGCCGAGGCACGGGCGGCGGACGAACAGCGGATCGCGTGGCTGGAGGCGGGCCGGCACGACCAGGTGATCCGGACCATGCCGGAGTACCTGCGGTACGCACCCGAGGCGCGGTTCGGCCACTACCTGATGCTGGCGGGTGCGCTGGGCGGCGAGGCGTGCGCGGCGCGCGGCCGCCGGTTCGGCGCGTACGAGAACGGGATCGGGACCGGCCAGGTCCACCTCTGGTTCGACCTGCCGGCCGGCGACGGGGGAAGGTGAAGGACCGGTGCTCACCGACGAACGGCTGCTGCGGACCTGCCTGGGGCACTTCGCCACCGGCGTCACGGTGGTGACGTGCGACGTCGACGGCGCCCCGCACGGGGCCACCGTCAACGCCTTCACGGCGGTCTCGCTGGACCCCGCGCTGGTGCTGGTCTCCCTGCACCGCCGCAGCAAGGCCGGCCGGCACCTCGCCGGCGGGCCCGAGGGCAGGCCGTTCACGGTGAACGTGCTCGGCGAGGACCAGAAGGACCTCGCCGAGCACTTCGCGGGCCGGCGCACGGCGGCACCGCCCCGGTGGGCACCCCGCCCGCCCACCGGCCTCGCACCCCGCCTCGCGGGCTCGCTCGCGACCCTCGCCTGCACGCCGTGGGCCGCGTACGACGGGGGAGACCACGTGCTCGTCGTGGGCCGGGTCGAGGAGGCCGGGTACCGGGAGGGCGGCCGGCCGCTGGTCTTCTACGAAGGAGAGCTCAGGGGGCTGTAGCCAGGAGGCGGGCGCAGGGGCGCAGGGGCGCGGCTTCGGGGCGATGTCAGAGCCCCTTGGCACACTGAACGAAAGATCCACCGCGATGCGCCGAGAGGTCCCATGCTCACCACTGTCGCCGTCGAGAACTACCGGTCCCTGCGCCGGCTGATCGTCCCCCTGGGCCGGCTCAACGTGATCACCGGGGCGAACGCCACCGGGAAGTCCAGCCTCTACCGGGCCCTGCGGCTGCTCGCCGACTCGGCGCGCGGGGGTGCGGTCGCGGCGCTGGCGCGCGAGGGCGGGCTGGCCTCGACGCTGTGGGCGGGGGAGCGGAAGGGCAGTGGGCGCTCCCCGGCGGCCAGCCTCCGGCTCGGGTTCGCCGGGGACGAATTCGGCTACGCGGTGGACTTCGGGCACCCGATACCGACCTCCGGCAGCACGGGCGCGCCGTCCATGTTCAACCTGGACCCCGAGATCAAGCGGGAGTGCACCTGGGCCGGCCCCGTGCTGCGCCCGGCCGCACTGCTCTCCGACCGCTCCGGGCCCGCCGTGCGCACCCGCACGGCGAGCGGCAGCTGGCACGACTCGGTGAACGCCGTCCGCCCCTACGACAGCATGCTCAGCGAGCTCGCCGACCCGCAGCTCGCCCCCGACCTGCTGCGGCTGCGCGAGCACATGCGCTCCTGGCGGTTCTACGACCACGTGCGCACCGACGCGCACGCCCCGGCCCGCAGCGCACAGATCGGCACCCGCACCCCGGTGCTCGGCCACGACGGAGCGGACGTGGCGGCCGCCCTGCAGACCATCCGGGAGATCGGCGACCACGAGGCCCTGGACGCCGCCGTGGACGCGGCGTTCCCCGGCAGCAGGGTGGAGATCGTCAGTGAGGGCGGCCGGTTCGAGCTCAAGCTGCACCAGCGCGGCCTGCTGCGCCCGCTCGGCGCGGCCGAGCTCTCCGACGGCACGCTGCGCTACCTGCTGTGGACCGCAGCGCTGCTCACCCCGCGACCGCCCGCGCTGCTCGTCCTCAACGAGCCGGAGTCCAGCCTCCACCCCGACCTGCTGCCCCCGCTGGCCGATCTGATCCTCACCGCGACCCGGGACACCCAGATCGTGGTCGTCACCCACGCCCCGGAGCTGGCCGACGCCCTCCGCGCCGGCGCCCGGGGCCACCGGCTGGACGTCAACTCGATCGCCCTGGTCAAGGACGCCCTCGGACAGACGGACGTCGCAGGCCGCGAAAGCATGCTCGACGAGCCGCTGTGGCACTGGCCCAAGCGCTGACGCCTCGCCAGGCCCCGTAAGGGGCCTGGCAGGGAGCCCCCGGCCGGGGGAGCGGTCGCTGTCAGTCCCCGCAGCTAGAATGCGGCGTTTGTTCGATTGGGTGGGCCGCGCCGAGCCGTGAGCCCCGAGCCGTGGGGGGATCCACATGAGGGCGAGACTGAGAGAGACCGCAGAAGAGCTGGCCGGTCTGCTGTGGCGGGAGTACATCGTCTACCGCGACCGGTCGGGGGAGGTGGTGATCCGGGGCGAGCACGTCCAGCGCTGGATCAGCCTCGCCCCCGCGGCCGGCGCCGACGAGATACTCGTCCGCGCGGGCCGCATCCTGGACGGCGGCACCACCGCCCCGGCGCGCTCGGAGGCGGTCGTGGCGCTGTCGGCGGGCACGGGTGAACTCGCCGCCGCCTGCCGCCGTCTCCTCGCCGACACCGCCGCGGCCCCCGCACCCCCGGAGCCGGGCAAGGCGAAGGGCCGCCGCCCCGCGAAGGCCCGCCCCGGCCACGGGAGCCGCCGCCACACGGGCCTCGGTTCCTGGGTGGTGATCGCCTGCGTGCTCGGCGTGGTCGGGCTCTGCGCCTACCGGATCGCGGTGCCGTAAGCCCGTGGGAGGCGGGTGACCGTGCCCGGGGCCGTCGTCGGCGCGGCCCGGCCGAGGCGAAGGCGGCGGCCGGGCCTGCGCGGCGGGAGCCACCGCCCGCGCGGCCCCGGTCCGTACGCGCAGACGCCACGAGGAACCCGCAGGCACTCTGGCGGCGCTGCTGTCCCCGGCTCTACCGTGGCCCCGGTAGGCACACTCGAAACAGCGCTTGCCATGAGCGCTTGTCATGAACTTGCCAATTCAAGAGGTGAGCCGTGTTCCTGCGCCGCAGACGCGTCCGTCGACTGCGTCGACTCAGCGTCGTCGCCCTCCTCCTCGGCGTCGTCGCCGCCGTCGCCGCGGGCCCCGCCCGGGCGACGCCCGATGCCGAATCCCGCAAGCCGCACCCCCTCGTCCAGCCGATCGATCCTCAGCACTGGCGCAACCCCGACGACATGACCTGGGCCGAATACCGCTCGGTCCCCGGCACGAGCTGGGCCGACCCGGACCGCAAGCCCACGCAGCGCAAGTTCAAGGGGGCCCTGGTCCTCCTGGACTACCCCGACGAGGAGTTCTCCGTCAGCAAGCCGCCCGGCGCCGCGCGGTTCGGCAATCCGCTGCCCGCCGCGTCCGGCATACCCCGCGCACAGGTCCCCAAGTTCTACGAGGACTTCCTCAACAAGCCCGGTGCGCTCAACCGCGGCCACACCATCAACGAGTACTGGATGGAGGACTCCGGCGGCCGCGTCGGCGTCGGACTGACCTCCTTCGGCGTGTACCGCATGCCGTGGAAGTCGTACCAGTACGGCATCGAGCCCGGCATGAACCCCGGCGCGTGCCCCGTGGGCGACACCTGCGGCAAGGACATCCGCGCCGACGGCAAGCGGGCCTGGGTCGACGAGGTGGGCGCCGACAAGGCCGGCGAGTTCGACTTCGTCTTCTACCTCACCGCCGGCGTGGACGAGTCGTCCGCCTGGCAGGAGTTCGGGCAGATGAAGTTCCGCTCCGAACGGGACGTGCCGGCCGCCTGGGGGCCGCCGTTGCCCATCGCCTCCGGCCTCAACTCCGCCAGGACCCGCTACGTGCCCTGGACGTCCTGGCAGGCGGCCGCCCGCATCTGGCCCAACGCGGCGAACGGCTCCTCCACCCAGGCCGAGAGCTCCGGCATGGCCACGTTCGCCCACGAACTCAGCCACATCCTGGGCATCGGCGACAACTACAACAACCCCTACGGGACCCCGCTCAGCCGCGCCTACACCGGCATCTGGGGCATGCTCTCCCGCGGTTCGTTCAACGGCCCCGGCGGGCCGCACACCCGCTGGCAGATACCCGCCACCGCCGGCGGCTCCATGGGTGCCCAGCATGTCCTGCGGGACAAGATGAAGCTCGGCATCGTCGACGAGAAGAACGTCCTGCGCCTCGACCGCGACGCCCTCAAGAACTCCGGGCTCGTCGTCGCCCGCGTCACCGCACGCTCGGCCCCGCCCGGCGAGAAGGGCCTCACCGGCGTCAACATCACCATGGGCCGCGACCTGTCCCCGGCCTGCGACCGCACCACCGACCCCCTGTGCGACGGCGGCGGTTACGACAACTACACCGTCGAGGTCGTCGACCGCATGGGCATGGACTCCTTCACCCCGGACAGCGGCGTCCTGCTCAGCAAGACCAAGAACGCGGACCGGGCCCCGTTCGCCTGGGTGATCGACGCGCACCCCGAGGACATCGGCCTGCTGGACTTCACCCGTCCCGACGGCACCCCGCAGAAGATCACCATGGGCGACTACCGGCAGCTCAGCGACGCGCTCTTCCACGCGGGCGCCGACTCCGGCAGCTCCTACGAGTACGTCGACCGGGCCAACCGGCTGCACTTCTACGTCCTGAACGTGCAGCGCGACGCCACCGGCGTGCTCTCCTACGACATCGGCGTCAAGTCCCTGGACGGCGCGGGGCCGCAGGCCCGCGGGCTCGCACTCGGCCGCGGCACGGTGAAGAGCGACCCCGCCAAGGGGCGGGCCGTGTGCACCTTCGGCCTCGCCAACACCGGCAAGGCCGCCCCGCAGAGCGAACCCCTGCTGTCCTCCGACGTCTACCGGCTGTCCGCCACCGCCTCCGGGCGCGGCTGGTCCGCCTGGCTCCCCAACCGCCTGACCACCGCGGCCGCCGGCTCCTCGGTCCCCGTCGACGTCGCCGTCACGGCCGGGTCGGGCGCGGACCGGAAGGGCACCGTCACCCTCACCGCGCGCTCGGAGAGCGACCCGAACAGGACGGCCAGGGCCACGTGCTCGCTGACGAACCCGGGCAGGTCCACCTGATCAGGCGAAATCTCCCCTGAAAAGGGATCTGCCTGCCGGGCGCCCGGTCTACTGGGGCCGATCAACCGCACAGGAGCGTGCGGTGACTTCGGCAAGGGGAAGTGATGAGGAAGATTGCGACCGTGTTCGCCGCCCTGGCCTTCGGGTTCGTCGCGGCGTCGCCTGCGAACGCGGCGGTGCACAGCCAGTGCGGCAAGTACATCTGTGTGATGACGGCACATCACAACCGCTTCGTCCAGGACATCACGGTGCGGACCAAGGACGGCCTGCCCGGGGCGCTGCGGTCCTACTGGGGCAACTTCCACTCGCCGAAGGTCAACGCGGCGTCCCACCGGTGGGAAGTGGGTTACGAGCAGGCGCAGTCGAAGCTCGTGTGCGGCGGGCTGGAGCGCGACGGCCGCAGCATCGAGGACGGCATCTGCGTGACGATCTGACCCCGGCCCGACCCCGACCCTGCCCCTGATGCGGACGACGGTGGCCCGCCCGGTCCTTCACGGAACCGGGCGGGCCACCGGTGCGTGGAGCGGCGGCGGGGCCGTTCGGCCAGGTGGTCGGGGACCGTTGGGGCCGCGCGCGAGGCCCGGCTGCTCGGGCTGCCGCTGACGCTGCTGCACGCGCTGGAGGACTGGTCGCCCACCTACGGTGTCGATGTCGGTCCTCGCCCGCGCCGGCTCGGCCTGGCGTGCTCGTACGGGCGGGGGAGCGGGCCGGGGGAGAGCAGGAGGCGTACGGCCGGGAGACGTACGGCGACGAGGCGTACCGCGAAGTGGTCCTCGGCGTGGACCTCGCCCGCCCGTGTGACGAACTGTTCGCCTACGCCTTCGAGGCGGCCGCGGCCCGCGGCACCCGCGCCGTGCTGCACCACGCCGCCGCCCCCGTCGCGGTCGTGCCGCACAACTGACGTGCGGGGATCCGCACAGGGCCGTGCCGTCCGGACGGAGTCACTCGTCCGTGTGGCCGCGGCCTCCGGTCCCTGCCACAGTGGCGGACAGGCCGGACAGTGGCCACAACGAGAAACCGTCGCCCGCCCCATGGAGGCCCTGTGTCCGGCGTGATCACCGTTGGCGTGGACGGAAGCGAGCACGGCAAAGCCGCCGCGGACTGGGCCGCCGCCGAGGCGGAGCGCCGGGGCATGGAGCTGCGCCTCGTCCACGCCTGGGTGTGGCAGCCGCTGGACCTGCCCGTCACCGCGGACACCGAGGTGCAGCAGCGCTGGGCCGAGACGCTGCTGCGCGAGGCCCGGGCCCGGGTGACCGCCCGGTGCCCCGGGGTGCCGGTGACGGCCCGGCTCCTGCCCGCCGATCCGGTCCCCGCCCTGGTCGCGGAGGCGACCGAGGCCGACATGCTCGTCCTCGGCTCGCGCGGGCACGGAGCCCTGATCGGCTATCTGATCGGCTCCATCGCCCTGCACGTGCTGCGGCAGGCCAGGGGGCCGGTCGTGCTCGTGCGCAGCCACGGCGACCCGGCCGGCGACCGGGGGGAGCAGGTCGCGGGGCCCGGAGAGGCGGCCGCCGGGCCGCCCGTTCCCGTTGCGGACGAGGTGGTGGTGGGCGTGCCCGGGGCGGAGGAGGAGGCCGGAGCCGTCCTGGAGTTCGCCTTCGCGGCCGCGGCCGCGAAGGGAGCGAGCCTGCGCGCCGTACGCGCCTGGTCGATTCCCCCGGTGTTCGCCTGGAGCCCGGCGTCCATGCGGCTGGCCGACGAGGCCGGCGGCCTCGAACCGCTTGAGAGGAAGCGGCTGGCCGACGCCCTCCAGCCGTGGCGGGAACGCCATCCGCAGGCCCGGGTCGTCGAGCACGTCGAACTGGGGAGCGCGGCGCAGGTGCTGCTCTCCGCCTGCGAACGCGCCGCTCTCCTGGTCGTCGGGCGGCACGCCTCCGGGCCGCACGTCCCCCAGCGGATCGGCCATGTGGCCCATGCGGCCCTGCACCACGCCCCGTGCCCGGTGGCGGTGGTCCCGCAGCCCTGAGGCGGGTGCGGGACCCGGCCGGCCGTCGGGCCGTCAGGCGAGGGCGGGAGCCAGGAGCTCGGCGGCCTTGCGGACGAGCGCGTCGTCCCCCGCCGCCTTGGGCTCGTGCTTGGTCGTGAGGACGGAGACGACGACCGGCGACCCCTTCGGGGTCCAGACGACGCCCACGTCGTTGCTGGTGCCGTAGCTCCCGGAGCCGGTCTTGTCCGCGACGGTCCAGCCCTTGAAGCCCGCGCGGAACTTCTGGTCACTGGTGGTGTTGGCGAGCAGCCATCCGGTCAGCCGCTTGCGGTCCGCCGGGTCCAGGGCGTTGCCGAGGACGAGCTGCGCGTAGGTCCGTCCGATGGCGCGGGGGGTCGTGGTGTCGGTGATCCGGTCCGGCTCCGCCGAGTTCAGGTCGGGCTCCCACCGGTCGAGCCGGGTGGTGCCGTCGCCGACCGAGCGGCAGAAGCGGGTGACGGCGGTGGGGCCTCCCAGCTCGGTGAGCAGGAGGTTCGCCGCGGCGTTGTCGCTGTAGGAGATGGCGGCGCCGCAGAGTTCCTCGACGGTCATGCCGTTGGCGACGTTCTCCGCCTTGCCGGTGATCTTGTCGTAGCCGGAGGCCTTGGCGTAGTCGGCGGTGTAGTGGATGCGCTTGGCGAGGAACGTGCCGTCGTGGTCGAGGTCCCGCAGGACCGCCGCGACGGCGAGCGTCTTGAACGTCGAGCACATGGGGAAGCGCTCGCCGGCGCGGTGGACGACGGTCCTGCCGGTGGCCATGTTGCGGGCGAACACCCCGAGGCGGGCGGAGTGCTCGCGCTCCAGCTCGCGCAGCTGACGGGAGACCCGGTCCCCTGCGGGCGTCGATGCGTAGGCCGTCCCGCCCGTGGACATGGCGGCGGCCAGCGCCGTGCCGGCACCGAGGGTGAGAACCGTGCGGCGGGAGGGCTGTGCACCTATGCTCTTCAAGATCGTATTCTCCTTGTGTCCTGCATGGCGTGACTTGCACGGCCTGGTCGACAGTCAATACGCCACTGATGGTGCGGTTGGTTCCACTTAGGTGCCGTTCAGCCTCATTGGTGGCCACTGATACGCACTTGTACGCACGAAGGAGCGCCCGGTGCAGCAGCCTTGGACCCGCGGGTCACGTGGTCTGCCCGTCGTCGCGGCGGCGCTGCTCGTCGCCGCCGGATCGTCGTCCACGAGCGGTGCCGCGGCCCGTGCCGCGCCCAGGCCGACGGGGCAGCAGGCCGCTCATTGCCGCGCGCTGCACGCGGAGCTGCCCACCGCGCTGGCCGGGCTGGAGCGGGGGACGTCCCGTCCCGTCCCGGAGTTCACCGCGGACTGGGGCGACCCGGCGGTCGTGCTGCGCTGCGGGATTCCGCGCCCCGAGGTCCTGACGGTGGGATCCAAGAGCTTCGACCGCTACGCCCCCGTGTGGGAGACCGGCGGCATCAGGTGGTTCGTGGAGCAGCTGCCCGGTGGCAGTGTTCGCTGCATAGCCGACCACCGTGCCGCCTTCGTGGAGGTGTTCGTGCCGAAGGAGTACGGCGGTGACGGGACCGGGCAGACCGTCCTCAGCGAGCTGACCGCGCTCATCGCTGCGACCATCCCCGAAGGGTATGTCTGACCCTGGACCTGAGGTTGAGGGTTATGGGGCGGGCCGTGCCCTCAGAACCATGGAGCTGCTGCCTCCCGCAGTGCCCTGACGCCCTCGGCGAGCGACGCCGCCGAGGCCAGGGCCCCGGTCACCGCGTACACCGCCCGCTGGATCCGACCCCGCGCCGGCTCGTCGGCCGTCGGCAGCGCGTCGTCCACCTCGTCCAGCGCGGACTGCGCGGCTTGAAGGGCGGGTGACGGCAGGGGCGCGCTGCCGGCCGGCAGGGACGCGAGCTGGGCGCGCAGGGCCTCCACGGCCTGCCGCAGCTCCCGTACCTCGGCGGACTCCTCCTTCCGGCCACCGGATCCCGCCGCGTGGTGGACGTACTCCGCCCGGGCGTGGTCACCGGTCTGCGCGTTGCCGCTGAAGGTGCCGTGGATGACGATGCCGCGCGCGTGGTCCCGCGGCTCGTCCCCGTTCCCGTCCTGCTGTGTGGAGGTCATCGCGTCAACTCCCTGAAGAAGCGCCGCCGGGGCTCGGGCCGACGTGGGGCTGGGGGGTGGTGACGGTCTGGTGCGTGGCGTTCGCGCCGTCACCCGTCTGGACGTTCCCGGTGACCGTTCCGTGCACGTGCACCGAGCGGTCGAAGACGACGTTGGCGCGCGCGTCGTACTCGTCCGTGCGGTATCCCGCGTCCCGCAGGCTGCCGCGCACCGCCGTCAGCGTGCGGGTCTTGATGCTCTTGAGGAACCGCTGGGCGTCCATCTCCTGGAACAGCTGCTGGTACTCGGGCTCCGCGGCCAGCTCCCGGACCGAGTACCGGGGCCCGTGGTCGACCACGCGGTCGGTGCGGCACATCCGCCCGTACCAGTTCCGGTTCCGCGCGGTGCGCGAGGCCGTCCGCGGGATGGCGACGAGGTCGCGCGGGGCGTCCCCGGCCAGCCGGAAGGCGGCCGCCAGGGCGTGGCCCGCCAGGGAGAGCCAGTCCCCGGCGTCGGACGGCGGCATCATCTTGTCGATCTCGTGGTACGCGCGGGCGATCGGCGGCAGCAGGAAGGCCCGGGACTCCAGGAACAGCAGACCGCCCTGCAGCTGCACCCGGCTGAAGACGGTGAGGACGACCTCGTCCTCCCAGCTGCCCACCCGGGTCGTCAGGTAGTGCCGCAGCCGTTCCTCGGCGGCCAGGTCCAGGCTGTCCGGCCACCACGTCGGGGGAGCCGGCACGCCCGGCGCGAGCCGCAGCCGTTCGGCGGCCGAGCGCCGGGCGAACGGCGCCATGCGCGCGAACGCCGTGCCGGGCCCGGTGCCGCTCCAGTCCGCGGCCGGGCCCAGTCTCAGACCGCCCTTCATCACGTAGTCGTCCACGTGGATGCCGTGCAGCCGGTCGCCGGGGTAGTCCCCGCCCGCGCCGAGCCGCAGGAGTTCGGCCCGGATGCGGGCGTGCACCGCGGGGACGGTGAAGCCGGCGGCGTCGGGTGCGGCACCGGGGCCCGCAGGGGCGGCCCCGGGCTGCGCGAAGCGGAGCGTGGGCACGGTCGCGCCCCTCCGGGGGATCAACTCGATCGCGAAGGACCAGGAGTCCACCTCGACCCCCGCTCCCACGAAGGGCGCGTAGTCGCTGTAGATGACGTCGGGGTCGGCCTGCTGGCGCCGCAGCTGTGCGATGCGGGCCGCGGTGGAGCCCTGCCCGTCGGGGTGCTCCGGGGCCCGGCCGGTGGCGAGGAGGTGCAGCAGGGACATCCTGAGGTACGTGTCCACTGTCGCGATCGCCGCCCAGAGGGCGAAGAGCAGGAGTGCGGCCGGGAGATGAGGCCACACGGCTTCGGACAGCAGCGGGCCGACCCCGCTCAGGAGCCGGGCGCCGAGGAAGACGACGATCGCCAGCCCGATGATCCCCGTCAGCAGGCGCGTGACAGGGCCTGACCGGTCGCGCCCCGCCGTGCCGGTGCCGCGCTCCGTGGCACCCGCCATCGCGCGGGCCGCGAGCTGGAAGAGGCGTACGACCAGCACCAGGCCGACGCACAGGAACACGCCCGCCGCGTCGACCGGGAGCAGGAGCACCGGAACGGCGAGCATCAGCGCCCCGCGGAGCGTGGCCCGGCGCCGTGCCACGAAGCACTCCTTGAGCACCGCCACGAGGTCCACCCCGTAGGCGGGCGGAGGGACGCGGTACGGGTTCTCGGCGAGCTCCGCGATCACCGCGTCGCGGAAGTCACGGTCGAGGTGGGCCGCGCCGCGCAGGTAGGCGGTGGCGTCACCGGGGCGGCTGCCCGCCTGCGCCTCGATGAGCTGGCGGAGCGGGCTCTGGGGATCCTGCTGGCTCATCGTCGGGAAGACCCTTCCGTCGGGGTGGACAGGGGTGAGATGGCTGGAGGAAGGAGGCTGGAGGAAGGAGGGTGCGGACGGAGGCGGGCTGCCGGACCGTCAGATACGGGTGTGGTCGCGTACCTGCAGCCCGTACCGGCCGGCGATCGGCGCCCACCTCCGCAGGAACTCCTGCTTGGCCTGCGTCGCGAGGCCGCTGCTCGCCACCCCGCGGTCGTACGCGGAGCCGTGGGGAACGCTGCCGGAGGAGCAGCCCGCGGCGTCCTGCGCCCACCGGGCGAACGCGCGGTCGGCCTCCGCCGAGCGCCGCCAGGCGGTCCGCAGCTCCTCCGCTGCGGCGCGGCCGCCCTCGATGTCCTGCACGGCGATACGCGACAGGTCCTCGATCAGCCCGTCGCGCCGGACGGCGGCCGCGTCCAGATCGGCCCCGGCCGCTGCGACGGCCGCACCGGAGGCACACGATTCGACGGCGTTCACGGCGTCGGTGACCTTCTCGCGGTCCGCCGCGCTCTTCGTCAGCAGCGCGTCCAGGGCCGCGGCCTGGGACCGTCCCGAGGCGGGCGGTTCCGGTGCGGGCGAGGAGGTCTGCGGCCCCTCGGGCTGTGCCGCACCCCGCGTCGCGCTCTGCGCTGCCAATGAGGCCGACGGGCCGCCGGGCGACGGCTCGGCGCCGGCCTCGGAGCCCGAGAAGAAGACCTTGACCACGACCAGGGTGACGACCGCCGAGGTCACCGCCCCGACCGCCGCCAGCAGCACGAATCTTCGGGACGCGGACGACCCGCGGTCACCCGGCGGCGCAGGACCGCCGCCGTCCGCCGTGCCCCCGGCCCGTGCGGAACCCCTGGACGCCGGTACCCAACCGCCTGCGCCCCGGCGAGCCTCGCTGTCCCAGCGCATCGGTGCGCCGTCGTCGTCCTCGGCCATACCGTTCCCCCGTCGCTCTTCCGCACTGTCGTGCGGTTGGCGAACACTGTCAACTCCCGGGGCAATCCGGCAGACCGGCCTCCTGTTGTCGTCCCGTCACCGCCGGCGCAGCACCGTTCCCAGGACGCGCTCCAGCGGGAAGTAGCCGACCTCCCGCGAATCGAAGCTCACCCTGCCGTTGTCGCCGAGGAGGACCACCTGGCCGGGCGGTACGCGCTCCTCGGGCGCCGTGGCCAGGGCGGGGACGCAGTCGAGCGGGACGAGGTCGCCGGGGAGCGCGGCCACGCGTTTGATCAGCCAGTCGCGGCCGTGGACGCCGGCCGCGCCCGCCTCGGCGCGCACCGGCGGCCGGGGCCACATGCCGCCGCTCGCGGGCCGCTCGGCCACCACGACCTGTCCCACGGCCGGCCGCGGGCCGCGCCGGACCAGGACGCGGTCGCCGTCCCGGAAGGCCGGCGCCATGCTCGTGCCGCGGACGGTGACCACGACCAGGCCGCGCGCCAGGCACACGGCCGCACCCAGCGCCGCGCCCGCCGCGACCGCAGCCGCGCCGCGCAGCCGCCGCCGCAGCGCGGACCCGGCCGTCACCGGGGCTCCCCGGTGAACGCGGGCTCGCTCCCGGCGTCGGTGTCCGTGCCGGCCTGGTAGCCGGCCGCTTGGAGGGTGAAGAGGCGCGCGTAGCGGCCGCCGGAGCCGATCAGCTCGGCGTGCGGGCCCTGTTCCACGACGCGTCCGTCCTCCAGGACGGCGATGACGTCGGCGTCGCGCACCGCGCCCAGGCGGTGGGAGATGAGGAGGCTGGTCCGCTCGCCGCGGTGGCGCCGCAGCGCGGTGTGGATCTCGTGCTCCGCCTCGGCGTCGAGCCCCGCCGACGGCTCGTCGAGGATCATCAGGTCGCGCTGGTCCCGCAGGAACGCGCGGGCGAGCGCGAGCCGCTGCCGCTGGCCGCCGGAGAGGACCACACCGGTCTCCGGGTTGTCCTTGTCGGACTCCATGAAGAACCTCCGCGACAGCAGCGTGTCGTACCCGTACGGCAGACCGGCGAGCTTGGCGTGGATGCCCGCGCGCTCCGCGGCCGCCTCGATCCGCGGGCGGTCGCCGAGCGCCGCGAGGTCGCCGAGGGCGATGTTCTCCGCCGCCGTCATGTCGTAGTGCATGTAGTCCTGGAACACCGCGCCGATGCGCCGCCGCAGCTCAGCCACGTCGACCGTACGGATGTCCACGCCGTCCCACAGGATCGCGCCGCGCTCGGGATCGTAGAACCGGCACAGCAGCTTCACCAGCGTGGACTTGCCGGCGCCGTTGAGCCCGACGAGCGCCAGCACCTCGCCCCGGCGCAGGTGCAGGCTGGCGCCGCGCAGCACCCACGGGTGCTCCTCGGAGTACCGGAACCACACGTCGCGCAGCTCGATGCCGCGGCCCAGCGGCGGCAGCGCGGCCGGCTGCAGGGGCACGGGCAGGTCCGGCCCGGCGCCCGCGACCACGAGGTAGTGGTCGAACATCAGCAAGGCCTGGTGCGAGCGGGCCACTTCGCTCGCCAGGGTGGCCAGCGCGCCCTGGATGCCGGCCACCGCCGCCACGAACATGACGACGTCGCCGGCCGACAGGGTGCCGGCGTGCGCGGCGCCCACCGCCCACAGCAGTCCGCCGCCGGAGACGAGCGCGGCCAGCAGCCCGAGCCCGGACTGGACGACGGCCTCCCGCCGGTCCACCGCGCGCTTGGCGGCGTCGGCCGTACGCCGGTCGGCCAGCATCCGGCCCCGCAGGAACGCGCCGGTGCCGAAGAGCCGTATCTCCTTGGCCGCTTCGACGCTCGACAGCAGCTCGCTGTAGAACATCTGCCGGCGCTCGACCGGGCCGACGTCCCACAGCGTGCGCGCCTTGCGCCGCGCCATGGCGACCTCGGAAACCAGCGTGGGCACCGCGGCGACCAGCACCAGGGCGGTCATCCACGGGCTCAGCAGGGAGAGCGAGCCGAGGAACCCGCCGATGGTGAGGGCGCTGCGGGCGATGCCGACGGCTCCGTCGACGGCCTGGTTGGGCATGCCGCCGCCGGAGCTCTGCGCGAGCCGCAGCCGGTCCAGGAAGCGCGGGTCCTCGAAGCGCCCCAGGCCGGCGAAGCCCTCCACGGCCCTGAACAGCCGGTCGTCGGCGAGCAGCCCGACCCTGCGGTCGAGTTCGCGCCGCAGGTACTGGCTGATCTGGGGTACGACCGCGATGACGGTCCCGGCCGCGGCGAGCCCTGCGCCCAGGCCCACCAGCGTGCCGAGGGAGGCGCCCGAACCCAGCCCGTCGAGCATCAGCTTGGTCAGCCAGGCGGTGACCACGGGGAGGGCGCCGGCCATCAGCGTCAGCACCAGGTAGCACGCGAGGGCCGCGGGAGCCGCGCTCGCCACCAGCGCGGTGGCCGCGGCGATCCGCCGGGTGGTGGCCAGGAGGCCGCCGGAGGGTGCGGGCGGGAGGCCGGCGGCGTCGGCAGGGCCGGAGGCCGGCCCGGGGCCCGGGCCGGCCGGTGCCCCGGGGGAGGATGCGGGGCCCGGTCCAGGGCCCGGGCCGGGACCCGGTGCGGGACCCGGGCCCGGGCCGGGGGCCGCCTGCCGCCGGCCGTGGTCCTGCCCGTTCATGCGGCTACGACGGGGGAATCCAGGTTCACGTTGTTGCGCGCGATCACGGGCCTGCCGGCGCCGTCCGAGGCGACCTCGAGCAGCGTCGGGAACCCCATGATCTGGAAGGCGTCGGTCATGACGGGCTCGCTGCCCTGCACCACGACGCGGGCGACCGGGCTCAGCTCGGCGACCTGCCCCTTGGCGCGCTCGGGCGTGCCGACCACCACGGCCAGCACCTGCTTCCGGCCGCCGGGCAGCGTCCGCGCGTACTCAGCGAACTTCGGCAGCATCTCGTGGCACGGGCCGCAGCTGGGGGAGAAGAACGCCACCAGGGTGTCGCCCGACAGCGACTCGCGGGTCAGCACCTCGCCGTCGACGGCGACGGCCTGGAACTCGCCCACCTCTTCGCCGACCTTGATGACGGGCGGTCTGCCGGGCGCGTTGCCGTCGGCCATCTTGGACAGCATCGCGGTGTGGTCCCGCAGCCGCTTGATCACCCCCAGGGTGAGGATCAGGTCCAGCGTACAGAGCAGTCCCACCAGGACCACCGCCGCGATCAGGACGGGCATGGAAGTCGTCTCCTCTGGGATCACTTGGAGTCGGTCCGGAGCCGGTTCGGAGCCGGCCGGGAGCCGGTTCGGAGCCGGTTCGGAGCCGGTTGGGAGTCGGCCGGAACCACCGGCCGCGGGGCGAGGCCCGGGGCCTCGCCGATGGGCCGGAACAGATCGAGGATGTCGTCGAGCGCGGCGACCAGCCCGCCCAGGAGCAGACCGCCGAGCACCGCCACAGTGGCGCCGCCCGGGGTGGTCGCCCCGGACACGGCGACGGCCGCCGCGCCGGTGACCGCCGCGGCCGTGAGGGCGAGGTTGCGCACGATGTGTCTCGGCCCCAGCGGGCTCGCCGAGGCGCCGAAACACCGGCAGGGCGTGCGCACTCCCCGCCGTACGGAGACCGCGATGGCGGCCGTGAAGACCGCCAGCAGCCCCGCTGCGATCACCAGTCCCGCCACCGTGGCGGCCGTCACCGGCACGGCGAGGCTCACGCACACCGCGCACTCGGCGGCCACCACGGCCCGGGCCACCGACCGGGCCCGGTGTGAGGGCATGATCCGCATGCCCTCCACCGAGACCACGAAGCGGTCGAACGCTCTTCGCCCCGTTGACTTGCCGAGGGACGAGGCGAAGAAGACCACGCCGATCAGACAGTGGATGCCGATCGCCAGATAGCCCACCTGGTTTTCCTCCTCCGGCTGTCGTCGTGGCGTTCCCGGTCGGGGCGGTTCGTCATCGCCGGCCGGGACTTTCATCCGGTCGGCAGGAGGGTGCTGTTCTCAGCGCCGTTCTCACTGCTGTTCCCGGTGCTGTGTTCGCGATCGTCAGCACTGACAGACGATCGTCGGACAGCCGTTGGAGTTGCAGCAGGCCCAGCAGGGTGCGTTGTAGCCGCACTTGCCGCTGCACTGCCAGCAGGCCGGGTAGTTGCGGCAGGCCAGGAGCTCGGCCGCCGCGGCATCGATCTCGGGCACGAACTTCCCGAGCAGGCGACTGCCCAGCTCGGTGAGCTTTGCGTACATCGACACACTCCTCACGTGATCAGAACTTGACCGGATGTGACCCGGGCTTGATCGGATCGGGTGTGAACCGGGTTGGGGCCCGGTGCTTACGCCGGTTGAGTCTCATCGCGCCGTGGCGGGGCGGATAGTGCAGTTTCCGCCGAGTGGACGCACCGGCCGGGACGGCCGGGCCGATCTCCGGGTGGCCCGAAGCGGCTCTTGCGGAGCGCGGGAGTTGTGGTTCCGGTGCGCGGGACCGCGGAGCGGGGCGAGCAGCCGGGCCCGGTGCACCCCTGCCCGGACCGGCACATTCCTCCGCCGGGGCTGAATCCGGGCCTCCGTGTGGACCGGGAGTGCGCGCACTGGCCAGCGTCGGTGCGCGCCGTGCATCTCCGCCACCGGCGGGCGGCGGCCGGGGAAGTGGAAGAGGCGCGTTCCGGCCGACGGTTGCGCACCGGCGCACAAGGGGCCGAGGAGGTGGTTCCGCTTCCCGGCGGGGCGTGGTAGGCCCGGCGCCCAGGCTTCGTTCAGGACTTCGTTGCAGCCCTCGCGCCGGGTGCGAAGGCGCCGCTGCGGACGGCATGTCGACGTCCGGCCCCTGTTCCTCGTAGTCCGTGCGGACGCACGTGCCGTTGTCATGTCCGGGTGCGGCGGTGTTCGTGCCGGGAATCGGGTTCCTGCCGGGCGGGCGCGACCGGGGCGCGGCGGGCCGGACGGCCTCCGGCTCCGGCGTCCGCAGCGGCGGTGACGTCGCGTTCTGCCCGGCGGCGCGGGAAGGCGGGCGGGCGGTCGTACCGAGGCCGGTTCTGTCCGGCCGGTCGCGTGGGCCGTGCCCGGGGCGCATCCGTGGGGTGGTGCTCCCGCGCCGGGTGAGCGGAACGCGAACGCATGTGTGAAGTGGCCTGCGTGGGGTACGTGTTCGCTCATGGGGAGAGCCTTCCGGAGTGTCACTCGTGCTGCTGTTGCGCTCGCCGTCGCCTGTGCAGGAGCTCTGGCCGCCGCGCCTGCGGCACCCGCGGCGCAGACCGCCGCCTCGGTGTCGGGCGGCTGCAGCATGGACCTCGGCGCGCAGGGCAACGCCACCGGTGCGTCCGGCAGTCCGGTCTCCGTTCCCCGTGCCGACGGCCGCGTCGATCAGTTCCAGGTGTTCCACGACTCCACCGCCACGCGAGGCCTGCCGTTCGTCTGGCACCGCGCGCAGTCGGCGCCCGGAGGCTCCTACGGGGCCTGGGAGCGGGTCAGTGCGGGTACGGTCGGCCCCAAGGCGGGCTTCGTGACCGCCGTCGAGAATGCGGCGGGCGGGCTGGAGGTGTTCTGGCTCGACCACGGAGGCTTCTGCCACTCCGTGCAGGGGCCGGCGGGCGGGCAGTGGTCCACCCCGGAGGACTTCGGTCTCCAGCCGTCCCCGTACCACGGCTTCCTCGCGCTCTTCAAAAGGTCGAACGGCACGCTCATAGCCATGGCCTCCTCCGGCAAGCCGGACCGCTCCATGGAGTCGCGCACCCAGCTGAGCTCCGACGGCGTCTGGCGCCCGGCGGTGGCCATGGGCAAGGTGCCCGAGACGGACGTCGGCCTGGGGCAGCCGAGCACCATCACCGAACTGCCCGACCGGCGGCTGAAGGTGACGGCCCGTGAGTGGAACCGCGACCGCTACTGGCAGACCACCGAGGTGGCCCCGAACGACGGGATACCCAGTGGGTGGTGGTCCTCGGAGTGGCAGCTCTGCGCCACGCCGCAGTGCGACTGAGGCGGGGCTCCGCCACCGTACGACCCCGCCGATGTGATCTTTCCGTCGAACGAAGTCGATCACTTGCCCGATGCAGGTTAGGTTAGCCTAAGCTAAGTCCCGCTTCGGGTGTCGTCCTGCACTCCTCGAGACCGCCTTGCCCTGCACGGCGGTGGTAGTGCTGCACGGAATCCGATGCCGGCTCGGCCTTTCTTCGGCAGACGGATTTGTGCACATCTGTACAGCTCCGTCCTGCCCTGGCAATGAACGATGCAAGGACGGAACATGGTGCGCACAGCTGTGGCGGGCGCGAGTGGATACGCGGGCGGTGAGTTGCTGCGGCTGCTGCTGGGGCATCCCGGCGTCGAGATCGGCGCGGTGACGGCCGCCTCCAATGCCGGACGGCCCGTGGGGGAGGTGCAGCCCCACCTCGCCCCGCTGGCCGGAAGGACCTTCGAGGAAACCTCCCCGCAGGTCCTCGCCGGGCACGACGTCGTCTTCCTCGCCCTGCCGCACGGTCAGTCCGCGGCACTGGCCCGCGAATTGGCCCCGGACGTCCTCGTCGTCGACTGCGGTGCGGACTTCCGGTTGAAGGACGCGGGGGAGTGGGAGCGGTTCTACGGTTCGGCGCATGCGGGCACGTGGCCGTACGGGCTGCCGGAGCTGCCCGGCGGGCGGGATGCGCTGAAGGATGCGCGGCGCATCGCTGTCCCCGGCTGTTACCCGACCGCGGTGTCGCTGGCGCTGTTCCCGGCGTACGCGGCGGGGCTGGCGGGGCCGGAGGCGGTGATCGTGGCGGCGTCGGGGACGTCGGGTGCGGGCAAGGCGGCCAAGCCGCACCTGCTCGGCTCCGAGGTCATGGGCTCGGCCGCTGCCTACGGCGTGGGCGGCTCCCACCGGCACACGCCCGAGATCGCCCAGAACCTCTCCGCGGCCGCCGGACGGCCCGTCAGCATCTCGTTCACCCCGGTCCTCGTGCCCATGCCCCGCGGCATCCTCGCCACCTGCTCGGCCCCGGCGCTGCCCGGAGTGACCGCCGACGCGCTCCGGTCGGCCTATGCGCAGGCGTACGCGGAGGAGCCCTTCGTCCACCTGCTGCCGGAAGGGCAACAGCCCACCACCGGAGCCGTGGTCGGCTCCAACACCGTGCTGGTGCAGGTGGCGCTGGACGAGGCGGCCGGGCGGATCGTCGTGGTGAGCGCGATCGACAACCTGACCAAGGGCACCGCCGGCGGCGCGGTGCAGAGCATGAACATCGCCCTCGGCCTCCCCGAGGAGCTGGGCCTGCCCGTCACCGGGGTGGCCCCGTGAGCGTCCGCCGGCTGATCGCGACCGTACTGGCACGACTGGTGCCGTGCGACCCCCTGGACGTCCGGGCCATGGGCGAGAACGAGGAGAAGCAGTGAGCGTCACCGCAGCGAAGGGATTCGCGGCCGCGGGCATCGCCGCCGGGATCAAGGAGAGCGGCAGCCCCGACCTGGCCCTGGTCGTCAACCGCGGCCCGCGCCTGACCGCCGCCGGCGTCTTCACCGCCAACCGCGTCAAGGCCGCGCCCGTGGTGTGGTCGCAGCAGGTCCTGGAAGGCGGCCGGGTCTCGGCCGTGGTCCTCAACTCCGGCGGCGCCAACGCCTGCACGGGACCGGACGGCTTCCGGGACACCCGCGCCACCGCCGAGAAGGCGGCCGAGGCGCTGGGGCACAGTGCGGGAGAGATCGCCGTGGCGTCCACGGGACTGATCGGCGTGAGGCTGCCGATGGACCGGCTGCTGCCGGGCATCGGCATAGCGGTCGGCGAACTCTCGGAGCTCGGTGGTGAGAAGGCCGCCATCGCCATCAAGACCACGGACACCGTGCACAAGACGGCCGTGGTCCAGGGCGAGGGCTGGACCGTGGGCGGCATGGCCAAGGGTGCGGGCATGCTCGCCCCGGGCCTGGCGACCATGCTGGTGGTCCTGACCACCGATGCTGACGTCGACGCCGCCGGTCTCGACGCCGCTCTGCGCGCCGCGACCCGGAAGACCTTCGACCGGGTCGACTCCGACGGGTGCATGTCCACCAACGACACGGTGCTGCTGCTCGCCTCGGGCGCCGCCGAAGTGACCCCCGCCCAGGACGTGTTCGCCGAGGCCGTCCGGGCCGTCTGCGACGACCTGGCCCGTCAGCTGATCGGTGACGCCGAGGGCGCCAGCAAGGACATCCGCATCGAGGTGATCAATGCTGCCACCGAGGACGACGCGGTCGAGGTCGGGCGCTCCATCGCCCGGAACAACCTCCTCAAGTGCGCCCTCCACGGCGAGGACCCCAACTGGGGCCGGGTGCTCTCGGCGATCGGTACGACGTCCGCCGCCTTCGACCCGGACAAGCTCAACGTGGCCATCAACGACGTCTGGGTCTGCCGGAACGGCTCCGTCGGCGACGACCGCGACCTCGTCGACATGCGCTACCGGGAGGTGCGCATCACCGCGGACCTGGCCGAGGGCGGCGAGTCCGCCGTCATCTGGGCCAACGACCTCACCGCCGACTACGTCCACGAGAACAGCGCGTACTCCTCATGAACAACAAAGCCCGTACCGTCATCGAAGCCCTGCCCTGGCTCCGGCGCTTCCACGGCAAGACCGTCGTCGTCAAGTTCGGCGGCAACGCCATGGTCGACGAGGAGCTGAAGGCCGCCTTCGCCCAGGACGTCGTCTCGCTGCGCTACGCGGGGCTGCGCCCCGTGGTGGTGCACGGCGGCGGTCCGCAGATCAGTGCGCAGCTGGACCGGCTGGGCCTGGAGTCGGAGTTCAAGGCCGGCCTGAGGGTGACCACGCCGGAGGCCATGGAGGTCGTCCGCATGGTGCTCGCCGGGCAGGTGCAGCGCGAACTCGTCGGCCTGATCAACCGTCACGGACCCTTCGCCGTAGGCATGACGGGCGAGGACGCCCACACGATGACGGCCACCAAGCGCTACGCCGACGTCGACGGCGAACGCGTCGACATCGGGCTCGTCGGCGACATCGTCGCGGTGGAGCCGGAGACGCTGGAGGCGCTCCTGGCCTGCGGCCGCATCCCCGTCGTCTCGCCCGTCGCGCGCGGCGCGGACGGCGAGATCTACAACATCAACGCCGACCTGGCCGCGGCCGCCCTCGCGGAGGCCCTGGGCGCCGAGAAGCTGATCGTCCTCACCGACGTCGAGGGCCTCTACGCGGACTGGCCCCGCAGCACGGACGTCATCCGCAGTCTGACGGCCGGTGAGCTGGAGGCCCTGCTGCCGCGCCTGGCCAGCGGGATGGTGCCCAAGATGGAGGGCTGCCTGCGGGCGGTGCGCGCCGGGGTGCGCACGGCACACGTCCTGGACGGGCGGGTCCCGCACTCCCTGCTGCTGGAGGTCTTCACGGGCGAGGGCGTCGGCACGGCCGTCGTCCCCGATCCACCACCGCCTGCAGCGGCCCTCGTCGCAGGGCCTGCCGGCCCCGCCGGTGCCGTCCGGGAGAGGGTTTCCGCATGAGCGGGCGACAGGCCCCGGCCCCGGGGCGGAGCGGCGCCGCACTGGCGGGCCGGTGGAAGGGCGCGCTGATGGACACGTACGGCACGCCTCCGCTGGCGCTGGTGCGCGGCCGGGGCGTGACCGTCGAGGACGCGGACGGCCGCACGTACCTCGACTTCATCGGCGGCATCGCCGTCAACGCACTGGGCCACGGGCACCCGGCGGTGGTGGAGGCGGTCGGCCGGCAGCTCGCCCTCCTCGGCCACGTGTCCAACCTGTACGTGGCCGAGCCGCCCGTACGGCTGGCCGAGCGGCTGCTGGAACTGGCCGGCCGCGAGGGGCGGGTGTTCTTCTCCAACTCGGGGGCGGAGGCCGTCGAGGCCGCGTTCAAGATCGCGCGGCGGACGGGGCGCACCCACATGGTCACCGCCGTCGGCGGCTTCCACGGCCGCACGATGGGGGCCCTGGCGCTCACGGGCCAACCCGCCAAGCAGGAACCCTTCCTGCCGCTGCCCGGCGAGGTGAGTCACGTCCCGTACGGGGACGTGGCGGCGCTGCGGGCCGCGGTGAGCGAGCGGACCGCGGCGGTGGTCCTGGAGCCCGTACAGGGGGAGAACGGCGTCGTGCCGGCGCCACCCGGATACCTGCGGGCCGCCCGGGAGATCACCGAGGCCGCCGGGGCGCTGCTGGTGCTGGACGAGATCCAGACGGGCATGGGGCGCACCGGGCACTGGTTCGCCCACCGGGCCGCGGAAGTCGAGCCGGACGTCGTGACCCTCGCGAAGGGGCTGGGCGGCGGGCTGCCGATCGGGGCCACCCTCGCCTTCGGGCGGGCCGCCGGACTGCTGACGCCCGGTCAGCACGGCTCCACGTTCGGCGGGAACCCGGTGACGTGCGCGGCTGCGCTCGCCGTGCTCGCCACCATCGAGGCCGACGGCCTGCTGGAGCACGTCCGGCGCGTGGGCGAGCGGCTGCGGGCCGGCATCGAGGCGACGGGCCATCCGCTGCTGCGCGAGGTGCGGGGAGCGGGTCTGCTCCTGGGCGTGGTCCTCACCGAGCCGGTGGCGGCACGTGCCCAACTCGCCGCCCAGGAGGCCGGGTTCCTGGTGAACGCGCCGGTCCCGGACGTCCTGCGGCTCGCTCCGCCGCTCATTCTCGCCGAGGAGCAGGCGGACGCCTTCGTGGCGGCACTGCCGGGGATTCTGGGCTCCTGACGCCCCGACTTGACACCCCACCTGGGCGGAAAGTTAGGTTAGGCTAACCTAAGCATCAAGTTCTTGGGTTGCCCCCACCACGCCCCTGACCTGCACAGCAGGCAGGCGTCGGCCTCGTGGGAACGAGCAACACAACGAAAGGATGAGCATGTCGGTACGGCGCGGGGACACCGCACACACGGGGTGCGGCCCCATCGAGGACCTGGTCGGCATAGGCTTCGGCCCCGCCAACCTGGCCCTCGCCATCGCGATCGACGAGCACAACCGCCGTAACCCCGGCAGTGCGATCCGCGCGGGCTTCCTCGAGCGCCAGCAGCGGTTCGGCTGGCACCAGGGCATGCTCATCGAGGGCGCCACCATGCAGGTGTCCTTCCTCAAGGACCTCGTCACCATGCGGGACCCCGGCAGCCGCTTCTCCTTCCTGCACTACCTGCAGGAGCGCGGTCGGCTCGCCGACTTCATCAACCAGAAGACGTTCTTCCCCACCCGCGTCGAGTTCCACGACTACTTCGAGTGGTGCGCGGGCGAGTTCGCCTCCGCCGTCGACTACGGCCGGACGGCCGTCGCCCTGCAGCCCGTACGGAACGACGGCGTCACCGAGTCCGTGGACGTCGTCTCCCGCAGCGTGCAGGACCCGGCCGACGAGAGCGTCCGCCGCACCCGCAACATCGTCCTCGGCACCGGCCTCACCCCGCGCCTCCCCGAAGGCGTCTCCCTCGGCCCGCACGTCTGGCACAACCGCGACCTGCTCTTCCGCGCCGCGGAGCTCACCGGCCGGCCGCACCGCCGCTTCGTCGTCGTCGGCGCCGGCCAGTCCGCCGCCGAGAGCGCCGAATACCTCCACCGCACCTTCCCCGACGCCGAGGTCTGCGCCGTCTTCTCGCGCTACGGCTACAGCCCCGCCGACGACAGCCCCTTCGCCAACCGCATCTTCGACCCCGCCGCCGTCGACCACTTCTACGACGCCCCCGAGGACGTCAAGCAGGCGCTGCTGGACTACCACGGCAACACCAACTACTCCGTCGTCGACGGCGAGCTGATCGAACAGCTCTACCGCACCGCGTACCAGGAGAAGGTCCAGGGGCGCGAGCGGCTGCGCATCCTCAACACCAGCCGGCTCACCGCCGTCGAGGACGTCCGCGGCGGCGGAGCGCGCGCCGTGATCCGCTCGCTCGCGTCCGGCGAGGACTTCACCCTCGACTGCGACGCCGTCGTCCTCGCCACCGGCTACCGGCCCGCCGACCCGCGCGAACTCCTCGGCGAGCTCGCCGAGGAATGCCTCACCGACGAGCAGGGCCGGCTCCGCATCGACCGCGACCACCGCGTGATGACCACCGGCCGGATCCGCGCCGGCATCTACCTCCAGGGCGGCAGCACCGAGCACACGCACGGCATCACGTCGACCCTGCTGTCCACGCTCGCCGTCCGCTCCGGGGAGATCTGCGAGTCGCTGGTGCGCGGTGTCCCGGCGGGCGCCCTCGCGGGCGCCGGTGCCGGTGTCCTTGCGGACGGGGGTGCCCGGGCGGACGGGGCGTCCGCCGACGAGCTGGCGGTCCAAGTCGGCTGAGCCGCGGGGGCGGTGGGGCTGGTGGGGCGTCCGGCCCGCGACCGCCGGGGCCGTCCCCCATCCGGCCCCGCCGGTCCGGCCGATCCGGCTGAGGCATCTGCTTCCGCCGCGACGGCGATCAGCGCCCTCGGCGCGTACCGGCGGTGCCGGACCGGCCGGGCCCGTGGGGCACCGCCGGGATCCGCCGTCGTGGTCGCGCGCCGTTGCGGCGGAGGGGAATGCCCAGGCGGTTTGGAACCGCCTGGTCCATCCCCACCCCGGCCCCGCCGACCCCGCTCACCCCGTACCCCCTCCGCGAAAGCCGCCCGTCCGCTCCGTCGTCCCTCCCCTCTTTTCTGTCTCTCCCGAAGGGATCCCCGTGCCCTCCCCGACCCTTTCCCTCGACTCCGTTCGTCTCGACGTCGCCGCCGTGCTCGGCGAGGAGCCCGCGGACGTTCCCGTCGACGAGAACCTGCAGGACCTCGGCCTCGACTCCATCCGCGTGATGACGCTCGTCGAGCGGTGGCGCGCCCACGGCCATGCCGTCGAGTTCGCCGAACTCATCGAGGCCACCCCCACCGTCCGCGGCTGGTACGAGCACCTGTCCGCCTCCGCGCCCGCCTCCTGACCTCCCGCCCGCCCCCTCACCCACGCGCACCGCCCTAGGAGAACCATGAACCCCCGTGCCGCCCGCGGCCGTACCGCCGTCGCCCTCGCCGGCGCCGCCGCCCTGCTGACCCTGACCGCGTGCGGCGGCAACAGTTCGAGCGCCTCCGAGGCCGGGGGCGGGGGCAAGGACGGGAAGGGCCGGGTGATCGAGGCGACCAACGGCAAGGTCACCGTGCCGGCCGCGCCCAAGCGCGTCGTCGGCATCTCCTACGCCACCGGCGCCCTGCTGGACCTCGGCGTCGAGCCCGTCGGCACCAGCGCCATCGACGAGAACAACCCCGTGGAGCTGCTGCCTTCGCAGACCGAGCGGGCCAAGAGGATCACCTCGATCGGCTCGGGCATCGAGACGAACATCGAGAAGGTCGCCTCGCTCAAGCCCGACCTGATCGTCGTCGAGGGCGCCACCGCCTTCGACTGGAACGTCAAGAAGCTCGAAGGCATCGCGCCCACGCTCTACTTCGGCATCAAGACGCCCGTCGACCTGCTCAACGCGCAGGAGAAGATCGCGCAGGCCGTCGGCAAGGAGGACGCCTTCACCAAGCTGAAGACGGACTACCGGCAGAAGGCCGAGAAGATCAAGAACACTTACGGGGACAAGCTCAAGTCCGTGAACTGGGCCGTCGCTTCCTCCTACGGCAACGGCGAGTTCATCGTCGACACCCGTACGTCGTGGGTGGGCCGCATCCTCGCCGACGTCGGCGCCAAGTTCGCCAAGGCGGCCGACGACGGCAAGGAGCACGAGGTGACCTACTCCCAGGAGAAGATCGAGGTCCTGTCGGACGCCGACGTGATCCTCGTACCGCGCGCGGCCGCCACCGGCGAGGTGTCCAAGGAGGTCAAGGAGCTCCAGGACAAGCCCTCCTGGAAGCTGCTGAAGGCGTCGAAGGACAACCGCGTCCTGCCGGTCACCTACGCCACCGCCGACCGCTACGGGACCTCGATCGACGTCCTCGACCAGATCGAGAAGGTCCTCAAGGGCCTCTAGCCCTCCCGGATCCCCCCGCCTCACTCCCGTACCACCACCCCCAACCTCCCCGTATCACGAACGACCCGGAAGGCCGGCATGTCAGAGGTGACCAGCGACGCAGGACGGATCCTGGAGCTCACGCGAGCCCAGGAGGGAGTGCTGGCGGCGCAGCGGATCGACCCCGACAACCCCAGCTACAACGTCGGCCAGTACGTGGAACTCCGGGGCGCGGTGGACACCGCCGCCCTGGAGGAGGCCCTCCGCCGCACCCTCGCCGAGGCCGACGGCCTGCACGTCCGGCTCGCCGAGCGCGACGGCCGCACCGTCGCGCTCCCGGTCCCCTTCGACGCCGCCGCCTGGCACCTGCCCCGCCTCGACACCACCGGCGCGGCCTCCCCGGTCGACGCCGCCGTGGAACTCGTCCGCGACCAGCTCGCCTGCCCGCCGCGCCTGGAGCCCACCGACGGCTCCGGCGCGGCTCCGGCCCTGACCGGCTCCCTGCTGGTGACCGTCGCCCCCGACCACCACCTGTGGTTCCAGTACTTCCACCACCTCGTCGTCGACGGCTACAGCGTCGCCCTCTTCACCCGGCGCGTCGCCGCCGTCTACACCGCCCTCGTCCGCGGCGAGGAGGTGCCCGCCTCCCCGTTCGAGCCCGTGGCCCGGCTGGCCGACGCCGACGCCGCCTACCTCGCCTCCGGAAAGCCGGACGACGACCGCGCCTACTGGACCGCCCGGCACGCCGGCCGCCCCCGCGTCACCGGTCTGACCGAGCAGACCGCGCAGGCCTCCCGAACCTCCTTGCGCCACCGCACCAGCCTCGGGGCCGAGCGCTCCGCCGCCGTCCTGGACTGCGCGGCCGCCGTCCGCGGCACCTGGGCGGAGGCCGCCACCGCCGCCGTCGCCGCCTATCTGCACCGCATGACCGGCACCACCGACGCCGTCCTCGGCATGCACTTCATGGCCCGCAGCGCCCCGGGCACCATGCGCGTGCCGGGCATGGCCGTCAACGTGCTGCCCGTCCGCCTCGCCGTCGAGGGCGCCGACACCCTCCCGGACCTGATCCGGCGCGCCGCGGGCGAACTCAAGGACGCCCGCCGCCACCAGCACTACCGCGGCGAGGACATCCGGCGCGATCTCGGCCTCGTCGGCAGCGACGAGCGGCTCCACGGGCCGATGCTCAACCTCAAGCCCTTCGACCTCGACCTGGACTTCGCCGGCATCCCCGGACACACGGTCAACCTCGCGTCCGGGCCGGTCGAAGACCTGTCGGTGTCGGTCAGCAAGAGCCCCGACGACGTCCTCCACCTGGAGTTCGACGCCAACCCCGCGCTCTACGACGCCGCCACCCTCGCCGCGCACGCCGAGCGCTGCACCGACCTCATGGGGCGCCTCGCCGCCGACCCCGCCCTCGCCCTCGACCGGGCGCGGCTCCTCGCCGACGGCGAGTACGAGAACGTCCTGCACACCTGGAACGCCACCGGCCACGCCGTCGCTCCGGCCACCCTCCCCGGGCTCATCGCCGAGCGGGCCGCGGCCGACCCCGGCGCGACCGCCGTCGTCTTCGAGGACGAGGAGACCAGCTACCGGGAACTGGAGGCGCGGGCCGACGCGCTGGCCCGTACGCTCACCGCCGCGGGTGCCGGCCGCGGCGCGATCGTCGCCGTGGCCGTGCCGCGCTCGGCCGAGCTGATGGTCGCCCTCCTCGGCGTCCTGAAGTCCGGCGCCGCCTACCTGCCGCTGGACACCGACTACCCCGCCGAGCGGCTCGCCGCCATGGTCGAGGACGCGGCCCCGGTCCGCGTCGTCACCGTCCCCGCCGTCCTCGACCGCCTCCCGCAGGCCGCCCGCGAGGCCGCGCTGCTGCTGGACGACGCGGCCGACGGCGCCCCCGGCACGGACGTCACGGCCCCCGGGCCGGACGACGCCGCCTACGTCATCTACACCTCCGGTTCCACCGGCCGCCCCAAGGGCGTCGTCGTCACCCACCGCGCCATCGTCAACCGGCTCGCCTGGATGCAGCACGCCTACCGGCTGCGCCGGGACGACCGCGTCCTGCAGAAGACCCCCGCCAGCTTCGACGTCTCCGTCTGGGAGTTCTTCTGGGCCCTGTGCGAGGGCGCCACCGTCGTCCTCGCCCGCCCCGAAGGCCACAAGGACCCCGCCTACCTGGCCCGGCTCATCGCCGACCGGCGCATCACCACCCTGCACTTCGTCCCGTCCATGCTCCGCGCCTTCCTGGAGGAGCCCGCCGCGGCCGCCGCCTGCGGGGGACTGCGGCGGGTCTTCTGCTCCGGCGAGGCCCTGCCCGGCGACGTCGTCGACCGCTGGTACGCCGCGCTGCCCGACGTGCCCCTGCACAACCTCTACGGCCCCACCGAGGCCGCCGTCGACGTCACCTACCACCGCACCGAGGCGGGTTCGGGCATCGTCCCCATCGGCCGGCCCGTGTGGAACACGCGCCTCTACGTCCTGGACGCGGCCCTGCGGCCGGTGCCGGTCGGCGTCCCGGGCGAGCTGTACCTGGCGGGCGACCAGCTCGCCCGCGGCTACCTCGGCCGGCCGGGCCTGACCGCCTCCCGCTTCGTCGCCGACCCCCACGGCGGCGACGGCGAACGCATGTACCGCACCGGCGACCTCGTCCGGTGGGCCCCCGGCGGCGTCGTCGAATACCTCGGCCGCACCGACGACCAGGTCAAGATCCGCGGCTTCCGCATCGAACTCGGCGAGATCGAAGCCGCCCTGGAGGCGCTCCCCGGCGTCGCCCAGGCCGCCGTCACCGCCCGCGAAGTCACCCCCGGCGGCGCGCGCCGCCTCGTCGGCTACGCCGTCCCGGCCGCCGGCGCCGGCCTCGACCCCGAGGCCCTGCGCACCGGCCTGGCCGCCACCCTGCCCGAGCACATGGTGCCCCCCGTCGTGATGCTCCTGGACTCGCTGCCCCTGAGCCTCAACGGCAAGCTCGACCGCAAGGCCCTGCCCGAGCCCGCCCCCGCCGCGGCCGCGGCATCGCGCCCGCCGCGCACCGAGGCCGAGCGGGTGCTCGCCGCCCTCGTCGCCGAGATCCTCGGCCTGGACGCCGTCGGCGCCGACGACAACTTCTTCTCCCTCGGCGGCGACAGCATCTCCGCCATCCAGCTGGGCAGCCGCGCCCGCCAGGCCGGCTGGGGCATCACGCCCCGCGTGGTCTTCGAACGCAAGACGGTCGCCGCCGTGGCGGCCGTCGCCGAGCGGCTCGACGGCGACGCCGCCCCCGCGGACCTCCGCGAGGACGCGACCGGCCCGATGCCGGCGACCCCCATCACGGAGTGGCTGCGCGCCCGCGGCGGCCCGATCCGCCGCTTCGCCCAGACCACGGTCGTCACGCTCCCGCCCGGCCTCGCCCCCGAGCGCCTCACGAAGGCTCTCGCCGCTCTGACGGAGCGTCATGACGCGTTGCGGATGCGACTGGTGCCGGGCGGTGGCGGTGACGATGCCGCGCCGGAGTCCGCTCCCGCGGGCGACACCGCCGTACGCGGTGCCCTGGCCGGAGCGACGCCCGCCGCCGACCTCGCAGGGGCTGCTTCCGCCGACGGCGGCCGTAGCCGGTCCGCGGCCGGTCCGGAGTCCGCCGCCGAGGGCCGTCCCGGCTCCGGTGGCCACGGTGGGATCGCCGATGCTCCTGGCGCCGGGGTCCCCGTTGCCGCAGGGGCCGCCTCCGTCGGCGCCCGCCGCCGGTCCGCCGCCGGGCCGCAGTCCGCCCCGGCCGTAGCTGCAGTCCGTCCCGACTCCGGTGGCTACGGCGGCATCGACGGTGCCCCCGGCGCCGGGGACTGGGTCACCGAGATCCTCCCCCTCGCCGCCGCCCCCGACGTCGTCCTTCGCCGCGCCGACCTCACCGGCACGCCCGCCGACGGGATCGACGACGCCCTGGGCCGCGAGCGGGACGCCGCTGCCGACCGGCTCGACCCCGCTGCCGGCGTCGTCCTCGCCGCCACCTGGTGCGACCTGGGCCCGGACACCCCCGGGCGGCTCGTGCTCGCCGTGCATCACCTCGCCGTCGACGGCGTCTCCTGGCGCATCCTGCTGCCCGACCTGCGCGACGCCTACGAGGGGCGCGAACTCGCCCCCGCGAGCACGCCCTTGCGCCGCTGGGCCCTCGGCCTGAACGCCGCCGCCACCGGCGACGCCGTCCGCGCCCAGCTGCCGCTCTGGCAGGAGATCCTCGCCCCGGGCGCCGGGCCCCTGCTCGGCCAGCGGGCCGTCGACCCGGCCCGGGACACCGTCGGCACCAGCCGCACCCTCCGCCTGACCCTGCCCGCCGAGCGCACCGCGCCGCTCCTCGACCGCGTGCCCGCCACCCGGCGCGCAGGCGTCGACCACGTGCTGCTCACCGGACTGGCCCTCGCGTTCGCCGGCCGGCAGCGCGACCTGCTGATCCGCATGGAGGGCCACGGACGCCAGGACCACCTCGTGCCCGGCGCGGACACCGCCCGCACCGTCGGCTGGCTCACCAGCGAGTTCCCCGTACGCCTGAGCCTCGACGGCATCGACCTCGCCGACGCCGCCGCCGGCGGCGAGGCCGCGGGACGGGCGCTCGCCCTCGTCAAGGAACAGCTGCGCGCGCTGCCCGACGACGGCACCGGTTACGGCCTGCTGCGCCACCTCGACCCCGCCGCACGCACCGTGCTCGCCGCGTACCCCGCCCCGCAGCTGCTCTTCAACTACCTCGGCCGGTTCACCACCGACGACAGCCCCTGGAGCACCGCGGGCGACGCCTTCGCCGCGAGCGCCGACCCGGAGCTGCCCGCCCTCCACGCCCTGGAGATCGGCGCGTTCGTCCACGACCGGCCCGCGGGCCCCGAGCTGACCGCCGTCCTGACCTGGCCGGAAGGCGTCCTCGCCGAGGACGCCGTGCACGAGGTCGCCGACCGCTGGTTCCGCGCCCTCGACGCCCTGACCGCCTACGCCGCGCGCCCCGGCGCCGGCGGGCTCACCCCCTCCGACGTGCCGCTCGCCGGCATCGGCCAGGACGCCCTCGACCGCGTCCTGGCCGCCCGCCCCGGCACCGCGGACGTCCTGCCGCTCTCCCCGCTCCAGGACGGGCTCCTCTTCCACTCCCTCTACGAGACCGCCGCCGACGACCTGTACACCTCGGTCACCGGCCTGGACCTCACCGGCCCGCTGGACGAAGCGGCCCTGCGCCGGGCCGTCGACGCCGTCGTGGAGCGCCACCCCGCCCTGCGCGCCGGATTCGACCACACCAGCGCCGACCGGCCGCTGCAGACCGTCGCCGGGCAGGTCACCGTCCCGTGGACCGTGCACGACCTCACCGGCACCCCGGCCGGCGACCTCGACGCCGCCGTGGACGCCGTCGAGACCGCCGAGGCCACCGCGCCCTTCGACCTCACCCGGCCGCCCCTGCTGCGCTGCGCCCTGCTGCGCACGGGCGACGAGCGGCACCGCCTCGTCCTGACCCGCCATCACATCGTGATGGACGGCTGGTCCACGCCCGTCATGCTGCGCGAGATCATCAGCGCCTACGCGGCCGGCGGCGACGCCTCCGCCCTGCCGCCCGCCGCCTCCTACGCCGACCACCTGGCCTGGCTGGCCCGCCAGGACGACACGGAGCACGCCACGGCCTGGGCCGGGGCCCTGGACGGCCTGACCGCCCCCACCTTGCTCGCCGAGACCCTGGCCGCCGAGGCCCCTATGGACAGCGGCACGCGCGCCGGCGAGGTGGACCTGCCGCTGCCCGCGCAGACCGCCACCGCGCTGACCGCGCTCGCCCGCAGCCACGGCCTGACCCTCAACACCCTCGTGCAGGGTGCCTGGGCCGTCCTGCTCAGCCGTCTCACGGGCCGCACGGACGTCGTCTTCGGCGCGACCGTCTCCGGCCGCCCCGCCGACGTGCCCGGCGTCGAATCGATCGTCGGCCTGTTCAGCAACACCGTCCCCGTGCGCTTCGCCCTGGACGAGGACGAGACCGTCGCCGCCGCGCTCGCCCGCCTCCAGGAGCAGCAGTCGCGGCTGCTCGACCACCAGTACGCGGGCCTCGCCGGGATCCAGGCGCAGGCCGGGCTCGGCACGCTCTTCGACACCCTGCTCGTCTTCGAGAACTACCCCGTCGACCCCGACGAGCTCACCGCCGCCGACCCGGCGGGCCGCCCGGGCCGCCTGCGTGTCACCGGCATCGGCAACCGCGGCGCCACCCACTACCCGCTGACCGTCCTCACCCTCCCCGGCGACGCGCCGCGCATCACCGTCGAGTACCGCCCGGACGCCTTCACCGCCGACCGGGCCGCCGACCTCGGCCGGCGCCTGCTGCGCCTGCTCGCCGCCATGGCGGACCGCCCGGGGGCCACCGTCGGCTCCCTCGACGTCCTCGCCCCGGCCGAGCGGCACACCCTCCTGCACACCTGGAACGCCACCGCGCGCGACGTGCCCGAGGGCACCGTCGTGGACGCCTTCGAGGCCCAGGTGGCCACGACCCCCGGCGAGACCGCCGTCGTCTGCGGCGACGAGCGCCGCACCTACGCCGAACTCGACGCCCGCGCCGACGCTTTCGCCCGCCGCCTCGCCGCCCTGGGCGCAGGCCCGGACACGGTCGTGGCCCTGGCCCTGCCTCGCTCGGCGGAGCTCGTCGCCGCCGTCCTCGGCACGCTCAAGTCCGGCGCGGCCTACCTGCCCGTGGACCTCGACCACCCGGCCGAGCGCGTCGCCCTGATGCTGGAGGACGCCGCCCCCCTCGCGGTCCTGACGACCCGTCCGACCGCAGGGCGCCTGCCCGTCCTGACCGGGGACGGCTTCACGACGCTGTACGCGGAGGACGTCGCGGACGGCACCACGGACGACGACGCGGACGTCACGCTGCAGCGGCCCGCCCCCGGCGACCTCGCCTACGTCATCCACACCTCCGGCTCCACCGGCCGCCCCAAGGGCGTCCAGGTGCCGCACCGCGGCCTGGTCAACATGCTCGACCACCACCGCTCCACCGTCTTCGCTCGCGCCGTCGAGGCCGCCGGGGGCCGCCGCCTGCGCGCCGCGCACACGGCCTCGTTCTCCTTCGACTCCTCCTGGGAGCAGCTGCTCTGGCTCATCTGCGGCCACGAACTCCACGTCTACGACGAGGAGCTGCGCCGCGACCCGCAGGCGCTGGCCGCCCGCCTGCGCGCCGACCGCATCGACACCCTCGACGTCACCCCGTCCTTCGGCCGGCAGCTCGTCGAGTGGGGCCTGCTCGACGGCGAAGGCGAAGGGGAGAGCGACGGCGACGGCCACCGACCCGTCCTCTTCCTCCTCGGCGGCGAAGCCGTCGACGACGCCCTGTGGACCCGCATCCGCGAGACGGAGGGCGTCATCGGCCACAACTTCTACGGCCCCACCGAATACACCGTCGACACCCTCGGCGCCGCACTGGACGACAGCCCCACCCCGTTCGTGGGCCGTCCCATCGCCAACACCCGCGTCCACGTCCTCGACGCCCGCCTGCGGCCCGTCCCGGCCGGCGTCCCCGGCGAGCTGTACATCGCCGGCCCCGGCCTGGCCCGCGGCTACGGCGGCCGCCCCGCGCTGACCGCTTCCCGCTTCGTCGCCGACCCGTTCACCGGCAGCGGCGAGCGCATGTACCGCACCGGAGACGTCGTCCGGTGGCGCGCGGACGGCACCCTGGACTACCTCGGCCGCGACGACGACCAGGTCAAGATCCGCGGCTTCCGCGTCGAGACCGGCGAGATCGAAGCCGCCCTGAACGACCTGGAGACCGTCGCCCAGGCGGCCGTGCTCGCCCGGGCGGCCGACAGCGGCGTCAAGCGCCTCGTCGCCTACGTCGCCCCCGCGCCCGGCGCCTGCGCCGACCCCGCCGCGCTGCGGGCCGCGCTCGCCGCGCGCCTGCCCGAGTACATGGTCCCGTCGGCCGTCGTCGTCCTCGACGCGCTGCCCCTCAACGTCAACGGCAAGCTCGACCGCCGGGCCCTGCCCGAGCCCGGTGCCGCCGACTTCGCCGCCGGCGGCACCGGCGGGCGCGCACCGCGCGACGAGCGCGAGGCCCTGGTGTGCGGCGCGTTCGCGAGCGCCCTCGGCCTGCCCTCCGTCGGCGCCGACGACGACTTCTTCGCCCTCGGCGGCCACTCGCTGCTCGCCACCCGCCTCGTCGGCCGCATCCGCACCGCCCTGCAGCGGCACACCACGGTCCGCGACCTGTTCGAGGCCCGCACCCCCGCGGCCCTCGCCCGCCGCCTCGACGCCACCGGCGCCGACCGCCCCGGACCCGCCGCCCGGCCCCGCCCGCAGGAGGTGCCGCTGTCACCCGCCCAGGCCCGGCTGTGGTTCCTCCACCAGCTCCAGGGCCCGAGCACCGCGTACACCATCCCCTGCTCGCTGCGCATCGACGGCGCGCTCGACGCCGGGGCGCTGCGCACCGCCTTCGCCGACGTCGTCGCCCGCCACGAGGCGCTGCGCACGGCCTTCCCCGAAACCGACGGCCGCCCCCGGCAGAAGGTGCTGACCCCCGAGGAGGCCCACGTACCGTTCGAGGTGCGCGAGGTGGCCCCGGAGCGGCTGGAGGAGGCCGTCGCCGAGGCCGGCGCCCGCGCCTTCGACCTCGCCGCCGCACCCCCGGTCCACGCCACCTTGCTGACCGCAGGCGCCTCCACCCACGTCCTGTGCGTGGCCCTGCACCACATCGTCGGCGACGAGTGGTCCGAAGGGGTGCTGCTGCGCGACCTCGACACCGCCTACGCGGCCCGCCGCCGCGGGAACGCCCCCGTCTGGCCTTCGCTGCCGGTGCAGTTCGCCGACCACACCCTCTGGCAGCAGGAGCTGCTGGACGACCCCGCGGGCGCCGAGCGCCTCACCGCGTACTGGACCGAGCGCCTCGCCGGCCTGCCCGACGAGCCGGCCCTGCCCGCCGACCGCCCGCGTCCGGCCGAGCCGAGCGGCCGCGGCGGCGCCGTCCGGCTGCGCCTGCCCGACGCCCTGCACGGCGCGCTGCGCGACTACGCGCACCGCACCGGCGTCACCCCGTTCATGGTCACCCAGGCGGCCGGAGCGCTGCTGCTGGGCGCCCTGGCCGGCAGCACCGACGTCGCCCTCGGCACCCCGGTCGCCGGACGCGCCGACGAGGCCGTGGAGAACGTCGTCGGCTTCTTCGTCAACACCCTGGTCGTGCGCCACGACCTGAGCGCGCCCGAGGGCGGCGCCGCGCCCACCTTCGACCAGCTGGTGGAGCGGGCACGGGAGACCGTGCTCGGCGCGCTCGCCCACCAGGACCTGCCGTTCGACCGCCTGGTCGAGATCGTCAGCCCCGAGCGCTCGCTGGGCCGCCACCCGCTGTTCCAGGTGATGGTCCAGCACCGCAAGGAGGCCGCGGGCCTGGACGCCCTGCTCGGCGCCCGCACCGAGCTGCTGCCCGACCCGCTGCACGCCGCCCGCTTCGACCTGGCGTTCACCTTCGTCGAGTCCGCCGACGGCGCGCACACCGACCTCACCGTCATCCACGCCGCCGACCTGTACGACCGCGGTACCGCCGAGCTGCTCGCCGACCGGCTGCTGCACGTGCTGGACCAGGCCCTCGCCGCGCCCGGCCGCCCCGTGGACCGCGTCGAGGTGATGAGCCCGGGCGAGAGCAGGGCCCTCGCGGAGGAGTGGAACGCCACCGGGCGTACGGTGCCGGCCGGCACGCTCGTCACCCGGTTCGCCGAGCACCTGGCCGCCACGCCCGACGCCACCGCCGTCCTCCACGCCGACCGCACCCTGACCTACCGTCAGCTCGACGAGCAGGCGGGCGCGCTGGCCGCCGAGCTCGCCGCGGCCGGTGCCGGACCCGACCGCATCGTCGCCGTGGCCGTGCCGCGCTCCGCCGAGCTGATGGTCGCCCTCCTCGGCGTCCTCAAGTCCGGCGCCGCCTACCTGCCGCTGGACCTCGACTACCCCGCCGAGCGCCTGACCATGATGGCCGAGGACGCCGCACCGGTCTGTGTGGTCACCGTCGGGGGCGAGCGCGGCAGGCTCCCGCACCTGGACGGCGTGCCCGTCGTCCTCGCCGACCGGCCCCGTACGGCACCGGTCCCCGCACCGGCCTCCGCACCGGCCGCGGCCGGGCCGCAGCACGCCGCGTATGTCATCTACACCTCGGGTTCCACCGGCCGCCCCAAGGGCGTCGTCGTCACCCACCACGCCGTCGTCAACCGCCTGGACTGGATGCGGGAGACCTACGGCATCCGCCCCGAGGACCGGATCCTGCAGAAGACCCCGGCCAGCTTCGACGTCTCCGTCTGGGAGTTCTTCCTGCCGCTGGTCAGCGGCGCCGCCGTCGTCCTCGCCCGGCCCGGCGGGCACCGCGAACCCGACCACCTCGCAGAGGTCGCGGCGCGCACCGCCGTCACCACCGCGCACTTCGTCCCCTCCATGCTCACCGCGTTCACCGCGGCCGCCGAGCAGGACGAGGCGATCCGGGCGGGCTTCGCCGGCGTCCGCCGCGTCTTCTGCTCCGGCGAGGCCCTGCCCGCCGCCGCCGTCGACCGCTTCGCCGCCCTGTGGCCGCACATCGAACTGCACAACCTGTACGGGCCCACCGAAGCCGCCGTCGACGTCACCCACCACCGGGCCGAGCCCGGCGCCGGCGTCGTCCCCATCGGCCGCCCCGTGTGGAACACCCGCCTGCACGTGCTGGACGCGGCCCTGCGCCCCGTCCCCGTGGGCGTGCCCGGCGAGCTCTACCTCGCCGGGGACCAGCTGGCCCGCGGCTACCTCGGCCGCCCCGGCCTGACCGCCTCCCGCTTCGTCGCCGACCCCTCCGGCAGCGGCGAGCGCATGTACCGCACCGGCGACCTCGTCCGCCGCCGGGCCGACGGCGCCGTCGAATACCTCGGCCGCACCGACGACCAGGTCAAGGTCCGCGGCTTCCGCATCGAACTCGGCGAGATCGAGGCCGCCCTGAGCGCCCTGCCCGCCGTCGCCCAGGCGGCCGTCACCGCCCGCCCCCTGGCACCCGGCGGCGCCCCGCAGCTCGTCGCGTACGCGGTCCCCGCCCCGGGCGCGGACCCCGGGCCGCAGCACCTGCGCGACGCCCTCGCCGAGCGGCTGCCCGAGCACATGGTCCCCGCGTCCGTCACCCTCCTGGACGCGCTGCCGCTGAGCGTCAACGGCAAGCTCGACCGCAAGGCCCTGCCCGAGCCCGCCCGCGCCACCGCCCGCCCGGCCGTCCCCGCGCGGCACAGCGGCAGCCCGGCCGCCGCCATGGCCGAGGTGTTCGCCGGCATCCTCGGCCTGCCCGAGGTCGGCGAGGACGACAACTTCTTCGCCCTGGGCGGCGACAGCATCGTCTCCATCCAGCTCGTCAGCGCCGCCCGCAAGGCCGGCTTCACCATCGCGGCCAAGGACGTCTTCCAGCACCCCACCCCGGCCGCCCTGGCCGCCGCGGGCCGCCGCGAGGACGACGAGCCGGCCGGCACCCAGGCAGCGCCTGCGATCGAAGAGGACGGCGAACTGCCGCCCCTGCCCGTCGTGCACTGGCTGCGCGAACGCGGCGGCCCGATCGACCGGTTCAACCAGTCCGTCCTCCTCACCGTCCCTGCCGGGCTCCGGACCGGGCCGCTCCGCGAGGCGCTCGCCGACCTCGCCCGCAACCACCCCGCCCTGCGCCTGCGCCTGGACCGCACCGGCGGCCTGTGGACCCAGGAGGTCCTGCCCGCCGCCCAGGCCCCCGCCGTCACCGACCCGGCGGTACTGCGCCGCGCCGACATCACCGGCCTGGACACGACCGCCCTGCACGACCTGCTCACCAAGGAGGCCGACGCCTCCGCCGCCGCACTCGACCCGGACACCGGAACCGTCCTGCGCGCCCTGTGGTGCGACGCGGGGCCCGCGGCGGACGGACGGCTGCTCCTGACCGTCCACCACCTGGCCGTCGACGGCGTCTCCTGGCGCATCCTGCTCCCCGAGCTCGCCGACGCCTACGCCGCCCGCGCCGCGGGCCGCGCCCCCGCCCTCGACCCCGAGGCCACCGGGCCGCGCGCCTGGGCCGCGCAGCTCCTGCAGCACGCCCACACCCGCACCCGCACGGCCGAAGCCGCCTACTGGCGCACCGCGCTGGCCGGGCCGCAGGCCCCGCTCTCCCGCACCGCCGCCGACCCGCGCCGCGACACCACGGCCACCCTGCGCACCCTGCGCAGGACCCTGCCCGCGGACCGCACCAGGCCGCTCCTGACCGCCGTCCCGCAGGCCTTCTCGGCCGGAGTGGACGACGTGCTCCTCGCCGCCCTCGCCCTGGCCGCCGCCGACTGGCGCCGCACCGGCAACCCCGCCCTGCCCGCCGCGTACACCGGCGCCCTGCAGATCGACCTGGAGGGCCACGGGCGCGGAGGCAGCGACACGGCGGGCCTCACCCCGGACCTGTCGCGCACCGTCGGCTGGTTCACCACCGTCCACCCCGTCCGCCTGGACGTGAGTGCCGTGGACCTCGCCGACGCCCTGGCCGGCGGCCGGCAGGCCGGGGCCGCCCTCAAGCAGGTCAAGGAACAGCTGCGGGCGGTCCCCGACCGCGGCCTCGGCCACGGCCTCCTGCGCCACCTCAACGCCCAGACCGCTCCCGCCCTGGCGGCCCTCCCCGGCTCGCAGCTGCTGTTCAACTACCGCGGCCGCACCGACCGTCAAGCCGGCGCAGGCAGCTCCCGTCACTGGGCCTTCGCCCCGGACGCCGAGCGGGCCGCCGTCGCCGAGGGCGCCGCCCCCGACGCCGCGATGCCCGCGCCCTACCCGCTGGAGATCGACGCCGTCGTCGTCTCCGGCGCCGACGGCCGGCCCGAGCTGGCCGTCGAGTGGAGCTGGCCGCACGCGCTGTTCGCCGAGGAGCAGGTCGCCGCCCTCGCCACGCGCTGGTTCGACGCCCTCGACGCGCTCGCCCGGCACGCCGAAGGCCCCGGCGCGGGCGGCATCACGCCCTCCGACGTCCGCCTCGTCTCCCTGGACCAGGCCCGCATCGACCGCCTGGAATCCCGCCTGCGCAGGCGCCGATGACCGGCCGCCGCACCCACGAACCGACCCCTGCCGACTCCCCGACCGAGAGCGCCACCATGACTGACTCCACCGACCTGAACCCGGCAGACGACTCCGGCGCCGGATCCGCGCTCGAGGACGTCTACCCCCTGTCCTCCCTGCAGGAGGGCCTGCTCTTCCACGCCGTCTACGACGACGGCTCCCGCGACGTCTACGTCGTCCAGTCCCACCTCGACCTCGACGGCCCCCTCGCCACAGCCGACCTGGCCGCCGCCACGGACGCGCTGCTGCAGCGCCACGCCAACCTGCGCGCCGGCTTCTGGTACGACGACGGCGAGGACCCCGTCCAGTTCGTCCAGCGCCACGTCGACACCCCGCTCCGCGAACTCGACCTCACCGCGCTCGCCGCCGACCGGCCGGTCCAGGAGGAAGCGGTCCGCGCCGCCATGGAGCAGGACTGGAACCACCGCTTCGACCTCGCCGAACCGCCGCTGCTGCGGCTGACCCTGCTGCGGCTCGGCCCGGACACCGCCCGCCTCGTCGTCACCTGCCACCACCTGCTCCTCGACGGCTGGTCCATGCCGATCCTCGTCCGGGAGCTGCTCACCCTCGCCGGCTCCCGCGGCGACCTCGCCGCCCTGCCGCCCGTACGCCCCTACCGCGACCACCTCGAACTGCTCGCCGGCCGGGACACCGACGCCGCCCGGCGCGCCTGGACCGCCGCCCTCGACGGCATCACCGAGGCCCACCCGGTCGCCCCCGGAGCCGGCCTCGGCACCCCGGTCGAACCGGCGGACGTGGAGGCCGAGGCCGACCCGGACCTCACCGCAGCCCTCACCGTCGCCGCCCGGACCCGCGGCCTGACCCTCGGCAACGTCCTGCACACGCTGTGGGGCGTCCTCGTGGGCTCCCTCACCGGCGCCACCGATGTCGTCAGCGGCACCACCGTCTCCGGCCGTCCCGCGGACCTGCCCGGCGCCGACGCCATGGTCGGCCTGTTCATCAACACCCTGCCGGTCCGCGTCCGCCTGGCACCCGGCGCCACGCTCGCCGCCACCGCCGCCGCCGTCCAGGCCGAGCAGGCCGCCCTGATGGACCACCAGCACCTCGGCCTCGGCGGCATCCAGCGCCTGACCCCCGTCGAAGGCCCCCTCTTCGACACCCTGCTCGTGGTGGAGAACTACGCCGGCAGCGACGACGTCCACGGCGTCCTCGGCGCGGCCGCGGCCACCGGCGGCCTGCGGGTCACCGGCCTCGGCGCCCGCGACGCCACCCACTACCCGCTGACCATGCGCGTCCTGCCCGGCGACACCCTGCGCCTGGAGCTCGGCTACCGCCCGGACGTCTTCGACCGCGCGGCCGCCGAGCGCATCACCGACCGCTTCCTGCACCTGCTCACCCTGTTCGCCGACGCCCCCGAGACGCCGCTGGCCCGGCTCGACCTGCTGCTCCCCGACGAGCGCCGCTCGCTGGCGGGGGAGTGGAACGCCACGGACCGGCCGGTGCCCGGCGGCACGCTGGTCACGCGGTTCGCCGAGCAGCTGGCGGCGACGCCGGACGCGACGGCCGTGGTGTACGAGGGCCGCGAACTGACGTACCGGCAGCTCGACGAGCTGTCGGACGGCCTGGCCGCCGAGCTGGCCGCCGCCGGTGCCGGAGCGGACCGGATCGTCGCCGTGGCCGTGCCGCGCTCCGCCGAGCTGATGGTGTCCCTGCTGGGCGTGCTGAAGTCCGGCGCCGCCTACCTCCCGCTGGACCTCGACCACCCCGCGGAGCGCCTGGCCGGGATGGCGGACGACGCCGCGCCCGTGTGCGTGCTGACCACCGGGGCCGAGCGCCCCCGGCTCTCCTGGCTGCAGGACGTGCCCGTCCTGTTCGCCGACGCGCCCCGCGCCGCCGCCCAGCCGAAGCAGCCCGCGGCGGGCCCGCAGCACGCCGCCTACGTCATCTACACCTCCGGCTCCACCGGCCGGCCCAAGGGCGTGGTGGTCACGCACGAGGCGATCGTGAACCGCCTGGACTGGATGCGCGACGCCTACGGGATCGGCGCCGGGGACCGGATCCTGCAGAAGACCCCCGCGAGCTTCGACGTGTCGGTGTGGGAGTTCTTCCTGCCGCTCGTCAGCGGCGCGGCCGTCGTCCTGGCCCGGCCCGGCGGCCACCGCGAGCCGGACTACCTGGCCGCGCTGGCCGGGCAGGCCTCCGTCACCACCGCGCACTTCGTCCCGTCGATGCTCACCGCCTTCACCGCCGCCGCGGAGCAGGACGAGACGATCCGCAGCGCCTTCCGGGGCGTCCGTCGCGTCTTCTGCTCGGGCGAGGCCCTGCCCGCCGCGGCCGTGGACCGGTTCGCGGCCCTGTGGCCGGGCACCGAGCTGCACAACCTGTACGGGCCGACCGAGGCGGCCGTGGACGTGACGTACCACCGCGCCGAGCCCGGTGCCGCGGTCGTCCCCATCGGCCGTCCCGTGTGGAACACCCGCCTGCACGTGCTGGACGCGGCCCTGCGCCCCGTACCGGTGGGCGTGCCGGGCGAGCTCTACCTCGCCGGCGTCCAGCTGGCCCGCGGCTACCTCGACCGCGCGGGGCTGACGGCGTCGCGCTTCGTGGCCGACCCGCAGGGCCCGGCCGGGACGCGCATGTACCGCACGGGCGACCTGGTCCGCCGCCGGGCCGACGGCGCCGTCGAGTACCTGGGCCGCACCGACGACCAGGTCAAGGTCCGCGGCTTCCGCATCGAGCTCGGCGAGATCGAGGCCGTCCTCGCCGCCCAACCCTCCGTCCGGCACACCGCCGTCCTCGTCCGCACCACCGCGGCCGGCGCCCAGCACGTCGTCGCCTACGTCGTCCCCGGCACCGGCACCGGCGCCGACCCCGACGCCCTGCGCGAGGCCTGCGCCGCCCGGCTGCCGGAATACATGGTCCCGTCCGCCTTCGTGACCCTCGACGCGCTGCCGCTGAGCGTCAACGGCAAGATCGACCGCAAGGCCCTGCCCGACGGCACCCCCGAACTCACCACGGCCGGCGGCGACCGCGAACCGGCCACCGAGACCGAGGCCGCGCTGTGCGCCCTCTTCGCCGAGGTCCTCGAACTCCCCGGCGTCGGCGTCCACGACGACTTCTTCCGCCTCGGCGGCGACAGCATCGTCTCCATCCGCCTCGTCGGAGCCGCGCGCGCCGCAGGGCTCACCCTCAGCCCGCGCGACGTCTTCGAAGGCCGCACCCCCGCCGGACTGGCGGAACGGGCCGGCCACGGCGCGCCCGCCGGCGACACCACCGGCCCGGCGGCCGCCGCCGAACTGCCCGAGCCCAGTGCGCAGGACGCGGCGGCCGTCCGCGCCGCCGTCCCCGGCGTCACCGAGATCTGGCCGCTCTCCCCGCTCCAGCAGGGCCTGCTCTTCGAGGCCCTCTACGACGAGGACGCCCTCGACGTCTACACCTCCCGCGACGTCGTCACCCTGCGCCGCCCGGTCCCCGCGGAGACCCTGCGCACCGCGGTGACCGCCGTCCTCGACCGGCACCCCAACCTGCGCGCCGGTTTCCTCCACGACGGACTCGACCGGCCCGTCCAGTTCATCCCGGCCGGCACCACCGTGCCCGTCACCGAGACCGACCTGCGCACCCTCGCCCCCGAGGCCGCCGACGCCGAGCTGCGGCGGCTGCAGGACGCCGAGGCCCGCACCCGCTTCGACCTCGCCGACCCGCCCCTGGTGCGCCTGTCCTCCGTCCTCACCCCCGACGGCCGCCAGCACGTCCTCGTCACCCACCACACCCTGCTGTGGGACGGCTGGTCCACCGGCCTGTTCCTGCAGGAGCTCCTGGCCTGCTGCCACACCCTGGTGGCCGGCGGAGCCCTCCCGCAGCCCGGCCCGGCCGACGACCGGCCCCTGGCCTACCGCGACTTCCTCGCCTGGCTCCACACCCAGGACACCGCCGCCGGCGAAGTGGCCTGGCGCTCCGCCCTCGCGGGCGTCGACGAGCCCACGCTCATCGCCCCGCAGGCCCGCGAACGCGCCGCCCTGCTGCCCGAGGAGCACGTCACCGAGCTGACCGCCGCCCTCAGCTCCCGCATCACCGGCTACGCCAGGACCCACGGCCTGACGCTCAACACCGTCCTCTCGGGCGTCTGGAGCCTGCTCCTGGCCGGGCTGACGGGTCGTCAGGACGTGGTCTTCGGCACCACCGTCTCCGGCCGCCCGGCGGAGCTGACGGGCATCGACCGCACCATCGGCATGTTCCTCAACACCGTCCCGGTCCGCGCCCGTCTCGACCGGCACGAGACCGTCGCCGCCTACCTGTCCCGCCTCCAAGGCGAGCAGGCGGCCCTCCTTCCGCACCACCAGCTCAGCCTCGGCACCATCCAGCGCGCCGCCGGAGCGGGCCGCCTCTTCGACACGCTCCAGGTGCTGCGCAACACCCCCGTCGACCAGGACGAGCGCGACCGCATCGGACAGGCCCTCGGCGTGGACGACGTCACCGACGTGGACGCCACCCACTTCCCGCTGATCTTCGCGGCCAACCCGGGGGACCGGATCGGCTTCGAATGGAAGTTCCGCCCCGACGTCTTCGGCCGCGCGACGGTCGAGGAGCACGCGGACCGCTTCGTCTCCCTCCTGGAACAGATCACCTCGGACGCCGGCGTGCTCGTCCGGCACCTCGACGTGCTGACGGAGACGGAACGCGGCACGGTCCTGGGCGAGTGGGCCGCCACGGAACGCGAGCTGCCGGAGGCCTCGGTGGCGGACCTGCTGGCCGAGCGGGCGGCGGCCGTGCCGGACGCGGTGGCGCTGGTCGAGGGCGAGCGCGTGTGGACCTTCGCCGAACTGGACGCCCAGGTGAACCGCCTGGCCCGCTTGTTCCTCGCCCGCGGCGCCGGACCGGACCGGGTGGTGGCCCTGGGCCTGCCGCGTTCGCTGGAGATGGTGGCGGCGCTCTTCGCGGTGCTGCGCGCCGGTGCGGCGTACCTGCCGCTGGAGCTGGACTACCCCGTCGACCGGCTCGCCTACATGGTCGAGGAGACCGCACCCGTCGTCCTGATCACGGACTCCTCCGTGCGCGACCGCATGCCGGACGTCGACGGGGTTCCCCGCGTGGAGCTGGACGACGCTGCCGTCATGGCCGAGCTGGCCGGTCTGCCGGACAAGCCGGTGGAGGCGCGGGTGGATCTCGACGCCGCCGCGTACGTCATCTTCACCTCCGGCTCGACGGGCCGTCCCAAGGGTGTCGTCACGCCCTACCGCGGTCTGACCAACATGCAGCTGAACCACCGCGAGGCCATCTTCAACCCCGTGGTGGAGGCGGCCGGCGGCCGGACGCTGCGCATCGCGCACACCGTCTCGTTCTCCTTCGACATGTCGTGGGAGGAGCTGCTGTGGCTCGTCGAGGGCCATGAGGTGCACGTCCTGGACGAGTCGTTGCGCCGTGACGCCGAGGGGCTGGCGGCCTACTGCGCCGAGCAGGCCGTCGACGTCATCAACGTGACGCCCTCCTACGCCCAGGCGCTCGTCGAGTGCGGCCTGCTGGACGAGGACCGCCACCGCCCCGTCCTGGTCCTCCTCGGCGGCGAAGCCGTGCCGGAGTCGCTGTGGCAGCGGCTGAAGGACACGCCCGGCCTGATCGGCTACAACCTCTACGGCCCCACCGAGTACACGATCAACACGCTCGGCGGCGGCACGCTCGACAGCGACACCGCCACCGTCGGCCGCCCCATCCGGAACACGCGGGCCCATGTGCTCGACGCATGGCTGCGCCCGGTCCCGGTCGGCGTCCCGGGCGAGCTCTACGTCTCCGGCGTCGGCCTGGCCCGCGGCTACCTGAACCGTCCGGGCCTGTCGGCGGGCCGCTTCGTCGCGGACCCCTTCGGCGAGCCGGGCGGGCGGATGTACCGCACGGGCGACGTCGTCCGGTGGCGCAGGGACGGCCTGCTGGACTTCCTCGGCCGCGTCGACGACCAGGTCAAGATCCGCGGCTACCGCGTCGAGCCCGGCGAGATCGAGGACGCCCTGGCACAACTGCCCACCGTGGCGCAGGCCGCGGTCGTGGTCCGCGAGGACGCCCCCGGCGTCAAGCGCCTGGCCGCCTACCTCGTGCCCGCCGGAGATGTTCCCACCGCCGCGGACGTCGACGTCGCCGCCGTCCGCCGTTCGCTGGCGGAGTCCCTGCCGGAGTACATGGTCCCGTCCGCGTTCGTCGTCCTGGAGGCGCTGCCGCTGACCGTCAACGGCAAGCTCGACCGCAAGGCCCTCCCCGCACCGGACCTCGGCGCGACCGGCACCGGCCGCGCTCCCGCGAACCCCCGGGAAGAGCAGCTGTGCGCCCTGTTCGGCGAGGTGCTCGGGACCGGCCCCGTGGGCCCCGACGACCACTTCCTCGACCTGGGCGGCCACTCCCTGCTGGCCACCCGCCTCGTCAGCCGGATCCGTACGGCCCTCGGCACCGACCTCGCCATCCGCGACCTCTTCGAGGCGCCGACCCCGGCCGCCCTCGCCGAGCGCACCGCCGGGGCCACGGACGACCGGCCCGCACTCGTACGCCGCGAGCGCCCGGCCGAACTGCCCCTCTCGCACGCCCAGCGCCGCATGTGGTTCCTGCAGAACCTCGACGCCTCCGGGGCCACGTACAACGTCCCGCTCGTGGTCCGGGTGAGCGGCGCGCTCGACACGGACGCGCTGCGCCTCGCCGTGGCCGACGTGACCGCCCGCCACGAGAGCCTGCGCACCGTCGTGGCCGAGCACGAGGGCCGCGTCGTCCAGCGCATCCTCGACGCGCCCGCCCCCGCCGACGCGCTGCACGTCGTCACCACCACGGAGGAGGCGCTGGAGGCCGACGTCCAGGCGGCCGTCCGGCACGGCTTCGACCTCTCGCGCGAACTGCCCCTGCGTGTCACCGTGCTGGACATCGGCCCCATGGACCACGTCCTGGTGCTGCTCTTCCACCACATCGCCGGTGACGAGTGGTCGATGCTGCCCTTCGTGGACGACCTCACCACGGCGTACACAAGCCGTGCCGGCGGCACCGCCCCCGGCTGGCAGCCGCTGCCCGTCCAGTACGCGGACTACACGCTGTGGCAGCGCGACCTGCTGGGCGACCCCGCGGACGGGCAGAGCCTGCACGGCCGCGAGGCCGCGTACTGGAAGCAGGCGCTCGCCGGGCTCCCGGAGGAACTGGCCCTGCCCACCGACCGCCCGCGCACCCCGGCCACCGGCCTCCGCGGCGACACCGTACGGGCCCAGGTGCCGCAGGCCGTCTACCGCGGGCTGCGCGACGCCGCCACCGCCACGGGCACGACGACGTTCATGGTCCTGCAGGCGGCCGTCGCCACCCTGCTGCACCGGCTCGGCGCCGGCGACGACATCCCCCTCGGCGCCCCGGTCGCGGGCCGCTCGGACGCCGCGCTCGACGGGCTCGTCGGCTTCTTCGTCAACACGCTCGTCCTGCGCAACGACCTGTCCGGCGACCCGGCGTTCACCGAACTGCTCGGCCGCGTCCGGGAGCACGACCTGGCGGCCTTCGCCCACCAGGACCTGCCCTTCGACAGCCTGGTCGAGGCCGTCAACCCGCCGCGCGTCCCCGGCCGTCACCCGCTGTTCCAGGTGATGCTCGGGTACCGCAACAGCGACGGCGAGGCCCGCCGGCTCCTCGGCCTGGAGAGCCGCATCCTCCCGTTCGAGCTGGGCGCCGTGAAGTTCGAGCTCGACTTCAACTTCGAGGAGACGCCGAGCACCGAAGAGATCGACATCGCCTTCGAGTACGCGGCCGACCTCTACGACCGCTCCACCGCCGAGGCCCTCGTGGAGCGGCTCCTGTCCCTCCTCGCCCAGGTGGCCGAGAACCCGGCCCGCCGCATCGGCACCCTCGACGTGCTCACGCAGGAGGAGCGGGACGCGGTCCTGGGGGAGTGGGCGCGGACGGGGCACGAGCTGCCGGACGCCTCGGTGGCGGACCTGCTGGCCGAGCAGGCCGCTCGCACGCCGGAGGCGGTGGCCCTGGTGGCGGGCGGCCGCGTCTGGTCGTTCGCCGAGCTGGACGCCCGGGTGAACCGTTTCGCCCGTCTGCTGCTGGCGCGCGGCGCAGGCCCGGAGAAGGTGGTGGCCCTCGGCCTGCCGCGTTCGCTGGAGATGGTGGCGGCGCTCTTCGCGGTGCTGCGCACCGGAGCCGCGTACCTGCCGCTGGAGCTGGACTACCCCGTCGACCGGCTCGCCTACATGGTCGAGGAGACGGAACCCGTCGTCCTGCTCACCGATTCCACGGCGCGCGCCCGGATGCCCGAGGTCGACGGGGTCCCGCGCGTGGAGCTGGACGACGCTGCCGTCGCCGCCGAGCTGGCCGGACTGCCGGACGGGCCGGTGGGCGCGCGGGTGGATGCCGACGCCGCCGCGTACGTCATCTTCACGTCGGGTTCCACGGGCCGTCCCAAGGGTGTCGTCACGCCCTACCGCGGTCTGACCAACATGCTCCTGAACCACCGCGAGGCCATCTTCAACCCCGTGGTGGAGGCGGCCGGCGGCCGGACGCTGCGCATCGCGCACACCGTCTCGTTCTCCTTCGACATGTCGTGGGAGGAGTTGCTGTGGCTCGTGGAAGGACACGAGGTGCACGTCCTGGACGAGTCCCTGCGCCGTGACGCCGAGGGCCTGGCGGCCTACTGCGCCGAGCAGGCCGTCGACGTCATCAACGTGACGCCGTCGTACGCCCAGGCACTGGTGGAATGCGGGCTGCTGGACGAGGACCGCCACCGCCCCGTCCTGGTCCTCCTCGGCGGCGAAGCGGTCCCCGAGTCGCTGTGGACGCGGCTGTGCGAGACGCCCGGCCTCATGGGCTACAACCTCTACGGCCCGACCGAGTACACGATCAACACGCTCGGCGGCGGCACGCTCGACAGCGACACCGCGACCGTCGGCCGTCCCATCTGGAACACGCGCGCCTACGTGCTGGACGCGGCGCTGCGGCCGGTGCCGGTGGGCGTTCCCGGTGAGCTGTACGTGTCCGGCGTCGGCCTGGCGCGCGGCTACCTCGACCGCCCCGGCCTGACCGCCGGCCGGTTCGTCGCCGACCCCTTCGGCGCGGACTTCGGCGAGCCCGGCGCGCGGATGTACCGCACGGGCGACGTCGTCCGGTGGCGCAGGGACGGCCTGCTGGACTTCCTCGGCCGGGCCGACGACCAGGTCAAGATCCGCGGCTATCGTGTGGAGCCCGGGGAGATCGAGGACGCCCTGACCGGCCTGCCCTCGGTCGCCCAGGCCGCCGTGGTCGTCCGCGAGGACACCCCCGGCGTCAAGCGCCTGGCCGCCTACCTCGTGCCCGCCGGAGACGTTCCCGCCGCCGGGGACGTCGACGCCGCCGACGTGCGCCGCTCGCTGGCCGCGTCCCTGCCCGAGTACATGGTCCCGTCGGCCTTCGTCGTCCTGGACGCGCTGCCGCTGACCGTCAACGGCAAGCTCGACCGCAAGGCGCTCCCCGTACCCACCGCCGCCGACATGGCCGCCGGCGGCACGGGCCGCGCCCCGCGCGACGTGGCGGAGAAGACGCTGTGCGACGTCTTCGCCGACGTCCTCGGGCTGCCCGAAGTCGCGGTCGACGACAGCTTCTTCGAGCTCGGCGGCCATTCGCTGCTGGCCATGACACTGCTGCACCGCATCCGCGAGGCCTTCGGCACAGGCGAGGACGGACCGGGCATCGGCGACCTGTTCGCCGGGCCCACCGTCGCCGAACTCGCCGCCCGCTTCCGGGAGGCCGCACCCGCGGCTCACCGGCTCTCCTGACCCTCTCCCACCTCACCTGCACAAACCGCACCTGCACAAAAAGGAGCACTCCCTCATGAGCAACACCACCAACCCGTTCGAGGACGACGACGCCCGCTACTTCGTTCTCGTCAACGCCGAGAACCAGCACTCCCTGTGGCCCGCCTTCGCCGAGGTCCCCGACGGCTGGACCGCCGTCCACGGCGAGGACTCCCTGCAGGCCTGCACCGACTACGTCGACGCCCACTGGACCGACATGCGCCCGGCGAGCCTCGTCGCCCGGTCCTGACCGGCCCCTCCCGAAGACCCGCCGCGGCGGGCGGACCGGGCAACCACCCGGTCCGCCCGCCGCGGCCGAGCCGACCTGCTGAGAGCGGATACCTGACGTCGTGAGCACCCAACACGCCAAGCCGGAGCACCACCCCGGCACCGCCGACGAGCCCCCGGGCCCGCCGACTGCCGAGGAGGTCCCGCCCGCCGAGGACGCCCCGGAGGAGGGCTCTCCGGAGGGCTCTCCGGAGGAGGAAGAGCAGAGCCCACGGGACCTCTCGCCCGAACGACGGCGACGGGCCCGCGCCCTGCTGCGCGGCGCCCTGCGGCCGCACTGGGCGACGGTCGGCGCGGCCATGGCCGCCGCCGGAGTCCGGCAGATCGCCTTCCTCGCGGTCCCGTGGTGCATCCAGAAGGCGCTGGACGACGGCGTCACGGCCAGGGACAATCACGCCCTGCTGGTGTGGGCCGCCGCCACCCTGTGCGCCGCGGGCATCCAGTTCGCCGGGCTCTACGGCTGGCAGTACTGGGCCGGTTCCGCCGACGCCAAGGTGGGAGCCGACCTGCGCTCCCGGCTGCTGCGGCACCTGGCCGGCCTGGACCGCGCCGCGCTCGCCTCCCGCGGCCACGGCGACCTGGCCATGCGCGCCGGCCGGGACACCGACCTGGTGCGCGAGTGGGTGCACGGCCTGGCCATCTGGGTCGTGCTGGGCACCACCTTCGTGGGCGTCCTGACCGGCATGGGCGTGCTCGACGTGTCGCTGCTGCTCGTGACGCTGGGCATGCTGCCGTTCCTGGTCTGGGTCAACCTGTACTTCCCGCGCCGCTTCGGCGCGGCCAGCGGCGCGCTGGCCGAGGCGCACGGCGTCCGCGCCGAGGCCGTCGCGGACCTGCTCCAGCTCGGCACCGGCCTGCGCGGCACGGGCGGCCACCGGCCGCTCGTGGCCCGGCACGACGCGGCCAGCGCCGCCGTCACCGACCGCACCGTCAAGGCGGCCCGGATCGAGGCCTCCTGGGCGTCCGTCGCGCCCTTCGTGCCGCGGATGGCCGTGGCGATCGGCGTGGGCTTCGGCGGGCTCGCCGTCCTCGACGGCCGGCTGACCATCGGCGGCCTGGTCGCCTTCACGTCCTGGATGGCCAGCATCACCCTCGCCACCCGCGTCCTGGTCGACCGGCTCCTCGCCCGCGGGCAGGCCGACGTGGCCGCCTCCCGCATCGACGAGGCGCTGTCCATCGAGGCCACCGTCACCGACCCGGCCGAGCCGGTCGCGCTCACCCCCGGCGGCGACCTGGAGCTGACCGGCGTCAGCGCGGTCCGCGACGGCGTCACCGTCCTCGCGCCGCTCGACCTGACCGTCCGCGCCGGGGAGTTCGTCGCCGTGAACGGCGCCACCGGCTCCGGCAAGAGCACCCTGCTGCGCCTGCCCGTCCGGCTCGACGACCCCGGCACGGGGGTCGTCCGCTACGGCGGCACGGACCTGCGCGAGGCCGCGCTGGACGACATCCGCGGCCGGATCGCGTACGTCGCCCAGCGGCCGATGCTGCTGTCCGGCACGGTCGCCGAGAACCTGCGCCTCGGCCGCGACCTGCCGGACGAGGCCCTGCACGCCGCCTGCGCAACCGCCGGCATCCACGACCAGATCGCCGCGATGCCCGACGGCTACGACACCGAACTCGGCGAGAGCGGCACCGCCCTGTCGGGCGGCCAGGTCCAGCGGCTGGCCATCGCCCGCGCGCTCCTCGGCGAACCGGAGGTGCTGATCCTGGACGACTCCACGTCCGCCCTGGACACCACCACCGAGCAACTGATCCTCGACCGCCTGCACACGTGGGCCGCGGACCGCACCATCGTCTTCGCCACGCACCGCACGGCGGTCCTGGAGGCGGCGGACCGCGTCGTGACACTGACGGCTGCGGGCCGTGAGGGCGACCCCGCCGGTACGGTTGCCACCTCCGAGGCCGCCGCCCCCGCCGCCGGCTCTGCCGCGCCCACGGCCGCGGGCCGCGCCGGTGACACCGGCACCACAAGCAAGCGCACCGGCACCCAATCCGGTCCCGGAGGCGGCCCCGCCGCCTCCGGACCCGCACCCGCATCCGTCCCCGTCACCACCCCGGAGGGCCCCCGTGGCTGAGCCGGTTCTGCTCGACGAGCAGCCCGACGAGCGGCGCGTGCTGCGTCGCGCCGCCCCCTATCTGCGCCCGCACCGGCGCGCGCTCGTCGTCGCCCTCGTGGTCGGGCTGGCCGACTCCGCCGCGCTGGTGGCCGTCGCCCCGCTGATCGGGCGCGCCACGGACGCCCTGCTCGACCGGGACCGCGGCGGGCTGCTGACCGCCGCCGTGGTCCTCGTCGTCCTCGCGGTCCTCCAGCTGGGCCTCGCCCGTGCGGGCGAGCTGCTGCTGGCGAAGGCCGGCGAGAACGTCGTGCGCAGCCTGCGCGAGAAGTGCGTGGAGAACCTGGCGTCGGCGCCGCTGCGGTTCCTGGAGTCGCACCGCACGGGCGACCTGCTGCGCCGTACGACGGGCGAGGTGGCCGCCCTGGCCTCCTTCGTGCGCATGCACCTGCGCAGGCTGGTGTCGGCGACGGCCACGCTCCTCTTCACCCTTGTCGTGCTCTTCGGCTACTCGTGGCAGCTGGCGCTGGTGCAGATCGCCGTCTTCGTGCCGCTGACGCTGCTGGTGATGCGCTGGTTCCAGCGGTCCGCGCCGCGCGCGTTCGGCGGGAAGGCGGCGGCGGAGGCGACGGTCGCGGCGACGTTCACCGAGACCCTGAACGTGCGGGAGGCGCTGCAGAGCGCCCGCGGCCTGCCGGGCTGGCTGCGCCGGTTCGACCGGGAGAACACCGCGGCCGTCGGCGCGGCCCGGCGCGCGATCCGGGTGGAGAACCGCATCGACCTGGTCGGCCTGATCGAGGGGTTCGCGCTGGTCGTGCTGCTGCTCGCCGGTGGCTGGTCCGTCTCGCGCGGCGCGATGGGCGTCGGCACCGTCGTGGTCTTCGTCCTGGCGAGCCGCAACCTCTTCGACTCCTTCTCGGACATCTCCCAGCTCGTGGGCGAGGTGCAGACGGCGCGCACGGGCCTGGCCCGGCTGCTGGACCTGCTGGCGGCCACCGACCGGGCCGCGGACGACAAGCCCCGGGAGGACGGCCCGGCCGCGGAGCTGCCCCTGCGCGGCGAACTCGCCTGCGAGGATCTCGGCTACTCCTACCGCGACGGCACGGAGGTGCTGCGCGGCGTCTCCCTGGGCTTCCCGGTGGGCGACCGCAGCGGCGTGGTCGGCGAGACCGGCTCGGGCAAGACGACGCTGTCGAAGCTGCTGTGCGGCCTCTACGTGCCGGACCGGGGCGCGGTGCGCTTCGCCGGCGTCGACGTGCGGGAGATCCCGGAGGCGGAGCTGCGCCGCCGCGTGGTGCTGGTGCCGCAGGAAGTCCGCATGGTGACGGGCACGGTGGCGGCGAACCTGGAGCTGGTGCACAGCGCGCCGGGCCGGGCCGAGATGGAACGGGCCGTGGCCGAGCTGGGACTTCAGGAGTGGATCCGCGACCTGGGTGGTCTCGACGCCGAGGTGGGCGTGCGCGGCTCGCGCCTCTCGGCGGGGGAGCGGCAGATCGTCGGGCTGCTGAGGGCCGCCCTGGCCGACCCGGCGGTGCTCGTCCTGGACGAGGCGACCGCCGACATCGACCCGGTGACGGCGGGCCGGCTGGAGCACGCCCTGGACGGGATGCGCAGCGACCGCACGATCATCGTGATCGCGCACCGGCCGGCCACCATCGCCCGGCTGCCGCGGGTGATCGCGCTCGACGCAGGCCGGGTGGCGGGAACGATGGCATCTACACGATGAGTTAGGTTAGGGTTGCCTAACTTCGGTTCGGAGGGGTCCTCCGGCCGTACACGTGACGCCCGGTGGCCCTCGCGCGCCCGCGCGGGGGCCACCGCAACGCGGTGCCGGTCCCGCGGCACACCCCGGCCAGATTGGGATGATCGATGACCATTGAGACGCTCCCGCCGCGCATGCGCATCGTCCGCCATCCGCTCAAGTACCGCCTGCTGGAGGTGCGCAGGGTCGACCGGCTCACCCCCTCCACCGTGCGGGTGACGTTCGCCGGCCCCGCGCTGGAAGGATTCTGCGAGCAGGCGCCGACCGACCACGTGAAGCTCTGCTTCGCCGAGCCGGGCGCCGCACTGCCCGTCGAGCCGGTCATCAGCAACGACACCTGGATGGACGCCCCCGTGGAGCCCATCACCCGGGACTACACCGTCCGTTACTACCGCCCCGAGGCGCAGGAGCTGGACGTCGACATGGTCCTGCACGGCGACGGCGTGGGCTCGGCCTGGGCCGCGCGGGCGGAGCCGGGCATGCGGCTCGGCGTCCTCGGCCCGCGCGGCTCCGAGATCCTGCCGATGGTCCACGACTGGTACCTGCTGGCCGCCGAGGAGACCGCGCTGCCCGCGCTCGGCCGCTGGCTGGAGATGCTGCCCGCGGGCGTCCGCGTCCTCGCCTTCGCCGAGGTGCCCGGCCCGCAGGACGAGCAGCACTTCACCACCGCCGCCGACTGCACCATGACCTGGCTGCACCGCGGGGACGCCCCGGCCGGCACGAGCGACCTGATGGAACGGGCCATCCGTACCGCCGAACTGCCCGCCGAGGGACTCGGCCACGCCTGGATCGCCGGCGAGGCCGGCACCCTCAAGCCCATCCGCCGCTACCTGCGCCGCGAACTCGGCATGGCCAAGGAGCAGGTGGACATCGACGGTTACTGGAAGCGCGGCGTGGAGAACCACGACCACCACTCGGACGAAGAGCACGAGCACGCGTGAGCACCACTGCCGCTCCCACCACCACCGACGGCCCCCGTCCCGTGCGGAACGCCGCAGGCGAGGGGCGGCCCCCGGCCCGCCGCGCTCAGCACGCGCGGCGGGCCGCCGGGCTGCTGGCCTGCACCGCCCTCGTCGCCGTCCTCGCCGTCCTGAGCATCGGCATCGGCGCCAAGACGATCCCGCCCGGCGACGTCCTGCACGCCCTCCTGCACCCGGACCCCGGCAACGACGACTGGATCGTCGTGCGCACCTCCCGGCTGCCGCGCAGCCTCCTGGGCATCGGCGTCGGCATCGCCCTCGGCCTGTCCGGCGCGCTCATGCAGGCGCTCACGCGCAACCCGCTCGCCGACCCGGGCCTGCTCGGCGTCAACGCCGGCGCCGCTGCCGCCGTCGCCGCCGCGACCGCCCTGCTCGACCTCGGCAGCTTCAGCGCCTACGTGTGGTGCGCGCTGCTGGGTGCGGCCGTCGCCGCCGCGGCCGTCCACCTGCTGGGCACCCGCGGCCGCTCCCGGGCCACCCCCGTGCGCCTCGCCCTCGCGGGCACCGCCGTCACCGCCGTCCTCACGGCGGTCGTCAACGGCCTGATCCTGCTCGACCCGCTCACCCTCAACCGCTTCCGGTTCTGGCAGATCGGCACCCTCGGCGGCGTGGACGGCGCCCTGATCCGGCAGGTGCTGCCCTTCCTGGCCGCGGGCGCGCTGCTGGCCGCGCTGCTGGCCCGGCCGCTGAACGCCGTGGCCCTGGGCGACGACACCGCCCGCGCGCTCGGCGCCCACCCCGGCCGCACCCAGTTCGCCACCATGCTCGCCATCACCCTGCTGTGCGGGGCCGCCACCGCGGCCGTCGGCCCGATCGCCTTCGTCGGACTGGCCGTTCCGCACGTGGCACGGCTGATCGCCGGGCCCGACCAGCGCTGGGTCCTGCCCTACAGCGCCGTCCTCGCCGCCGCGCTGCTGCTCGCCGCCGACATCCTCGGCCGCGTCGTGCTGCGCCCGCAGGAGCTGGAGGCGGGAGTCGTCACCGCGTTCCTCGGAGCGCCCCTGTTCATCGCACTCGTCCGCCGCAAGAGGATCAGCGAACTGTGACCAGCCGTACCCCGCTTGCGCGCCCCCGACCGGCGTCACGGCCGCAGAGCGCGCCCCCGCGGATCACGCGCCTGCGCGCCCTGCACCTGCCCCTGCCCGGCGGCCGCCCCGCCCTCTCCGTGCGCTGGGACCCGCGCGCCGCCGCCGTCTGCCTCGCCCTGCTCCTGGCGGCGGCCGCCACGGGCGTGTGGACGCTCACCACGGGCGACTTCCGCATCCCCGTGCCCGACGTCCTGCGCGTCCTCGCCGACGACGGCAACCCCGCGTACACGTACATCGTCGAAGAGCTGCGGCTGCCCCGGCTGCTGACGGCCCTTCTGGTCGGCGCCGCACTCGGCCTGTCCGGCGCGCTCTTCCAGAACGTCGCCCGCAACCCCCTCGGCAGCCCGGACGTCATCGGCTTCACCGTCGGCTCCGCCACCGGCGCCCTCGTCACCATCCTCGTGCTGGGCGCGGGCACGGCCTCGGTCGCCGCCGGTTCGGTCACCGGCTGCGCGGTCACCAGCGCCGCCGTGTACCTGCTCGCCTGGCGGGGCGGCGCGGCCACCTTCCGCCTCGTCCTCGTCGGCATCGGCGTGAGCGCACTGCTCTCCTCGGCCAACGCCTACCTGATCGCGAAGGCCTCCTTCACCGACGCGCAGAGCGCCCAGGTCTGGCTCACCGGCAGCCTCAACGGCCGCGGCTGGGAGCACGCGGGCACGATGGCCGCCGCACTCGCCGTCCTCGCCCCCGCGGCCCTGCTCCTCGCCCGGCCGCTGCGCATGCTGGAGATGGGCGAGGACACGGCGTCGGCGCTGGGTGTACGGGTCGAGCGGGTCAAGGCCGCGGCGCTCGTCGTCGGCGTGGGGCTCACCGCCCTGGCCACGGCCGTCGCGGGCCCCGTGCCGTTCATCGCCCTGGTGGCGCCCCAGGTGGTGCGCAGACTCACCCGCTCCCCGGGCCCCAACCTCGCCCCGTCGGCCGTCCTTGGCGCCCTGCTGCTGGCGGCCAGCGACCTCGCCGCCCAGCGGATGCTGGCCCCCACGCAGCTTCCCGTGGGGGTCCTGACCGGGGTCGTCGGCGGCTGCTACCTGGTGTACGTGCTCGCCCGGCAGTGGCGCGCCGGCCAGGGCTGAACGGGAACGCTCCCGCTCTCCTCGGAGAGCGGGGCCCCGGGCAGGGGCCGGGCGAAGACGCGGGAGCCGCGGGCGGGATCGAGGGCGGCCACCCACGTGCGCGGCGCCCGCGAGGCGTCCGTCTCGCGGAAGCCGCTGCGGAGGAATGCCTCGCCGTCGCCGGTCGTCGCCGCGAACACCTCGGCCACCGACCGGTCGGAGGCGTGGAGCAGCAGCGCCGTCAGCAGCCGCGAGCCGATGCCGCGGCGCTGACGGCCGGGCTGCACGCAGAAGTTGTGCAGCACGCCCGCCGCCCCGGTGGCCGACAGGCCGTCACCGGGGAACGCCCGCAGGGCCACGCACCCTTCGAGGGCCCCGTGGGCGTCCTCCGCCACGAAGAACTCGGCGAACCGCGCCGCGTAGACGTGCGGTGTGCGGCGGCGCAGCGCACCGGTCCGCATGAAGGGTTCCGACAGGGCGTACAGCCCGGGCGCGTCGGCGGCCCGCGCCGTCCGTACGCCGCCCGCTGCCGGGAGGACCGGACGGCCCTCTCCTGTACGGACCGTCGGCGGACCCAGCCTCATAAAGGGCTCCCGGTTCTCACGTCACCTGCAGAAAGTGAGGTAAGCCTAACCTAACTAGATCTTGGCTTCGGGAGGGGGTTCGGTGGCTGGTTTAGGCAGGAGAAGTCCGGGCACCCGACAGGTTCCAGCACCTCTGATCAGCAGGAGGCACGAACGATGGACCGGGGAAGCAGCAAGCACGGCGCCAAGCGGGACGACGAGCTGAAGAAGGAAGTGCAGGAGCTGACCCGGTCGGGACGGCCCACCCGGACCGAGGAGTGGCGCGACGCGGAGCCCCTGGCTCCGGAGGAGCCGGGCGCGGAGCCCGGGGCGGGGGAGCGGAGCGCCCCGGGCAGGGAAGGGGCCCGGCCCGGCCGCCCCCGGTCGTAGCTCCCGGCCGTGGAGACTCCCCGGGCCCCTGCGGCCGGGGTCAGAGGATCTCGTTCGCCGTGCGCCGGTACGTGGAGCGGCGGTTGTCGATGGCCGGCCAGCGGTCGCCGTAGACGTTCCGCGTGATGGCCGGCTCCCGCAGGAAGTCGTGCGGGAAGCCGAGCGGCACCGCGCTCACCTCGTCCAGCCGTGCCACGGCGTCGGCGTCGAGGGTGACGTCCACCGAGGCCAGGTTGTCGGCCAGCTGGCTCTCCTTGGTGGCCGCCACGATCGGGACGATGTTGCCGGGCCGGCCGCGCAGCCACGCGAGCGCCACCTGCGCCGGGCTCCAGCCGCCCTGCTCGGCGACCTCCAGGACGGCGGTGACGATCGCCTCCTCGTTGCTCCCCGGCGCGTTCTCCGGGCTCTCCGCGGTGAGCCTGCCGCTCTCGCCGCGGCGGTACTTGCCCGTCAGCTTGCCGGCTGCCAGCGGGCTCCACGCCAGGACCGCCTGGTCGAAGGCGCGGGCCTGCGGGAGCAGTTCGCGCTCGGGCGTGCGGTCCAGCAGGTTGTAGCGCAGCTGCGAACCGGCGAAGGCCGTCCACCCGCGCAGCTCGGCGAGCGTGTTCGCCTGCGCGATCTCCCACGCGGGCCAGTCGGAGACGCCGACGTACAGCACCTTCCCGCTGCGCACGACGTCGTCCAGGGCCCGCATCACCTCCTCCACGGGGGTGAAGTTGTCCCGCGCGTGCACCCACAGCACGTCCACGTGGTCCGTGCGCAGCCGGCGCAGGCTCGCCTCCACCGACTGCACCAGGTTCTTGCGGTGGTTGCCCGCGGAGTTCACGTCCCCCTCGGCGGTGGCACAGCTGTACTTGGTGGCCAGGACGAAACGCTCCCGGCGGCCTTCCAGCAACTCGCCGAGGATGCGCTCCGACGTGCCCCCGGTGTAGGTGTCGGCCGTGTCGACGAAGTTGCCGCCGGCGTCGGCGTAGGCGTCGAGAATCCGCCGGCTGGTGTCCTTGTCGGCACCCCAGCCCCAGTCGTCCCCGATGGTCATGGCCCCGAGGCTCAGCTCGCTGACCCGCAGGCCGGTCCTGCCGAACAGTGTGTAACGCACGAAGTTCCCCTTCGGTCCGGTCGTGTGCGATCCGGTCGCGGGGCCGACGTTACGAGCTGGAGCGCGCTCCAGCGCAAACTCCGCGGTGGTGTGTCCCCCGCCGGCCCCGTGCGTACCGTGGACTCATGAGCCCCCTGAGCTTCGACCGCTTCTGCGCCGAAGTCCTCGCGCAGACCGGCCTGTTGAGGTCGTGCGTCAAAGGCGCCGACACGAGGGCCCCCGTCCCCTCGTGCCCGGGCTGGAACCTCGGCCGGCTGCTCCGCCACGTCGGCGGCACCCACCGCCGGGTCGAGGAGGCCGTGCGCACCAGGGTGACGGAATCCGCGCCCGGCCCTCTGCGCGACGGCGTCTCCGGCTGCACGGACGAGAACGGCGAGGTCCTCGACGCCTGGCTCGCCGACGGCGCGGCCCGCCTGGTGCGTACGCTGCGCGAGGCCGGCCCCTGCGCGGAGGTGCGGACCGCCGCCGGGTCGCAGTCCGCGGCCTTCTGGGTCCGCCGGACGGTCCACGAGACGGCGATCCACCGCGCCGACGCGGCGCTTGCCGCCCGTGCCGGCTTCGACCTCGACGAGGAGCTCGCGCTCGACGCCCTGGACGAGTGGATGACGTTCGCCTCGCTCCCCGAGGCCGTCGACGCGGCCCCCGGCCGGCCCTCCCTGCTCGGGCCCGGCCGCACCCTGCATTTCCACGCGACCGGCCCGGCGCCGGACGCCACCGCGGGGGAGTGGCTGGTCGACCTCACCGGAGACACCGCCCGCTGGCGCCACGCCCACGCGAGGGCCGCCGTGGCCGTACGCGGCCCCCTGACCGACCTGCTGCTGTTCGTCCACCGGCGCCCCACCCCCAGCGGCAGCGGCGGAATCGAGATCCTCGGCGACGAGCCCCTGCTCGACCTCTGGCTGGAACGCTCCGGGTCCCGGCTGCGGTAGTGAGCAGGGGCCCGGGGTGCCCTATGGGCGAGGCGCGGACGGCAGCACCGCCCGTATCGCAGGCAGCGACAGCACCACGGCCACCGCCACGAGCTGCCGGCCCGCGCCGAACCCCAGCACCCCCGAGGTCCCCACGAGCACCGACAGCGGCCCCGGGTAGTTCCAGCGGCGGAGGCCGCCGGTTCGGCGAGGACGGGCGTGCGGTGAGCACGAAAACCCGTTGCCCGGCCGCCCCCGCCGCCGTCACGATCGGTTCATGACCTCACGCACCACCCTCCCGCCGCTTCCGTCCGCCCCCGCCGTCCCGGCGCGTGGCCGACAGCAGCGGCCCGGGTCCGTGGGGAGTCCGACGCCCGTCCTGACGTGAGCGGCGCGCTGGTCGCGGGGCTGCTCGCCGGTTACGGGATCGCCGTGCCGGTCGGCGCCGTCGGGGCCTACCTCGTCGCCCTGTCGTCCCGGACGCCGTGGAGGACCGGCGCGTGCGCCGCCCTGGGCGTCGCGACGGCCGACGGCCTGTACGCACTGATCGCCGTGGTGGGCGGCAGGGCACTCGCCCCGGCCGTCCGGTCCGCCGAGACGCCCCTGCGCTGGGCCTCCGCGCTCGTCCTCCTGGCACTCGCCGCCCGCACCGGCGTCACCGCCGTCGCCCGGTACCGCGGACGTCAGCCGTCCGGGCGAGCCGACGGGCCCCCGTCCGGCCCTCTCCACGCGTACGTCACCCTGCTGGGCATCACCCTGCTGAACCCCGCCACCGTCGTGTACTTCACGGCACTCGTCCTCGGCGCCCGCGCCTCGGCCGCCGCCGCGACCGGCCCGGACGAGGCGGTCTTCGTCCTCGCCGCCTTCGCCGCGTCCGCCACGTGGCAGCTGCTGCTCGCGGGCGGCGGCACGGTCCTCGGACGGTTCCTGGCCGGCTCGCGCGGGCGGCTCGCCACGGCGCTGCTCTCCACGGCCCTCATCGCGGCCCTGGCCGTACGCCTGCTGGTCACGGCCCCGTGAGGCTGCGGTTGCGGACCCCGTGGACCCGCCACAGGGTGGATTCCGGGAGAAACCCCCTTCACTGCACACACAGGGAGGCCCGGTCATGGGCAAAGGCAAGGCGAAGGCCAAGCAGGTCAAGGGCAAGCTCAAGGAGACCACGGGCAATGTGACGGGCGACCGGCGCATGGAGGCCGAGGGCCGCGCCGAGAGGGTGACGGGCAAGGTCCAGGAGTCCGCGGAGAACGTCAAGAAGAACCTGCGCGGCCGCTGACCGCGTAAGACCACCGGCAGAACCAGGACGGGCTGGAGGCACCAGCCCGTCCTGAGCTGCGCCCGGACGCCGCGAAACCGGTCAACTTTCTTGAACTTCACAGCACTTGGGTTCCCGGGACTCCCGGATCGGCTGAACCCGGGGCTTCCCCGCGCGTTCCCCGCTCACCGTGGGTAGCAACGGCCCATGCGGAAACGTCTCAGTGCCCGTCTGTCCGTCGCGCTGGCCGGTGTGTTCCTCGCCCTCCTTCCTGCGGGGACGGCTCACGCGATCGATCCCAGCAGAATCACGATCCTCCCGCCCCCGAAGGTGGGCGACGTCGTCCCAGGGGTCGGGGTCATCGCCGACCACATCGTCCCCGGCGCCGGCGGGCTCGTCGCCGGCCCGAGCGCAGTCGTCTGAGGGGGAGAACAATGCCTGCATGCCCCTTCGTCCGCCGGGCCCTGTCGCGCTTCGTGGCCTGTGCGGCCGTCGTGGTTCCCGCCGTTCTCGGAGGGATTCCGGCCCCGACGGCTTCCGCGGCGACAGCATCGGCCTACGTGTCCTACAGCAGCCCGACCGACCCCGTGACCACGAACAGCTACGACGTCAGAATCACTGTGACGGTCACGAGCACCGGCAACCGGTACGACCTGACCGCCTATATGAGCGGATCGTGCCGGCGAGGCTCGTTCAACTCGCGCGAGCCGGACATGGCTCTCCAGTTCGGCTCCACCTCGGAGCCGTGGAAGGAGGTCCAGCGACCGTGCGGGACCGGGAGCGCAGGCCGTACGACGGAGTCCTCCTACGAGGTGACCGGGTCGGGCACGCTGGCCGCGGACCGGCGGGTGCACCTCAGAGCCGGCGCTTGGGGTGGTTTCGTCATCGGCACCTGGGGGTGGGGAACCCGGACCTACGTCGTCGTCTGACCGCCCGGCCTGCTCCTCTTCACGCCAGCGGCTGCTCCGCCCAGATCACCTTCCCCTCCGGGGTGTACCGCGTCCCCCACCGCTCCGCCAGCTGGGCGACGAGGAACAGGCCGCGGCCGCCCTCGTCCTCCGCGGCGGCGTAGCGCAGGTGGGGCGAGGTGCTGCTGCCGTCGGCGACCTCGCAGATCAGGGCGCGGTCGCGGACGATGCGGACGCGGACCGGGCCCGAGGCGTGGCGGATGGCGTTGGTGACGAGTTCGCTCAGGATCAGCTCGGTGGTGAACGCGGCCTCGTCCAGGCCCCACTCGGTCAGCTGCCGGGTGACGTCGGCGCGGGCGCGGGCCACGACCGCGGGGTCGGAGGGCAGCTCCCACTCGGCGGTCCGGTCGGGGTCCAGGATGCGGGTGCGGGCGACGAGGAGGGCGATGTCGTCGCGCTGCCGGGCGGGGAGCAGGGCCTTGAGCACCTCCTCGCAGACCTCGTCCGGCGTCCGGCCGGCGTGGGCGAGGGTGGAGGTGAGGATCGCGAGGCCGGCGTCGATGTCCCGCTTGCGGTCCTCGATGAGGCCGTCGGTGTAGAGGACGAGGCTGCTGCCCTCGCGCAGCTGCAGCTCCCCGGCCTCGAAGGGCAGCCCGCCCAGGCCCAGCGGCGGCCCGGCGGGGAGCTCGGGGAACTCCACCGTCCCCTCGGGGTGGACGACGGCCGGCAGCGGGTGGCCGGCCCGGGCCATGGCGCAGACGCCCGTGGCCGGGTCGTAGATCGCGTACAGGCAGGTCGCGCCCGCGATCGCGTCCTCCCCGCCCATCCCCGCGGACTCCATGTCGATGCGCCCGACCAGCTCGTCGAGGTGCCCGAGAAGCTCGTCGGGCGGCAGGTCGAGAGCGGAGAAGTTCTGTACGGCGGTGCGCAGGCGGCCCATGGTGGCGGCGGCGTGCAGACCGTGGCCGACGACGTCGCCGACGACCAGGGCCACCCGGGCCCCCGGCAGCGGGATCACGTCGAACCAGTCGCCGCCCACCCCGGCCTGGGCCGGCAGGTAGCGGTAGGCGACGTCGAGGGCGTTCTGCTCGGGCAGGCCGCGCGGCAGCAGGCTGTGCTGCAGGGTCACGGCCATGGCGTGCTCGCGCGTGAAGCGCCGGGCGTTGTCGATGCACACGGCCGCCCGCGCCGCCAGCTCCTCGGCCAGGGACAGGTCGTCCTCCTCGAAGGTGGCGTTGTCCCCCGTCCGCCAGAAGTTGGCGATGCCCATGAGCACGCCGCGCGCCTTGAGCGGCACGGTGATGAGGGAGTGGAAGCCGTAGTCCAGTATGGCCTGCGTGCGCTCGACGTCCTGGGTGCGCCAGCCGGAGGACGCCGCCAGGTCGGGTACGAGGACCGCCTGCCCGCTGAGGAAGCCCGTCGCCTGCGGGGTGGGCGCGGCGAACCGGTGGAGCTCGCCCGCCCGGTACAGCGGATGGTCGTCGCGGACGCCGCTGAGCGCCACCCGCCGCAGCTCGGGGGCGTCGCTGCCGACCCCCGCCCGCGGCTCGTCGCCGCGCAGGACGGGCTCGGCGAGGTCGACGGTGGCGTAGTCGGTGAACCGGGGGGAGGCCACCTGGGTGAGCTCCTCGGCGGTGCGCTGGACGTCGAGCGTCGTCCCGACGGCCACGCTCGCGTCGTACAGCAGCTTCAGCCGCTCGCGCGCGGCCTCGGCCTTTCCCGCGAGGGCGCGCAGCTCGGTGGAGTCCCGCAGGGTCGCCACGCTGCCGGGCGGCCCGCCCCGGCGGTCCGTCGGCCGGTTGTTCACGGCCAGCAGCCGGTCCCCTACGGGCAGCACCACGTCGTTGGCGACGCGCCGGGACTCCAGCAGCTCGGCCATCCGGGGTTCGAGGTCGAGCTCGGCGACGGCCCGCCCCTCCACGTCCGCCGGCAGGCCCAGGAGCCGGCGCGCCTCGTCGTTGGCGAGCATCACGCGGCCGTCGCCGCCGACGATCACGACGCCCTCGCGCACCGCGTGCAGGACCGCGTCGTGGTGTTCGTACATCCGGGTCATCTCGGCCGGGCCGAGGCCGTGCGTCTGGCGCTGCAGCCGCCGGCTGACCAGGGCCGCGCCGCCCGTGGCGAGGGCCAGCGCGGCGCCGCCGGCGGCGAGCACGACCGGCAGCTGCCGGTCGACCGCGCTGCTCACGGCGCTGACCTTCACCCCGGAGGAGACGAGGCCGACGACCGTGCCGTGGTCGTCCTGCACCGGGACGACGGCCTGCACCTCCTCGCCCAGGGGGCCGTCGACGCTCTCGATGGTGACGTGGCCGGCCTGCGAGGGGCCGATGGTGCCGATGAACTGCTTGCCGATGAGCTCGGGCCGGGGGTGCGTGTAGCGGACGCCGTCCCGGTCGGTCACGACGATGAAGTCGACGCCCGCCTCCTTGCGGGCTGCCTCGGTCAGCGGCTGGAGCACCTTGCTGGGGTCGGGGCCCTGCAGGGTCTCCACGAGACCGGGGCTGTGGGCGAACGCCTGTGCGGCGGCGAGCGATCGGTCGCGCGCCGCCTGGAATCTGTCGCTCCGCGCCTGGAGCACCAGCGTGACCACCGCGGCGACGACGAGCAGCAGAACGATCAGCAGCTGCAGCAGGAACATCTGACCGGCGACGCTGCGGCTGCGCACCATCGACCGGAGACGTCCGGCCGACGGCGCCCGTGAGCCGTTGCGCGACTGCCCCGGCTCACGCCTGCTGTCTCGGCGCCGACCGGTGAACCAGCGGCCCGAGGGCCCCGAGGAGCGGTCCCGGTTTCGGGCCATATCCCATGTCTACCCCGCTCTCTTCCGCGGCGCGAACGGGAGCCGCCGCCGTGGCGGCCCCGTCCCCCGGCCGCGCAGGGCCCCCGGGGGCGGGCCGGGCGTGCCGGGGGCCGGGCTCAGACCGTGGCGATGGCCGGGTCGCTCACCCCCGTACCACCGGTCTCGACGTGCCCGGCGAAGCGGCGCAGGAAGGTGCCGTCCGTGTCCGACACCACGGTCAGGTCGTACCAGCGCCTGCTGCGGCGCAGGTCCACCGTGTGGACCAGCCGCCCGCCCGCCCGTACCGTGAAGGTCTCGCGCTTCCCGCCGTACGCGTCGGTGACCGTCAGGTGGCAGTCGGTGCCGCCCGCGTTCGTCATCGTCAGGCCGAGACCCCCGGTGCGGGCGTCGTGGCGGGCGGTCACCTCCGGGCCGGCGGCCCTGCCGGGCCCGCGGAAGGTGCGCAGGAAGCCGTTCGGGCCGAAGACGGACAGGTCGTAGACGCCCTTCGAGTAGGCCGTGTTCCAGGTGTCGGAGAGCTTCTTGCCGGCTCCGGCCGTGTACGTCCAGGGGCCGTCCGTGCGGTTGCCGGACGTGACCGTGAAGCACACGCCCGCTGCGTCGCCCCCGCCGAAGGTGAGGGTGAAGCGCCCGGTCGAGGGGGTCGCGGTCCCGTCCACCAGCGGGGCGTACGGCAGTGGGCGCGTGGGCCGCGAGCCCTTCTCCTGCTTGGGCAGGGAGGGGTCGGACGGCGGCTTCGGCACGTAGTCCGGGTGCCGCTTGCGGTCCGGCGGCTCGTAGGCCGCGGTGTCCGGCAGCGCTGCGGGCCGCGCGTTCGCAAGGCGGAAGTCGAAGGCCGAGGTCAGGTCGCCGCAGACGGCACGCCGCCACGGCGAGATGTTCGGCTCGCGCACCCCGAAGCGGCGCTCCATGAAGCGGATGACGGAGGTGTGGTCGAAGACCTCCGAGCACACGAAGCCGCCGGTGCTCCACGGGGAGACCACGAGCATGGGCACGCGCTGGCCCAGCCCGTAGGGGCCGGCGCCGTAGCGCGCGTTCCCGGCGAAGACGTCGAGCGCGGTGTCCACGGTGGAGGCGCCACGGTCGGCGGAGGCCGGCGGGAACGGCGGCAGGACGTGGTCGAAGTAGCCGTCGTTCTCGTCGTACGTGATGAACAGGGCCGTCCTGCTCCACACCTCCGGGTCGGAGGTCAGGGCGTCCAGGACCCGGGAGATGTACCAGGCGCCGTAGTTGACCGGCCAGTTCGGGTGCTCGGAGAACGCCTCCGGCGCGGCGATCCAGGAGATCTGCGGCAGCTTGCCGGCCTTGACGTCGGCCTTGAGGACGTCGAAGTAGCCGCCGCCCTTCTTGACGTTCGTGCCGGTGCGCGCCTTGTCGTAGAGGGGGTCGCCGGGCTTGGCGTTGCGGTAGTTGTTGAAGTAGAGGAGGGAGTTGTCGCCGTAGTTGCCGCGGTAGGCGTCCTCGATCCAGCCCCAGGAGCCGGCCTTGTCCAGGCCGTCGCCCTCGTCCTGGTAGATCTTCCACGAGACGCCGGCCTTCTCCAGCCGCTCGGGGTACGTCGTCCAGTCGTAGCCGGCCTCCTCGTTGCCGAGGACCGGCCCGCCGCCCTTGCCGTCGTTGCCCGTGTGCCCCGTCCACAGGTAGTAGCGGTTGGGGTCGGTGGCCCCGATGAACGAGCAGTGGTAGGCGTCGCACACGGTGAACGCGTCGGCGAGCGCGTAGTGGAACGGGATGTCCTGCCGCGTCAGGTAGGCCATCGTCCCGGTGCCCTTGGCGGGCAGCCACTGGTCGTACCGGCCCTGGTTCCAGGCCTTGTGCCCGCCCGCCCAGTCGTGGTTGAGGCCCGCGATGAACTGCATGCCGAGGTTCCCGGCGTCCGGGTGGTAGGGCGGCACCTCCTTGGACCCGTCCGACTGGTACCACACCGGCTTGCCGCTGGGCAGGGACACCGGGCGCGGGTCACCGAAGCCGCGCACGCCCTTCATCGTGCCGAAGTAGTGATCGAAGGATCGGTTCTCCTGCATCAGGACGACGATGTGCTCGACGTCCTGGATCGTGCCGGCACTGCGGCGGGCGGGGATGGCGGCGGCGCGGTCGATGCTGCTCGACAGGGCCGCGTAGCCCGCGGTCGCGCCGGCGATCTGGAGGAATCGCCGCCGGTTGAGTTCAGGCATGAGTCTGAGAACCTCTTGGGGAGTCGGGGCTGGAACCGGGTGTTCCAAGAGCAGCGAGTGCCGGGGAAGGGGCCGTGTCGTCGGTGTGACGGGGCGTGGTACGCGAGGCGAACGTAGAGGGGAACGTAGCGGACGGCGTGGCAGAAGGGGAGCCCTGCGAAGGGGGAGAGGCGGGCTGGAAACAGGGGCGCCGGGTGGCGACGTCGGTCACCACCCGGCGGGGACGCGCCCGAGGCAGTGGAGCACGGACCGCACCGACGCCCACGGGAACTTCCCATTCAGCCGTTACGAGCGGTGTGCAGACGTGGGTGTGGGTGGCGCGGCGGCAGGCTTACCGCGCCCCTTCTTGTACGCGCCGGAAACTGCCCTTCCAGTCGCTCAGCGAGCGGGGCCCCTGCACCTGCTTGTCGGCGTAGCTCCCGTCGGCGACTTCGACCAGCACGTACTGGTCTCCGGAGAACACCCGGTACTGGTTTCGGTCGTCCGGCGCCTGCATCACCTCGTCAGGTGCCACGGGCGGCCGTTCGGGTGCCGTGGCCGGCGTCGTTGCGCGCTGTTTCGCCGGACCGGTCATCAGGTACGCGGTGCCGGCACCGGCCGCGAGCAGCACGACGGCCAGCGGTATCGCGGCCCGGCGCAGACGGCTGCGCCGGCGCCGCGGCCGGAGACCAGGACGCACAGCGTGACGCCCAGCGAGAACAGGTCGCCGGCCGGGCCCGCCGGCCGGTTGTGCAGCCGTTCGGGGGCGATGAAGCCGAGGGAGCCCATCACCTCGCCGGTGCCGGTCAGCGACTCGCCGTCGGCCAGGGAGGCGATGCCGAAGTCGGTCAGCGCGACACTGCCGTCGCCGCGCAGCAGCACGTTGGCGGGCTTCACGTCACGGTGCAGGGCACCGGCGGCGTGCACCGCCCCGAGGGCGGCGAGAAGCTGCAGACCGATCTCGGCCGCCCTGGCCGGGGGCAGCGGGCCGGCGGAGGCGAGGTGATCGGCGAGCGACGGGCCGTTCACGAGCTCCATGACGATCCACAACCGGTCCTCGTACTCGACCAGGTCGTAGATGTCGACCACGTTGGGGTGGGAGACGCGGGCGATGGTGCGTGCTTCCCGCAGCGCCCGCCGGTGCCCGCCGCCCTCGTCCCCGAGGTACAGCTCCTTGACCGCGACGGTGCGCTGCAGCAGCTGGTCGTCGGCCCGCCAGACCGCGCCCATGCCGCCGCGTCCCAGCAGGTCGGTCAGGAGGTACCGGTCGGCGATCAGCCGCTGCTCGTCACTGGGAATCACCGGGTCAACCTACGTTACGCACCGGGCGGCCCCCAGCTACCCCTGCCCGCCCGCGGAATCGCTCCAGCAGTTGCGCTCCCGGTCGTAGGAGAGCGTCCGGTCCGTGCAGGACTGCAGGTCCAGTTCGAGGAGCTGCTGAAAGGCGGTGACGGGCAGGTCCGCCTCGACGAGGATCCGGGTGGCCGAGCGCGTGTCCTCCAGCAGCAGCGGGCGAGGCGGCGCGGGCGGCTCGCCCGGGGAGCGCCGCAGCGCGCCTCCCAGGATCCGCTTGAGCGCGGTGCAGGCGTCCTGGGCGAGGATCTGCCCGACGTTCTGCAGGAAGCCGCTGAGCGGCAGCACGACGAGCACCAGCCAGGTGAGCGTCTCGCCGCGGAATGCCCCCAGCGTCGCGCTGTACGTCTCGACCCCCAGCCCTGCCAGCCCGTCGGTCAGCGACCTGCGCTCTTCCTCGCCCGTGTCGGCATCGAAGTAGAGGTGTGCGGTCATGGGCGGGAGTTCGGCCATGCCTGATGCTAGGGCTTCGCCCGCGAGGGAAGCAGGCGCTCCGGGCTTCTCGGGCCTCTGCCCGCGCCCGGTGCCGGCCTCTACGGCTTGGTCCACTCCACCACCAGACGGCCGTCCTCCTCCGCGACGTCCGTGCCGAAGGCCGCGCAGGCCCGCCGGAACCTGCGGGTGATCCACCCGGTCTCCGCCTCGTCGGCGAGCCGCGTGCGGCAGAAGTCGAGCGCGAGGGGCACCGCTTCCACGCGGACGGGGCGGGCGCCGTCGAACGAGACCAGGAAGAGCAGGCCGAGGTCGTTGCGCAACCGGTCGTCCGTCGCGTAGTCGTCGATGAAGTCCCCGAGGTCGTAGAGCACGCGGTCCTGGACGCCGTGGAAGACGTGCGCGGAGTGCCCGGCGACGAGGGTGGCGCCCGCGGCGAGGAACTGCTGCGCCGCCCGGCGGATGTAGTCGGCCGGGCCGGAGGTCATGTTCGGGCCCCAGTGCGGCGTGACGAGGGTGATGTCCGTGCCCAGGGCGGTGACGGTCCGCAGGAGCCAGGCCGGGGCGCCGGCATCCAGGGGCGCGTAGGCGACTCCCGGCCGGTCGGGGCCCGCCGCGAAGTCGTGCGGGTGGTCGGTGACCCCGACGACGCCGAGCCGCAGCCCGCAGCGATCCAGGACGGCCGGCCGCCGCGCCGCCTCCTCGTCGCGGCCGGCCCCCGCCCAGGCGATCCCGGCGTCGGCCAGATGGCGGACGGTGTCGAGCAGGGCCTCGGGGCCGTAGTCCAGGGCGTGGTTGTTGGCCAGGTTCACACAGTCGACGCCGAGGTGCCGCAGGGTCTCCGTCGCCACGGGCGGCGCCCGGAAGAAGAACGGCTTGAAGGGGTCGCGCCAGCGCTCGCCGCGTGCGGAGACCGCGCACTCGAGGTTGAGGACGAAGACGTCGGCCTCGTGCGCCACGGCCACGACCTCGTCGGCGAACAGGCTCTCCGGCGGGTCCGTGGCGAGGCGTCCGGCGACTTCGCGGCCCAGCATGGTGTCGCCGGCGAGTGCGAGCTTCATGGTTCAACCACCTCCTCGCCCCACCCGTTTCATTGTAGGAACAGTGAGTTTTGGGCCGGAAATGTGTCGTATTCGTACTGACGGGGAACAGCAGTCCCATGGCCCGGCCCAACGAAGAGGTCGAGGCGCTGCTGCAGGAGTACGCCGACCTCGTCACCATCACCGGCGGCGACGCCTACAAGGCGCGCGCCTACGAGAAGGCCGCCCGCGCGATCGGCGGCCACCACGCCGATGTCTCCCGCCTCGACCTCAAGGGGCTGCTCGACATCCCCAACGTCGGCAAGTCGATCGCCGAGAAGGTCCTCGAATACCTGCGGACCGGCCGGCTCTCCATCGTCGAGGAGGCCAGGGCCGTCATCCCGGCCGGAGTGCGCGAGCTGATCGGCATCCCCATGCTCGGCCCGAAGAAGGCCATGCTCCTCCACGAGGAACTCCACATCTCCTCCGTCGACGAGCTCCTCGACGCCATCCACGACGAGAAGCTCCGCGACCTCAAGGGCTTCGGCGCCAAGACCGAGGAGAACATCCTCCACGGCATCGCCCTGATGCAGCAGGCAGGCGACCGCATCCTGCTGAACGCCGCCATGGACGTCGCCGAACAGATCGTCGCCGACCTCTCCGGGGTCGACGGATGCGAGCGGTGCACGTACGCGGGGTCGCTGCGCCGGATGCGCGAGACCATCGGGGACGTCGACATCCTCGTCGCGGCCGCCCGGTCGGGCCCGCTCATGGAGGCGATCACCGAGCTGCCGATCACCGCCGAGGTCATCGCGCACGGCGAGAAGAAGACCTCCATCCGTACGACGAAGGGACTCCAGGTCGACCTGCGCGTCCTGCCGGCGGACGCCTGGGGAGCGGGACTGCTGTACTTCACCGGTTCCAAGGCGCACAACATCCGCGTGCGCGAGATCGCGGTCCGCCACAAGTACAAGCTGTCCGAGTACGGCCTCTTCCACGCCAAGAGCGGCAAGAAGATCGTCTCGGGGACCGAGGAGGAGGTCTACGCGCGGCTCGGCCTCCCCTGGATCCCCCCGGCCCTCCGCGAGGACCGCGGCGAGATCGCCGCCGGCCTGCGCGACGAACTGCCCGAGCTCATCGAGGAAAGCGACATCCGGGGAGACCTCCACACCCACACCGACCTCACGGACGGCGTGGCGACGCTGCAGGACATGGTGACCGCGGCCGCCGGGCGCGGCTACGCCTACTACGCCGTGACGGACCACGCCCCGAACCTCTTCATGCAGCGCATGACGGACGCCAAGATCCTCGCGCAGCGAAAGCGGGTCCGCGAGCTCGACGGGAAGCACCGCAGAATGCACCTGCTGCACGGCACCGAGCTCAACATCGGCCCCGACGGCGAAGTGGACTGGCCGGACGACTTCCTCGCGGGCTTCGACCTGTGCGTCGCCTCGGTGCACTCGCACTTCAACCAGACCCGCGACGAACTCACCCGCCGCCTGCTGCGCGCCTGCGAGAACCCGCACGTCAACATCATCGGACACCCCACGACACGGCTCATCGGCAAACGCCGGGGCATCGACGCCGACTTCGACGCGGTCTTCGAAGCCTGCGCCCGCACGGACACCGCCCTGGAGATCAACGCCCACCCCGAACGGCTCGACCTCTGCGACGAGGACATCCTGCGCGCCAAGCGTCACGGCGTGAAGTTCGCGATCAACACGGACGCCCACTCGGTGACCCACCTGCCCTACATGCGCTACGGGGTGGGCACGGCGCAACGGGGTTGGCTGACGAAGGACGACGTCATCAACACATGGCCGCTGCAGAAGCTACGGCGGTTCCTGCGTCCCGGGAGCCGATGAGCGCCAAGAAGCACGGGCTGCGGATCGTCGACGCCCACCTGGCGGCCTCGGGCCTGACCGCCGCCCTGTCGGCACGCGAGGTTCTCACCAACGCGCGCGTGCCGACCGGGGCGTGACGCGAGCCCTGCAGCCATTGCGGGAGGCCGGCCCGGACCCTACTGCGACGCGGGGCAGAACTCCGCCTTGAAGACGTCCCCCGCGGCGTCCGTGTTGCTCAGGGTGTCGGTGTTGAAGTTGAGGACGAGGCTGTGCCGGGTGTCCGCCGAGACGAAGGCGATGCTCTGCGTCCCGACGAACAGGCCGGTGTGCCCCCAGACTTCCGTCCCGCAGAGCGTGTACCGGAACAGCCCCAGGCCGTACGCCGCGCCCGGGTCCTCGCCGGTGGGGACGGTCGTCCTCAGCTCCCGCTGCTGCGCCGGCGGCAACAGCCTGCCCTGCAGCAGGGCGGTGAGGAAGCGGTCGAGGTCGGCCCCGGTGCTGATCAGGTCGCCCGTGGCCCGGATCAGGGAGGGGTCGAAGTCGGTGACGTCGTGCATCCTGCGGTCCGGGTCGTCGGTGAACCAGCTGTAGCTGCGTCCGGCGGGGGCCGGGACCGTGCGCTCGTGGCGCGGCAGGCGGGTGGAGTGCAGGCCGAGCGGTGCGATGATCCGGCGCTCCACCTCCTCCTCGTAGGACCGTCCGGTCGCCTTCTCCACGACGAGGGCGGCGAGGACGTAGCCCGTGGGGGTGTACGCGTAGCGGGTGCCCGGTGCGAAGCCCGGCGCGTGGGCCGTCGCGGTCCGCACGATCCGCCGGGGTGTCCAGCGGTCGTAGCGGTGCTTGAGGAACGCGGTGGTGGTGAGGTTCCTCAGGACTTCCGGGTCCCCGGTGTAGTCGAAGAGCCCGCTGGTTTGCTGGAGGAGATGGCGCAGGGTGATCCTGCGGCCGTCGTTCCCGTGCCCCCGCACCATGCCGGGCAGCCACTTCTCGACGGTGTCGTCCAGGTTGAGCCGGTGCTCGGCCTCCAGCTGCAGGAGGACCGTGGCGGTGAAGGGCTTGCCGATGCTCCCGGCGCGGAAGCGGTCCCCGGCGAGCCTCGGCCGCTTGGTGTGCAGGTCGGCGAGGCCGGCGGAGCCGTTCCAGGTGCCGTGCGCGTCGCGGACCCGCGCCAGGGCGCCGGGGACGCCCGCCTTGACGGCGGCGTCCAGGGCGGCCTGGGTGCGCTCGTGTCCTCCGCCGCGCGCGGCGGGCCGGACGTGCACGGTGGCGCCCGCCGGAGCGGGTGCCGGCGCGGCCCCCGCCATCGCGGTGGCCGTCAGGAACGCGGCCAGTACGGCTCGCGCCGTACGGACCGTCCTCGGTGAACGCGGACGCTTCGTCATGACAGCCCTCCTTCAGTGGGGGTCGGGGGTCGGGGATCGGGATCGGGATCGGGGTCGGTGGTGGCGCGGTCAGCGCACGGCGCCGCTCACCTCCTCCGGCGCCGTGGGGAGCCCCCGGTCGTTCTGCAGGGACCACAGCTCCCGGAAGAGGCCGGGGGCCTCGACGAGTTCGGCGAAGGTGCCCAGCTGGATGACCCGGCCGTGGTCGAGGACGACGATGCGGTCGGCGACCGCGACGTTGGCCAGGCGGTGGGTGACGAGGACGACGGCCCGTTCCTCGGCGATCTTGCGCAGTCCGGAGAAGATGCGGTGCTCCGCCCGGGCGTCCAGGGCGCTCGTGGGTTCGTCCATGACGAGCAGGCCCGCCGGGCGGTAGAAGGCCCGCGCGATGGCGATGCGCTGCCACTGGCCGCCGGAGAGCTCCACCCCGCCGTACCACTCGCGGGCCAGGAGGGTGTCGAGCCCGCTGCGGAGCTCCTTGACGACTTCGTCGGCGCCTGCGTGCGCGGCCGCCTGGAGGACGAGGCCGTCCCCGTCGTGCACCTGTCCGAGGGTGATGTTGTCGCGCGCGGACAGGGGCCAGTGGGCGAAGTCCTGCGGGACGACGGCGGTCTGCCGCCACATGGCCTGCGGGTCGAGTTCGCCGGAGTCGACGCCGTCCCAGGTGACCCTGCCCTCGGTGGGCAGGTACAGGCCGGTCAGCAGCTTGCTGAGGGTGGTCTTCCCCGAACCGTTCTCCCCCACCAGGGCCACGACTTCGCCGCGCCGGACCTCCAGGTCGACCTCGTGCAGCGCGGGGCGGTCGGAGCCGGGGTAGCAGAAGGTGAGGGACTCGGCGCGGACGGCCGCGGGGGCCGCGGGGGTCCGGGCGCCGCGCTGCATGCGGTGCCCGCCGGCCTCGTCGATGAACTCGGCCCAGTCGTCGAGGTAGAGGCCGGTGCGGAAGAGGCGGGCGCCGTAGGAGACCATGCCGCGCAGGGACGAGCCGACCGACCGCAGGGCGAAGACCGCCGTGCCGGCCGAGGCGAGCGACATGTGCCCGGTGCCCAGCAGCAGGGCGAGCGCGGCCCACACCAGGCCGGAGGCGAGCCCGCCGGCCACGGCGCCCGCGAGCGCGTACCGCGCGCCCCGGTGGACCGCCTTGTCGGTGGTGGTGTGGATGCGGTTGCTGATCGAGCGGTAGCGGCCGAGGAGGAACTCGGCCATGGTGCCCGAGCGCAATTGGTCGGCGAAGAGCTTGTCGGTGACGTGCCACCGCAGGTGGTTGAGCACGCGGCGGTCGCCGCTCAGGGCGCGGGAGGTCTGGTAGTGGACCCGCGCCCCCTTCACGCTCGCGATGCCCTGCGGGAGGGTGGCCAGCAGGAGCAGCGGCAGCAGGACCGGGTGCAGGAGCGTGACCACGCCGGCCGCCGCGATCAGCGACGCGAGGCAGGCCATGAGGTCCTGGGATTCGGTGAGCAGGTCCTGGGCGACGTCCGCGCCGCGGTCGGCGGCTTCGCGCTTGTCGTTGAAGCCGGGGTGGTCGTAGGCGGCGAGCTCGGCGTTGATCGCCGCGTCGAGCATCTGGAGCTCGGCCTCGCGGGAGATCCGGGGGGCCAGCCGGCTGGAGATGTTGGCGACGGCGATGGCGAGCAGGGCCCGCGTCCCGGCCGCCCCGGCGAGGAGGGCGAGCGAGGGCAGCGCGTCCACGAGCCGGTCCTCGATGTGGCCGGAGGTGATCAGCGCGGTGATCGTGCTGCTGGTGGCCAGCAGGCCGAAGGCCTCGAACACGCCGGACAGCACCTGGCAGACGAGGAGCGTCAGGACGGCCCGTCTGTCCACGCGCCAGGCCAGGTTCAGTGCCTTGCGGACGAGCTGGGGCAGGCGCCGGCTCATCGCACGGGCGGTGAGCGGGCTCTTCTCGAAGGCGGTCAGGGTCGGGGAGCGGAAGCGTAATTCCTCATGTACCTCGGTGGTCTCGGCGGGCAACGTGATTCCCCTTGGTTGCGGGTGTCGACGGTCCGGTTCCGATGGTGAGCGCCTGCACGATGCCGTATGACGCGGGCGAGTTACGGCTGAACGCCCTTAATCCACTCGAAGGTGGGCCTTTTGGCTGACCGCTTCGGAGTGAGCGCAACGGCTCCTTGACGCGCCCCTGTCAATCCGCGGGGCCGCGTGGCACTCTGCACCCCACGCACCGTGCATCACGGCATCACGGCACCACGCAGCTTCCGGCACCTGCCGTATGCGCACCTGCCGTATGCGTACCTGCCGTATCCGCACCGCAGAAGGAGTACGCGTGAGACGATCCCGCCGTACGACCGCAGGTGTGCTGCTGGCCGCCTGCGCCCTGGTCGCCGCAGGCGCACAGGCCGCGACGGCCGGCCCCGCTCGGGGCGGAGCCCCGGCCCCGGCCCCGGCCGTGCACACCGCCGCGGCCTCACCGGACGCGCAGCAGGCCGTCGCCGACTACTGGACGCCCGAACGGATGCGCACGGCCGTCCCGCTCGACCCGCCCTCCGTCGCACCCGGCACGCTCGCGGCACCGGCGGCCCGCGGCGAGGCGCCGGTGGCCAGGGGTGAGACGCTCACCGTCGCCGCCACCCTCCCGGCCGCCGGGTCCCTCGCCTCCTTCCCGCAGCAGGGAGGCCCGTGGACCGGTGGCGGCGCGGTGGCCAAGACCTCGGGCCGGGTGTTCTTCACCATGCAGGGCCGCAACGCCTCCTGTTCGGCCGACGCCGTCACCAGCCGCAACGCCAGCACCGTGATCACGGCCGGGCACTGCGTCAAGTACCAGGGCAACTGGCACACCAACTGGACCTTCGCCCCCGGCTACGACGACGGGAAGACGCCCTACGGAACCTGGGCGGCGACCAAGACGCTGGCCACGCCGCAGTGGACGGCCAGCGAGGACATCAACTACGACATCGGCGCCGCCGTCGTGGCCCCGCTGGGCGGCAAGCGGCTCGCGGACACCGTCGGAGCGCAGGGCCTGCAGTTCAACGGCGCCTACAACAAGCCCATGTACGCCTTCGGTTACCCCGCGGCGTCCCCGTACGACGGCAAGAAGCTCATCCACTGCAGCGGGAACTCCACCAAGGACTTCCTCCTCACCAAGGACCACGGGCTGAGCTGCAACATGACGGGCGGCTCCAGCGGCGGCCCGTGGTTCGCATCGTTCGACGAGGCGACCGGCACCGGCCTGCAGGCGTCGGTGAACAGCTTCGGGTACACGTTCCTGCCGAACACGATGTTCGGCCCGTACTTCGGCGACGAGGCCAAGGCCCTCTACGAGCAGGCGCAGACGACCTGACGCAGACGGCCCGACGCAGCAGATACGCGAAAGGCCCCCGCCGTCCGGCGGGGGCCTTTCCTCACAAGTGCGCCACCAGGGACTCGAACCCCGGACCTGCTGATTAAGAGTCAGCCGCTCTGACCAACTGAGCTAGCGGCGCGAAATGAATACTACCGTACGAATGACGGTGCATTGCCCGCGGTCCGGAGCGGCCCGGGAGGGACCGGCAGCGCCTGAGCCGGTGTCAGTGACGGCCGTCGTGCCACGGCATCGCTGCCGGAGCCTGGACCGGCCGGGCGCCGCTGTCGGTCCTGCCGTGGTCCTCGACGATCGGGATGGCGAGCAGGGCCAGGCCGAGGCACGCGGCCACCAGCCCCTGGACGACGACGGTGATGAAGGCCCGCGCGAAGGCCAGGCCGACGGCCGCGACGAAGGCGAACGCGGCGAGGACGGCGACGCACGTCATCAGCTGTCCGGAGGTGTCCGGCGGCGGGGGCGCATCCCGGCGTCCGCCGTAATCGGCGTTGTACGCCCAGCCTTCGATGCCCACGGCGTACAGGCAGCCGACGGCCGCGACGACCTCCAGCGCCAGGAGGCCGAGGGCGATCAGCAGATCCGCGTACCAGGGGACGCCGGCGCTTCTGCCGGCCCCGGACCGGTGCGGGACCACGGCAGGGGGTGCCACGGGGAGAGGTGCCATGACCTCAGTGTTTCCCCCGGACCGCAGTGGCGGCATGAGTACGCGTACTCATGCTCACGCACCTCACGCACCTAACGAACCCGCACTCGCCGCACACTCGCGCTCAGGCGACTCCGCCGAGGGTTTCGAGGCTCACCCGGACCAGGCCCTGGTCGGTGTCGGCGATCTCCTCGAACGCGGCCCGCGACAGGTCGATGCAGCGGCTCGTGTCCCTCGGGCCCCGGTCGTTGATCCTGACCATGACCTCGTCACCGGTTCCGGCGTTGGTGACCCGTACGCGGGTGCCGAACGGCAGGTCCCGGCTGGCGGCGGTCATCGCCTCCGGGTCGAAGGGCTCCCCGCTGGCGGTGGGCCAGCCGTCGAGCATCTCCTCCGGCGCGCCGTACCACGAGGCGATGCACGTCCGCGGGCCGCGGTGGTCCGCGCCGACGAGGAGGGGGACGGCGCAGGCCAGGACCGCCGCCAGCGCCACCCTGGCAGGGGCGCGGCCGGGCGTCCTGGGGTGCGTCATCGGGGTCCTCGGTCCTCGCTCCTCTGATCCTCGGGTCTGGAAGATCGTGTCCGCTGCGGACGGATTCCAGTCCTCGGGGCAGGACGGAGCAGCCGATCGGCGGCATGCCGGCATGCCGGCAGGACCGGGGCGGGGGAGTGCCGCCCGGGCGCGCGGTGAGCGTGCCGTGCGGCCCTCCCGCCCCGGTCAGGCGCGGCCCATCACCGCTGCGAAGGCGGCCGGGTCGGTGTCGAACCCGCGGACGGCGGGACGGCACTCCCACGCGCCCTGCCCGGTGCGCACGAACTCCACGACCGTCGCCGCCGTGGCCCCGGCGACCGCCGCGAAGTCGTCCGCGGCCAGCTCGGTGTACCCCTCCGTGACGCGGACGCCGGTGTTGGCCACGTCCCCGAAGGTCTTGCGCCCGCCGCCCTGCTGTATGGCCACCCCGACGACGACCCGGGCGTACGCGGGCGCCAGCCGGTCGAGCTCCAGCGTCATGACCTCGTCCGAGCCCAGCCCCATGCCGGTGCGGCTGTCCCGGTTGAGGAGGATGGTGCCGTCGGGCGACCGGCTGTCGAAGTGCACGAGATAGGCGGGCTTGCCGTACGGCTCGTCCGCGGTGTACGTGGCCGCGATGAGGTCGAGGTCGTTGTCGGCCAGGCCCATCGGGCTCGGATCCCATCTCAGCGACACCTGGACCTTGCCGAGCCCCTTGCTGAGGCCGTCCGCCCCCTTGTTGAGTCCACTCACCGGACATCCCCTCCCACTTCCGTGTTCCTGGTGCACTCCCACCTTGCCGCCGGAACCGCCGGTGCCGCTACCCCGGGTGGGTGGGCTCGACCGTTTCGGGCGAAGGCGAAGACGAAGGCTGCGGCAGGACGGTGCGCGCGCCGCGCCGGGGCAGTGCCGGCAGCCACCAGTTGGCGCGGCCCGCCAGCCGCATCACCGCGGGCACCAGGAGCGGGCGGATGACCGCGGCGTCGAGCACGACCGACAGGGCGGTCGTGACGGCGAGGAGCTTCATGAGCGCGACCTCGGCCGTCGCCAGGGCGAGCAGCACCGTCAGGACGAGCGCGGCGGATGCGGTGAACAGCGGCGCCGCCGCCTGGAGTCCGGCGGCGGTCGCCCGCACGGTGTCGCCGGTGCGGGCGTGCGCCTCGCCGATGCGGGCCAGCAGCAGGATCTCGTAGTCCAGGGACAGCCCGAAGGCCAGGCAGAAGGCGACGACGGGCATGACGACGCTGACCGTGCCCGTGGCCGTGAAGTCCCCCACCAGCCATTTCATATGGCCCTGCTGAAAGATGAACACCATCGCGCCGAAGGTCGCGGTCAGGCTGAGCAGGTTGAGCGCGAGTGCCTTCAGGGGCAGGAACACGCTCCGGGTGAAGGCCAGGAGGAGCACGAACGTGGCGACGGCCATCGCCCCCAGCGCCCACGGCAGCCGCTGCGCGAGGGTGTTCCGGGCGTCCCGGAACTGGGCCGTGGGGCCGCCGACGAGCGGCGGCGCCGGTGCCCGGGCCTCCTGCAGCCGGGTGATGAGGGCGGTGGACGCGGGGGCGTACGGGTCCGCCTCGCCGCTGACCGCCAGCCAGGTGCCCGCCGGCGAGGTGAAGTGCCGCAGGGCCGGGCAGCCCGGCAGCGTGCCGCGCGCGGGGGAGGCCTCGGCCGGGCAGGCCAGAGGGGCGTCCTTGCCGAGCACGTACGAGCCGGTCGCGGTCCGCACGCCCAGGACGCCGGGGAGGGCCGACAGCCGCCTCGCGTACGCGTCCAGCTCCGTGATGCGGCCGGGACGGTCGGGCCGCCACCCGGGGAGGGCCACCTCGACGGGGTTGCGCAGCTGGGGGAAGCCTTCCCGCAGGGCCTGCGTCGCCTGCACCTCAGGGGCGTCGCGGGGCAGGACCCGGTCGTCGCTGAAGCCGAAGACCACCTGGCGGAAGGGGAGCGCGAGGACGAGCAGCACCCCCGTGGCGAGCGCCGTGACGAGCAGCGGGCGGCGCATCGCGCGCAGGGCCAGCCGCCGCCACCCGGCTCCGGCGCGGCCCGGCGCCCTGCGCCAGCGCGCGAACAGGTCGCCCCGGCCGATCGCCCGGGGGAAGCAGGCCAGCGCCGCGGGGACGAGCACCAGGGCGGCGAGCGCCGCGAGCAGCACCACGCTGACCCCGGCGTAGGCCATCGACCGCAGGAAGTACAGCGGGAACGCCAGCAGGCCGAGCAGGCACAGGGCCACGGCCGCCGCCGAGACGACGACGATCCGCCCGGCCGACCGGACCGCACCCGCCAAGGCGTCCTCCGGCGGGCTCCCGGAGGCGATCTCCTCGCGGTAGCGCGCCACCAGGTAGAGGCTGTAGTCGACGGAGAGCGCGAGCCCGACCGCGCCGGTGAGGTTCAGGGCGAACGTCGACACCTCGGTCACGGCGGTCAGGCCGCGCAGCACCGCCAGGGTGCCGGCCACCGCGACCGCGCCCACCGCGAGCGGCAGGCAGGCCGCGGCCACGCTCCCGAAGACGAACACGAGCAGCAGCAACGTGGCGGGGAGGGCGATCAGTTCGGTGCGCAGCAGGTCCCGCTCGCTGTAGCGCTCCAGGGCGCGGTCGAGGACGGCGTGCCCGCTCGCCCGGACCCGCAGGGGACCTTGCGGCGTGGTGGCGACGGGCAGCAGGCGCTCGACGGTCGCCCGCCCGGCCCGCCCGTCCCCGTCCAGGCGCACGGTCACGAGCGCGGTGCGGGCGTCGTACGAGCGCAGCGCGGCGTCGTCGACTTCGGCGCCGCCACCCGGCGCCCTGCCGCCGCCCGCCGCAGGGCACGAGCCGCGGGAGACCGGGCCGGTCCAGTACGAGTCGACGCCGGTCACCCCCGGCTCGTGGCACAGGCGGCCGACCAGGGCCAGGCCCGCCGCGCGGGCCGTGGGCGCGTCCACCGAGTCCGGTGCGCGGGCCAGCAGCACGACATCGGGCGCGCCCGCGTGGAAACGGTCCGTCAGCAGGGCCTCGGCGCGGGCCGAGGGGGAGCCCGGCGCCGTCCAGCCGCCGCTCGCCAGCCGGGCCGCCACCCCGTGCCCGAGCAGCGCGCAGGCCACGGCGGCGAGCGCGGCCAGGGCGAGGACGGGCCGGCGGTGGCGGGCGCTGAAGCGGGCCAGGGACGTCAGCACGGCGCCTGGCCCGCCGGGTCCGCGGCCGGGCCGGGCTGCGAGGGCACGCCGGGGTGGGGCGCGGGCCCGGCTCCCGGCACGGGCTGCGGGGCGGCCGGGTCCGTCCCCAGGCCCAGCCGCAGCTGGACGATGCGCGCCATGTCGAGGATCGTGCCGCCGCTGCGCATGAGCTCCATGGGCGGCACCTGGACGTCGAAGCGGCGCCGCAGCGTGGCGAGGAGCTCGGCGGCCATGAGGGAGTCCACACCGTAGTCCTCGAGCCGCCGGGCCGGGTCGATGCGGCCGGGGTCGAGGTGGAGGATGTCGGCCAGGATCCGTACGAGGTTCCCGGCCAGCGCGTGCAGGGCGTCCGCGGGGCTCATCGACAACAGGGCCTGCACGATCTCCTCGTGGGTGCGGCCGGTCTCCTCGTCGGGCTCGGGAACCAGCTGCCGGTACCTGGGCGCGCCGAGCGAGGGCAGGCAGGCGCGCAGCCGCGCCCAGTTGTAACGGCCCACCCCTGCGACCTCCGTGCCGTCGCTCAGCAGCACGCCGGCCGCGTCGAACACCTCGCGCGGGGTGAGCGCCTCCAGGCCGCCGCTCTCCAGGGCGCGGGCGAGGCCGTTGCGGGCCACGTAGCCGGTGCCGCCGAGGGCGCCCCACCCCACGGCCAGGCCCGGCTCGCCGTCGCGCCGGCGCCGGCGGACCAGCGCTTCGAGGAAGAGGTTGCCCGCGGCGTAGGGGGCCTGGGTGACCTGGCCGACGCGTGCGGCGACGGAGGAGAACATCAGGAACAGCTGCAGGTCCTCCCGGCCGCGCGTGAGCACGTCGAGCACGGCCGCGCCCCCGGCCTTGGGGGCCAGCACGGCGCGGAACCGTTCGTCGGTGAGCTCCTCCAGCGGGGCGTCGTCGAGGTGCATGGCGCAGTGCACCACGCCGCGCAGCCGGTGCCCGCCCGCGTCGACCTCCTCCACGACGCGCCGCATGGAGGGCAGGTCGGCGACGTCCGCCGCGTGGGGCACGGCGCGCACCCCGCGCCGCTCCAGGTCCGCGAGCAGGGTCTCGCAGCCGGGGGTGCGTTGCCCCCTGCGTCCGACGAGGGCCAGGTGGCGCGCGCCGTGGTCGGCGAGCCAGTGCGCGGTGGCCGCGCCGTAGCCGCCGAGGCCTCCGGTGACGAGGTAGGTGGCGCCGGCGTCGAGGTGCGGGGCGCGGGAGCGGGGTTCGACCAGGGCGGGTTCGTCGAGCGGGTCGAAGGAGACGACGACCTTGCCGATGTGCCGGGAGTGCTGCAGGAGGCGGAAGGCCTCCTCGGCGCGGGCGGCGGGGAAGACCGTGTGCGGCAGCGGCCGGTAGTCGCCCGCCCGGACGCGCTCGGTGACCTCGGCGAACAGGGAGGCCGCCCGCCCGGGGTCGGCCAGCAGGGCGAGGAGGTTGACGCCGAAGAACGCCAGATCGCGCTCGAAGGGGCGCAGCAGCAGCCGGTTGTTCTCCAGGATGTCGCGCTTGCCGAGCTCGACGAAGCGCCCGCCCGGCCGGAGCAGCTCCAGGCTGCGGGAGACGGCCTCGCCCGCGAGGGAGTTGAGGACGACGTCGACCCCGCGCCCGCCGGTCAGCTCCCGCACCCGCCCGGCGAAGGCCAGGCTGCGCGAGTCCAGGACGTGCTCGACGCCCAGGGCGCGCAGCAGGTCGCGCTTGGCGGGGCTGCCGGCCGTGGCGATGACGTTCGCGCCGTGCAGCCGCGCGTACTGCAGGGCCGCGAGTCCCACGCCCCCCGCCCCGCCGTGCACGAGCACGGTCTCCCCGGCCGCCAACCCGGCCTGCCAACCCAGGCCGTAGTGGACGGTCAGGAAGACCGCGGGCAAGGTGGCCGCCTCGGCGAAGCCCGTCCCGTCGGGGATCCGGGCCACGGCGTCCGCGGAGGTGACCATGTGCGAGGCCAGGCAGTCCGAGCCGCTGGCGAACACCCGCTCGCCCACGGCGAACCCCGTGACGCCCGGCCCGACGGCCGCGACCGTCCCGGCGCACTCCAGCCCGTACACCGCGTCGAAGCGCCCGTCGGCGGAGTCCTCGCCGGCCAGGGCGCCGGTGGCCAGGACCACGTCGCGGTAGTTCAGCGCGGCCGCCCGCACGGCGACCAGGACCTGCCCGGGGCCCGGCACCGGCCGCTGCGTCTCCACCCAGACCGGCCGGAAGGACAGCCCGGGGTCGCGGACCTCCAGGGCGAACGCGTCGACCGTGGGGGAGGGGACGAGGGGCCGGGGGAAGTCCCGGTCGCGCGGGACGAACCGGCCGCCGCCGCGCGTCAGGACGACCTCGGTCTCCTCCGACGGGGCGAGGAGCTCCCGGGCGAGGCGCTCCGCGTCGGCCGCCGTGTCGCCGCTGCGCGCCAGGGAGAGCCGGCGCGTCGTCAGCGACGCCTGCTCGTTGGCGAAGGACTGCGCCATGCCCCACGCGGCGGCGTCCGCGGGAGCGGGCCCGGGCGAACCGGGCTCCGGGACGGCTCCGCAGGGCCGCGTCACCAGCCACAGGGAGACGCTCTCGCTGCCGGCCAGCCGCCCGCACGCCACCGCGAGGGCACGCAGCACCGCGCTGCGCCGGGTCGCCCGCTCCACCACGTCGCCCGGGTCGTCGGCGCCGGCGGGCGCCAGCACCAGGACGATCACGGTCTCCCGGGACAGCAGCGGGGCCCACGCGCCGGGGTCCTCACGGGCCACGGTGGTGTGCACCTCGACGGCGTCGGCCGCCCGCAGGAGGCCCGCCGTGGTCCTCGCCAGCGCGTCCTCCTCCGGGGTCTCGGACGCCACGACCCAGGCGGTGCCGATGCCCGCGGCGGGAAGCGCCGCGGGCCGCACCGGCCCGCCGGCGCGGGCGGTCAGGAAGACGGAGAAGTCCTCGCAGGCCGGCTCGGCGTCGTCCCCGGTCCGTACGGTGCCGGTGAATCCGCACCGCGCGAGGAGCTCGGCCCACTCCTCGCGGCCGAGCAGGGGCGAGCGGAGCCGCAGCCCGCTGTCCGTGCGGTTCCAGAAGCTCTCCAGCGTGCCGAAGAAGGGCAGCAGGAACAGCGGGTCGTGGCTCTCCAGCATCAGCAGCAGGCCGCCCGGGGCGGTCAGCGACGCCACCCGGCGCACCGCCGCCTCCAGATCGGCGCTCGTGTGCAGGGAGTTGGCCGCCACCACCAGGTCGAACCCGCCGCGGGGCAGATCCTGGCCCGTGGGGTCGGCGTCGACGTCGAAGGTGCGGTAGTCCACGAAGTCGTACGCGGCGAAGCGCTGCCGGGCCCGCGCGAAGAACGACGACGACACGTCCGTGAAGAGGTAGCGGGTCCGGTCGGCCGGCAGCAGGGGCAGCAGGGCCGCGGTGGCCCCGCCGGTGCCCGCGCCGATCTCCAGCACCCGCAGCGGCCGGTCGGCCGGCAGGCCTGCGACGATCTCCCGCACCAGGGTCTGCGCGACACGGTTGTGGAAGCGCAGCACCGGCGCCACGTCGTAGAGCTGTTCGAGGGACGACGTGGCGCCCTCGACCCCCAGCAGGTCCTGCGGGTCGCGCGCGCCCCGCAGGACGTCGCCGAGGTGGAGGAACTGGCGCACGACCAGCGTCAGTTCCGTGGAGAACGCCGGCTGCTCCCGCAGCGCCTCGCGCAGCATGCCGATCGCGCACCCGGGCGCGGCCTCCCGCAGCCAGCGGCCGTCGGGATCCTGCCGCGCCAGCCCGTACTGCTTCATGGCGGTCAGCATCAGCTCCATCGCCTGCCGGTGCCCGGGCAGCATCCCGCCCGCCACCAGGTCGCCCACCGTGAACCAGCCCTCCCCCTCCGGCAGCAGGCCGTCGAGCGCGGCGGCGTAGGCGTGGGCCGCCGCCTCCTGCAGCCGGGCGGCGAAGCGCGGGTAGCCGGCCGAGCGCCAGTCGCGGCGCAGGGCCAGGATCCGGCCCGCGGCCCGCTCGGCGATCTCCTGCGGGGCCGCCACGGGCCCGGGCTCCAGCGGGGCGCCGGGGCGCGGGGCGGCGCGCAGCACCGTCTCCTGGCGGGTCACCGGCGTCCGCCGCGCCCCGGTCAGGCGCCGCATGCGGCACCCCTTCAGCTCCACCGTGACCGTGCCGTCCTCGTCGGTGACGGTGATGTCCCAGCACACCTCGGTCGCCGTCCGGCCCCGCTCGCGCAGGTGCACCGCACCCTTGGGCGCCGGGCTGCGCCACACGCGGACCGCATCCATCGCCGCCGGCAGGTACGTGTGCCCCGCGAGGACCTCATCGTCCAGCAGGGGCGCCCCCGTCTGCACCGCCCCGTCCAGCAGGGCCGGGCTGATGTCGAGGCCCTCCAGCGGCCCGGGGTCGCTGTAGAAGGCGACGACCTCGCCCTCGCCCGCCCACAGTTCGCCGAGCACCCGGAAGGACGGGCCGTAGCCGAGACCGGCCTCGCCGACCTGCCGGTAGTGCTCCTCGCCGCCGACACGGCGGCCGCACCGGGCCCGGGCAGCGGCCAGGTCCACCGGCGCCGGGGGCCGCCCCCACCGGGCGCGCACCCGCCCGCGCGCGTGCCTGCGCTGCGCCGTGACCTGGTCGTCCGTGCTGCTGATCAGCACCACCCCGTCCTCGGGGTCGAACGACACCTGCGTGTGCACCCTGCCCGGCTCGCCCCACGGCACGAACAGCGGCCGGACGAACTCGAGATGGTCGGCCTCCACCGCGGTGTCCAGCACCCGGCGGCCCGCCGCCAGGGCCATCTCCACATAAGCGGTCGCGGGCATGACGACGGACCCGCCCAGCCGGTGGTCGGCCACCCACGCCAGCCGGGCCGGCTCGACCGCGCCGTGCCACACCGGCAGCGGCGCCGGCATGCGCTCGCCCAGCAGCGGGTGCTCCGTACGGCCGTCCCCGCTGCTGCGCACCCACGACTCTGGGCCGCCGCTCCAGTGCCGTTCGCGCTGCCATGGGTAGGCGGGCAGCGAGGCCACCAGCCCCGGGCGCGGGAAGCGCGCGCTCCAGTCGGCCTCGGCGCCGGCCGCGAGCAGGGCGGCCACCGCCGTACGCATCGCCCGCACGCCGTCGTCACCCTTGCGCAGGGTACGGGTGACCGCCCGCAACCCGGGCGCCTCGTGGGCGGCGGTGATGCGCCGCAGGTAGCTCTGCAGCACCGGCTGGGGGCCGATCTCCAGGAAGACGTCGGCGCCGCGGCCGAGCGCCTGCTCGACGGCGTCCGCGAACAGCACCGGTTCGCGGACGTTGCGCCACCAGTACTCCGCGTCCAGCTCGGGCCCCTCCAGCACTTCGCCGGTGACCGTGGAGAGCAGGGGCACGCGCACCGGGGACGGGCTCAGGCCCGCGAGGGCCTCGTGCAGGGGCGCGCGCAGCGGGTCCATGGCGGCGCTGTGGAAGGCGTGGTCCAGGTCGAGTTCGGCACAGACCACGCCCTGCCCGGCCAGGTCCCCCAGCAGCCGGTAGAGCTGGTTGCGGGGGCCGGCGACCGTGACGTCCCGCCGGGTGTTGACCCCCGCGATCTCCAGCCCCGGATATCCGGTCAGCAGCTCCGCGGCCTGCTCCCGGGACATGCCGACGGCCGCCATCCGCCCGCAACCGGCCACCGCCGCCTGGGCCCGGCTGCGTTCGGCGATCACCCACGCCGCCTGGTCGAGGGTCAGCGCCCCGGCCGCGTAGGCCGCCGCGACCTCGCCGACGCTGTGGCCCAGGACGGCCGACGGCGTGATGCCGTGGGCGCGCAGCACGGCCACCACGCCGGTCTGCAGCGTGAACAGCAGCGGCTGGGCCACCTCCGTGGCCGCCAGGCGCCCGGGTGTGGGCTCCGCCAGCTCGCGCGCGACCGACCAGCCCAGCCGCGGGGCCAGCACCTCGTCCACCGCTTCCACGGCCGCGCGGAAGGCGGGTTCCGCGGCGAGCAGGTCGGCCCCCATGCCCGCCCACTGGGAGCCGTTGCCGGAGAACGCGAACGCGATCCTGCCCTCCTGCACCGCCTCGCCGGTGACGGCCTCGACGGCCGGGCCCGCCGGAGCCGGCTGCGGGGGCAGCGCCGAGCGGCGGGCCAGCCGCCCCAGGGCCTGCGCCGCCTCCTGCGCCCCGTCCGCCAGAACGGCCGCCCGGTAGGGGTGCTTGCCGCGCCGCGCGCAGCTGGTGTGGGCCAGGTCGTAGAACTCCTCCGGCCCCGCCTGCCCCAGCCGCTCCGCGGTCCGCGCCGCAGCCTGCGCGAGGGCCTCGGGCGTACGGGCGGAGACCACGAACGGCAGCGTGCGCGGCCCGCCGGCCGCATGCCGGGCGCGCCGCGCGGGAGCCGGCGCGGCCGCGACGACGGCGTGGGCGTTGGCGCCCCCGAAACCGAACGAGTTGACGCCCACGACCGGACGCCCCTGCACCTCGCCGACCGGACGGGCCTCCGTGGCCGGGGCGAGCCCCAGGCCCTCGAAGTCGATGCCCGGGTTGAGGGGCAGGGCGTGCAGGGAGGCGGGGATCCGGCCGTGCCGGAGCACCAGGAGCGCCTTGAACAGCCCCGCCATCCCCGAAGCCGGTTCGAGGTGGCCCAGGTTGGACTTGACCGAGCCGATCGGCAGCGCCCCCGTGCGGCGGCGCGTCCCCAGCGCCCGGCCGATGGCCTCGCACTCGACCGGATCCCCGGCGGGCGTCCCGGTGCCGTGCGCCTCCAGGTAGACGACGTCGTCGGGATCCACGCCGGCCTGCTCGTACACCGACGTCAACAGGGCTTCCTGCGCCCGCGGGTTCGGCAGCGCCAGCCCCGCCGTCCTGCCGTCGCTGTTGGCCGCCGACGCCAGGATCACCCCGTGGATGCGGTCGCCGTCGGCGAGTGCGTCGCGCAGCAGCTTCAGGACGACGACCCCGCCGCCCTCGGCCCGTACGTAGCCGTCGGCCGCGGCGGAGAACGACGCGCACCTGCCGTGCGGCGAGAGCATCGACGCCTGCGAGAACCCGACGTACGGGTAGGGGCTGAGCAGCACGTTCACGCCGGCGGACACGGCCGTGCGGCTGGTGCCCTCGCGCAGCGTCCGGCACGCGCGGTCCAGCGCCACGAGCGCCGAGGAGCACGCGGTGTCGACGGCCATGCTCGGGCCGCGCAGGTCGAAGGCGTACGAGATCCGGTTCGCCGCGATCGACGCCGCGCCGCCCGCCATGGTGTAGGCGTCGACCCCCTCGATCCGCAGCATCTGCTGTGCGCCGTAGGAGGCGTCGGAGACCCCCACGTACACGGCGGTGTCCGAGCCGGCCAGCGTGACCGGGTCGATCGCGGCGTCGTCGAGGGCCTCGGCCGTCATCTCCAGGAGCATCCGCTGCTGGGGGTCCATCTGCGCGGCTTCCCGGGGCGAGATGCCGAAGTAGCCGGCGTCGAAGCCCGCGATGTCGTCCAGGAAGCCGCCCGCCGCCGTGTAGCTCTTGCCCGGCCGCCGCGCCGACTCGTCCACGAATCGGGCCGTCTCGAAGCGGTCCCCGGGCACCCGGGTGACCAGGTCCCGGCCCTGGTCCAGGGCCTCCCACAACCCCGCTAGGTCGCTGATGCCCCCGGGCAGACGGCAGGCCGCCCCGACGACGGCCACGGCCCGGTCGTTCTCCGCCGAACCCTCTGAGCCCTCCGGATGCACGCGTACGACCTTTCCTGGCGGACCGGGCTCCACCGACGAGCCCGCACGGTTGGTGACGCACCGCATCTTGTCGACTACGCAACGTGAAGGCAAGCGGCCCGGGTCGGGCGGAGGTCGAATGGGTGACAAGACGGAACATTTACGGCATCGGGGAGTTACCCAGTGCGCGCTCCTGCGGGAACGCGGACTGAGCGAAAGGTGCGGAAGTGCTCAAGAAGGTGATGGCCGCAACGGCCTTGACGGCCTCGGCGGTCGGCATGATCGCCGGACCCGCGGCGGCCGTCGGCGACGGCCGGGACGTGGCCAACGCCAACGGCGCGCGAACCGGCTCCGGTGAAACGCTCACCGGCGGTTACATGAGCCCGCAGACGACCGCGGTGCAGGACACGCTCAACGACCTCTGCATCGGCGTCGGCAAGCTCGGCGTGCAGTCCCTCCTGCTGCTCATCAACGTCGGGTTGCAGGACATCCCGGTGCTCACGTCGCAGGAGCAGCAGCAGTGCACCAAGGGCTCGATGATCGACAACGGCAACAACGCACTGTCGCACATCGCGGAGCGCATCTCGCTCGTGGACCGCAACGGGACGGGCAACCGCCGCTAGGCCCCGCTGCTACACCTCCAGTTCCGCCTCGATCCGCTTGAGCTGGTGGCGCGCCATCGCCAGGTTGGCGCGCCGGGCGTCCAGCACCAGGTACAGGAAGAGGCCGTTGCCGCCACGGCCGGACAGCAGCCGGATCAGGTGGTACTGCGAGCCGAGCGTGATGAGGATGTCCTCGATGGCGTCCTGGATGTTGAGCATCTCCATCGTCCGCAGCTTGGCCCGGACCACGTCCGTGTTGCCCGCGGCGGCCACGTTGAGGTCGAGGGACTGCGACCCGCCGAGGGTGCCCAGCGCCATGCCGCTGCCGTAGTCGACGAGGGCCACGCCGAGGGCGCCCTCGATCGAGCTCATCGCGTCCTTGAGGGCCGTTTCGGTGTTCGTCATGAGGTGATTCCGCTCTGGTTGTCGGGACGGGGCGTATCGGGACGGGGTGCGTCGAGGCGGGATGCCTCGGGCGGGGCGGGGGCCTGGCGCGGACGCTCCAGGGCTCCGTCGATCAAGGGGGCGATGCGGGCGCCGGCTCTGCGGGCCTCCAGGTTCAGCCGGCCGACGTTGGCCTCGGCCGAGGCCAGGAGCGTCAGCACGCAGGAGGACCCGGCCGCGTACGTCGCCACGTAGCCGCGCTCGCCGCTGACGAGCAGTTCGCGGAAGCCGCCGTGGCCCACGGCGTCCGTCAGCCGCGCGCCCACCCCGAGCGCCGCCGCCGTCAGCGCGGCCACGCCGTCCGGCTCCATGTCGGTGACCAGGTGCGCGATCACCAGCCCGTCGGTGCTGGCCACCATCGCCCCGGTCAGGTGCGGGACCCGGGCGCGTAACCCCTGGAGCTCGGTGAGCACCTCGGGTGCGGCGGTCATCGGCTGTCTCCTTCCGGCGAGCTGTCTGAAGGCGCGCCTCATCATGGGATCGGCAGGTGCAGGCAGGCGTACGGCCCGGTCGTGCAGGTCGGACAGGGAGTCACAGGGCCTCCAGGGCGTCGCGGATCCGGTACAGCAGGGAGATCTCCGGAGCGGTGGGAGGCGGCGGTCCCGGCAGGGCCGGAGCGTCCGCGCGGGGCGTGCGGACCAGGCCGGCGGCCGCCAGCCGCCGCACGTCGAGGAGGGTGGCGAAGGCCGAACGCCCCAGCGCCCGCGCGATCTGCAGCGGCGTACGGACGCCGTCGGCCGCGGCGAGCACCGCCTGCCGCCCGCTCGCCGGGCCCGGGCCGCCGCAGCCGCCGTCGCCGACGGGCACCACCGGCGCCGCATCCACCTCCGGGCAGGGCCAGGCCCGCTCCAGCAGCCTCCGCCGGCGGCCGACCTCCCGCTGGAGCACGGGCACGGGGACGGGGCGGATGGGGCCCAGCCAGTGCCGGGCCTCGCCGAGGAAGCGGTCGGGCGCGTGCTGGGACCGGTCGAGCGGGGACAGGACGAAGTAGGCCGCGTCGAACAGCGCGCTCAGGTGGCACAGTTCCAGCTCGCCGCGGCTGAGTCGGCCGCGCTCCACCAGCAGGCTGCCCGCCCGGTAGCCGGGCCCGCCCTCCGCGACCGCTTCCTCCCAGGCCTGCGGGGACAGCCGGCCGCGGGCGGTCAGCCGCCACCCCATGTCGGGCACGACCGGGCTCTCCGCGTGCACCACGGCGCCGTCGGTGAGGTAGAGCGCGCCGACGCGGCCGTGGAGGGCGCCGGTCGCTCCTTCGGCGGCGAGCCGGTCGAGCGTGGGGGCGGGGCGGCCCGGGGCGGGGGCGGGCCGGTCCGGTGCGGAGGCGGGTAACTCCGATACGGGTAACTCGGGTACGGGTAACGCCGCTGCGGGTGACGCCCCAGGCATGGACGCCGCAGGTATGGACACCCCAGGTATGGACACCCCAGGTATGGACGCCGCAGGTATGCCGCTCACGCCAGGACCAGCCGCTCGGCGAGGCCCTTGAGCCGGAACAGGGCGACGGCGAGATTCGCCTCGTCGCGATCCAGCCACAGGTAGAGGCAGACGCTGCTGTCGAACTCCGTCTCCACGAAGCGGAGGAGGTGGTAGCTGCCGCGCGCGGTGACGATCAGGTCCTCCACGGGCCCGGTCCGTGCGGTCGCCGCGGTGAACGCGCTGTTCTCGAAGGCGAGCCGGGCCAGCTCGGCGGTGTCGGCCGCCGCGCTCTCGTGGTCGCGCCCGGGACCCTCGCCCGCCTCTCCCAGCGCGAGCCCGCTCGTCCAGTCCACGAGGCTCGCGCCCCGTGCGCCCGGGATGGTCATGGCCTCGGCCAGGCACCCGTCGATACCGGTCACACGATCCTCTCCAGCCCCCCGTGCCCGATTACCAGTGGCGTCTTCGCTGCGACGGAAGGTAATCGATGTGAGTGCTGTGAGGGGAGAGTTTTGGCATTTTCTCTCGGCACATGTGAAGCGGGTGTATGGCGGGATCCGGACGGTGTGCGGGCAGGGGAACGGGGCCCGCCCCGTGGAGGTGGGCGGGCCCCGGAACGAGCGGGACGGACGCGGGTCTACTTGACGTTGACCGCGCTCCAGGCCGCTCCGACGGTCTTGTACTCGGTGCTCGTGGTGCCGTACAGCGCACCGGCGGCCGACAGCGTCGCGGTCCGCGCGGCCTTGTAGTTGGTGTTGGACGTCATGTACGAGGTCAGGGCCTTGTACCAGATCTTGGCGGCCTTGTCCCGGCCGATTCCGGTGACCTTGGAGCCGTCGGACGTCGGGCTGTCGTACCGGACGCCGTTGATCGTCTTCGCGCCGCTGCCCTCGGACAGCAGGTAGAAGAAGTGGTTGGCGACGCCCGAGGAGTAGTGGACGTCCTTGCCGCCCACGCCGCTGTACCAGCTGTCGACGGAGTTGCCGTCCTTGGACGGCTTGTCCATGTAGCGCAGCGGCTTCCCGTTGCCGAAGATGTCGATCTTCTCGCCGATGAGGTAGTCGCCGACGTCCGAGGAGTTGTTGGCGGAGAACTCCACCGCGGTGCCGAAGATGTCCGACGTCGCCTCGTTGAGCCCGCCGGACTCGGCGCTGTAGATCAGCTTCGCGGTCGCGGCGGTGACGCCGTGGGTCATCTCGTGGCCCGCGACGTCGATGGCGGTGAGCGGCTTCTTGTTGCCCGTCCCGTCGCCGTAGGTCATGCAGAAGCAGGCGTCGCTCCAGAACGCGTTGACGTAGCCGTTGCCGTAGTGGGCGCGGGAGTAGGCGGCCTTGCCGTCGTTGCGGATGCCGTTGCGGCCGAAGGCGTTCTTGTAGAAGTCCCAGGTCACGGCCGCGCCGTAGTGGGCGTCGACGCCCGCGGTGAGTCGGCCGCCGGCCCAGGTGTCGGTCGCGTTGGAGTAGAGCGTGCCGGTGCCGGACGTGCCCTGGTTGAGGTCGTAGGTCTTGTGGCCGCCGCGCGCGCCGTCGTTGAGCTGGTAGCTGCTGCCGCTCTTGGTCGTGGTCAGCGGCACGGTCCCGCTGTACTGGCTGGTGCCGGTGCCCGTCTCGATCGCCTCGTGGCGGAAGAGCTCGGCTCCGGTCGCGGCGTCGGTGATGACGTGCAGCTCGCTGGGCGTGCCGTCGCGCTGCACGCCCTCGACGACCGTCTCGTAGGCGAGGACCGGTGTGCCGGAGGAGGCCCAGACGACCTTGCGCGGCGTGCCCGCCGAGGGCTTGGAGGTGTTCGCCGCGGTGGCGGCCGACAGGGCGGTCCTCGCCGCCGCGGACGCGGACTGCGCCGCATCGGTGGAGGTGAGGGAGATGGCTGCTTCGGTGGACTTGGTGACGGAGGTGCGGCCGCTCGACTCCTGGTGCACGACGAGGTCGCCGCCGAGGACGGGGAGCCCGGCGTAGGTGCGCTCGTAGCGGGTGTGCACGGTGCCGTCCGCGTCCTTGACGACGTCCCGGGCGACCAGCTTCTCCTTGGCGCCGAGACCGATCTTCCCGGCCGTGGCGGCGGCGTTGTCCTGCGCGCCGCGTATCTCGGACGCCCGCTGGTCGGGGCTCATCGGGACCGCCATGGCGCTCGGGCCGCTCTCGGCCTGGGCACCGGCCACGCCGGTCTGCACGGCTACTGCGCACAGGGCGGCGGAGGCGAGGAGGGCGGTGGTGCGGACGGTGTGGCTGCGGGGGGTGGTGAAGCGTCTCAACTCTGTCTCCTAGCAGGGGCGCCGGGCCGCGGCCCGGCGAGGGATCGGACATCCCAGGGCGGACTGCCCGTTGATGCAGGAGTGAATCGAGAGGATGGTGCCAGCTCGCGCTCAAAGTTGACAGGTGCGCGACAAGAATGTGGCGCGGAGTTTTCCTACGATGTCCGGTTCGGTGCCGTCGCCTCCGCCGGAGAGGTGGTATCGGCGGCCCGGCCGGCCCGGGCCGCGCGACCCCTGACCACTGTCCCGGCGCGCGCCCCATCCGCCGCCCCACCGTTCACGGAGGGGCGGACGGGGCAGCGAGGATCAGCTCTTTCTGTCGCTCCACGCGAGTTGTATGGATTCCAGAATGCGGACGTTGTAGCGGGCCGGGTCGTCGCCGAAGCCGTCCAGCCCGACCACCAGGTCGCGGACCTCGGGGAATTCGACGGCGAGCGGCTTGCGCTCCGGGTGCTTCGCGGCGAGTTGCGCCGCGATCTGCTGGATGTCAGTCCATCGCATGCGCCCGAGTGTGACCTACACCGTTCGAACGGTCCAGGGAGTCCGCCGTGCCGAGCGCGGCGTCGCGCGGGGAGGCGGCGGCGAGCGCGGCCAGGAGCGCGCCGAAGAGCAGGAAGAGGACGTGGCCGGGCAGTTCGTCGAGGAACAGACCGGTCAGGGACGAGCCGAGCGGGGGAGCGGCCATGAACAGCAGCCCGATGGCACTGTTCGCCCGGCCCTGCAGATGCGCCGGGGTACGCACGAGGCGGGCGACCGTCAGCACCGAACCCGAGACGGCAACCGCCAGGGTGCACCCCGCCAGCAGTACGGCGAGGACCGGCGCGCTCGCCGTGCAGGCCATCGCGCCGACGAGCAGCGCGCACAGCACGCCGGTGGCGGACAGGACCCGGGAAGGGGAGAGGAGCCGGCCCACGCGCGGGGCGAGGACGACCCCGGCCATCGCCCCCACCGCCGACGTCGCCGTGAGCATCCCGACGGACAGCCCCGACGCTCCCTGCCGGGCGCTGATCACGACGATGGCCAGGTACACCCCGTCGAAGACGAAGTTCTGCGCCGACGCGACGAGGGTCAGGCGGCGCAGCAGGCGCTCGTTCCACAGGAAGCCGATGCCCACGGTGAACGACCGCCACAGGCCCTCGCGCCCGGCGTCCGGCGGGGGCGGCCCCGTCCGCGTACGCAGCGCGCCGACGCATCCGGCGGAGACCGCGTAGGAGACGCTGTCCAGCCAGAACGGCCAGCTCGCCCCCGCCTCGAACAGCGCACCGCCGACCACCGGCCCCAGCAGGAACGCGAACTGGCCCCGTACCTGGTTGACCGCCAGGGCGGTGGCCAGTCTGCTCTCCGGCACGACCTGCCGGACCGCCGGCAGGACCGCGGCGTTGAACGGCGCCGTCAGGAACCCCAGCACCACCCCCGCCGCCAGCAGGACCGGCAGCGGCGAGAAGCCGGTGAGGACCGCGGTCGCCAGGGCCGCACTCGCCGCCGCCCGGCCGGTCTCGCAGACCAGCAGGACCGTACGGCGGTCGAAGCGGTCGGCGACCGGGCCCGCCGGCAGACAGGCCAGCGCCAGCGCACCGGTCCACACCGCCTCCACCAGCCCCACGTGCAACGGCGAGTGCGTGGCCTGCAGGACCAGCAGCGGCAGCGCGATGGCCGAGGCGCCCGAGCCCAGCATCGACAGCCCCTGCCCGGCGCACAGCAGCTGGAAGTCCCGGTTGCGGCGCAGGCTGTCGGAGGGCGGCCCCGGCCGCCCGGCCGCCCGGGGCTTCACGGCCCCGACCCCGGCGGACGCCCGCACGGCGCCGGTGGCGACGACGGCGGCGGGAGCAGCGGCAGGGGCGGGGGCGCCATCCGTGCCGGGCCGCCGGCCAGTGCGGTGTGCACCGCCAGCAGGACGCCCGCGGCGCCGGTCGCGAGGTCCATGGACAGTCGCAGCAGCCCGTCGAGCGCGAAGGCCCGCCGGCCCTGGAACCGTACGCAGTGGAGGCCCAGACTCCGCAGGTGCGGGACCAGTGCGGAGTCGGGGCCGGCAAGGTGGGCGAGGCCGTACAGCAGCCCCGCCTGGCCGTCCAGGAGGCCGGGGGAGAGGAGCAGTTCGGTGCCGAGGCCGTCGCGCATGCGGTCGCGGAGGAGCGCGAAGTGCGGGTCGTCGGGGCGGTGCTGCAGGTACGCGTCCAGGGCGAGCGCGATGCCCGCGCTGCCGCGGTCCAGGGTCGACAGCCACCGCTGCCCCTCCCGGACGTGGACCTGACCCGCGCGCGGCGCACCGCAGCGGCCGAGGTCCCTGGCCAGCGCGTTCTCCGCGTGCCGCAGCCACTCCTGTTCGCCCGTCCTCGCATACAGCCCGGTGAACAGCAGCGCCGGTCCCGACCAGCCGTGCGTGAGGCCCACGGCGTCCGGCTTGCCCGCCACCTGCTCACGGCCCGCGAGTGCGCGGGCGAGCCGGTCGGCGAGCCGCGCCGCCTCGTCCGCGTCACCGAAGTGCAGGCGGGTCAGCCCGATCCCGGCGAGACCGCCGAACAGGCCCGCACCACACCCCTGGAGGCCGATCCCGCCCAGCCGCACGAGCACCTCACGGGCTTCGCCGGGCCGGCCCAGCTCGTCCAGGACGTAGGCGATTCCGGCCAGCCCGTCGTACAGCCCGGGCCGCGGCCAGCGGGTGCGCTCGCAGGCCCGCACCAGCCAGTCGACGTGGTCGCCGAACGCGGGGTGGTCCGCCCGCCCCGTGACGTACAGGGCGTGCAGGACCCCGGCCGCGCCGAACGCCAGCGACGCGCCCTGATCGTCGAACTGCCGCACGTCCCCGGGGAACAGCCGGTCCGCCCGCTCCGGCGTCGCGCTGAGCAGGATGCCCTCGCGGAGGGAGTCCAGAGCGGCCCGCCCGTCGGCCGTACGCTCCTCAGGCCAGGGCGAGTCGTCCGGTGCGGCGTCCGCGAAGGGTTTGTCCGCGAAGGGTTTGTCCTCGATCCGTACGGAGGCCGGCGGCGCGAGCTCCCTGCGCAGCCGGTCGCCGAAGCCGGGCGGCACCGGGAACCGCCCCTCCACCCAGCCCGCCAGCTGCGCGTACTTCGCCCGGGCGAAGCGCAGCAGCGGCGTCAGCGGGCAGAACAGCGCGAGGGTCAGGGCGGCGAGCGCGTACGTGTCGACGGCGCGACCCGACCGGGCCCACGCGGCGGTGAACCCGGGCGTGCCCAGGACGGGCCGGAGACCGGCGTCGTCCTGCGCGGAAGCCGTCTCGCAAGCCGTCTCGAAGTCGACCAGGCAGACGCTGTCGTCGGGGCGCACGATGACGTTGCCGGGCTGCAGGTCCCCGAAGACGATGCCGCGCGCGTGCAGTTCGGCCACGGCCTTCTCGACCCGCCCGAGGACGTCGCAGGCCCACCGCGTGTACGAAGCGACCTCCTCCTCGCCGGAGCCGTGCTGGAACAGCGGGTGACGCCTGCCGACCGCCTCCTGCAGGGTCTCGCCCTCGACCAGCTCCTCCACGAGGAAGTGGTGCTCCCAGTGGCGCGTCCGCGCGTACACCCGGGGCACGCAGTCGAGGCCGGCCAGCCGCTGCAGCACCGCGTGCTCGCGCTCCAGGCGCGCCACGGCGTCCAGGCCGCTGTCGTCCAGACCGGCGTGCGGCCGCGCTTCCCGCAGGACGACCCGCCTGCCGGAACCCTTCTCCACGGCGCGGTACACACCACCGCCGTTCGAGAAGTGCAGCGCCTTCTCCACCCGGTACGGAAAGCCCCCGGGCGTGCCCGCCTTGGCCGCCCGGATGCGGGCGCCCAGGAAGGCGGGCGCCTCCACCCACGGCGGCACCCGGAACGACGTACCCCGCACATCGGGCACGAGGACGCCTCCCGGCCCCTCCATCGCCGGCACGTATTCGCCCTCGGGCGAGAAGCAGTAGGCGAGGCTGAAACCGCCGTAACGCACGTACAGCGGGCCTTCGTCCCAGCGCAGGTCGCTCAGGACGTACGGGCCTTCGACGCCGCGCAGCAGCGCCGAGAGGTCCGTCAGCGTCCGCTCCAGCTCCTCCTCGCCGCCGGGGTAGACGGTGACGAGCTTGCCCCCGGCCGAGCGCGGCGCCTGCTTGCTGTTGACGTGCTTGAACACGGTGGCGCTCCGGAGGAACTTGAAGCAGATGCCGCGCCCGGTGCAGTAGTCCCAGACCGTGTCGATCACGTGCTCCGCCCGGGCGGCCGTGGCGGAGGCGTGGATCTTCCAGCCCTGCCCGGGCAGCCGGGCCTCCGGCCGGTGGATGTTCACCCAGCCGCCGCGCTCGGCACGCTGCCAGCCCGGAGGCGGAGGGCCGGCCGCGCGGGCGAAGCGGTCGGCGGCGTCCTCGATGCGGTCGAGCGTCTCGACGAAGTAGGGGTCCGCGACGAGATGACCCTGAGCGAGCATGGTGACCTTCCCTTGCGGACTCCGGCGGGTCCCGGACTTCTGCGGGACCTTGTGACGACCTGCCGGCCGCGGGCAGCCCACGGCCGGCAGTCCTTACGGGCAACGACGCGTCAGGCGACGCCGCGAGCGCTCTCGTAGCTGTTGGCGCAGGGCCACGCGGAAGGGGTCTCCTCCTCCAGCTCCTGCAGTTCCAGGACCTCCGACATGTGCTTCACCTCCTCTCGGGGCGGTGCATCGTGTGGATCCGGCACACCCGTGCACGGGCTGTCAGCCCATGCCGAGGGTGCTGTGGGAGCTGTTGGCGCAGGGCCACTGGGAGGGGGTCTCCTCCTCCAGCTCCTGCAGGTCCAAGATCTCCGACATCCGAATCACCTCCGCTCTTCGGCTCGTCGGGCCGGCGGCCGCGGGTCGAGGTACGGCAGGGCGGGGCCGCTGCCCTCGAACGCGGATCCCAGAGCGAGCAGTACGCCTGCCGAACCGGTGGCGAGGTCCGCCGAAAGCCGCAGCATCCGGAAGCCCGGGAACGCGAGGTGCCCGCGGTAGGAGTGCGCGTACCAGGCCAGGCGGCGGATCTGGGTGAGGACCGCGGGCTCGTCCCCGGCCCCGCCCCTCCCTCCGCTCCCGGCCCTCTCCCCGCTCCCGGGAAGAGGGCCGTCCAGCGCCGCGAGCGTGGCGATCGCGCCCGCCCGTCCCCGCAGCAGCCCGGAGTTGCGCACGTAGAGGGCCCGGCAGGTGTGCCGGACGGCGGCGAGCGTCGCGGCCCTCTCACCCCCGGGCCGGTGCCTGAGCAGGCCCTGCAGGGGGAACGCGAGCCCGCTGCTCCCGCCGTGCAGGTACGGCAGGTGATGGGTGCCGTCGAAGAGGGTGAGGGCGCCGTCGCCCTGGACGGTGCACCGGTCGGCGTCGAGGCCCACCGCGCGGTCGGCGAGATCGAGGTGACGCGTCTTCCCGGTCTCCTCGTACAGGTGCAGGAAGAGCAGGGCGATGCCCGCCGCGCCGTGCAGGAGGCCGCAGGGCGGGGGGACGCCGCGCCGGGCTGCGAGCGGACCGGCCGTGACGAGCGCGGCCGGCTCCTCGGCGGTACGCAAGGCGCTTTCGTGCAACGCCGCGTCCCCGGTGGCCCGCGCGAACCGCAGCAGGTTCAGGGCGATGCCCGCCTTGCCGCCCGCCAGGTCGGGGCGGACCGCCTGCGCGTCGAGCGGGCGGCAGCGGGCGAGGACTTCGAGGGCCTGCTCGCGGTGGCCGAGCAGGTCGAGGGTCAGGGCGACGCCGTGCAGCCCGTCGTACAGGCCCGGCCGGGGTGCGGGGTCGCGCTCGGCGGCGGTCACGAGCCACGCGACGTACTCGGCCGGCACCTGCGCGCCCACCCGGTGCAGGGCGTAGAGGACCCCGGCCGCGCCGTAGTCGAACGCGTAGCCGCCCAGGGAGTCCGGGCCGGTCGGCGTGCAGGGGAAGAGCCGGTCCTCGCGCTCCGGCGTGGCCATGGCGTGGATGCCGGCGACCAGGGAGTCCCGGACGGCCGGCCAGTCGGGGCGCTCCGCGGCGAGCATCCCGGCGTGGTCCTCCGAGGCCGCGTCGTCCCCGCGTAACGGACCGGTGCCGCGTACCGGTCCGGCGCTGTGGGGCGGCAGGCCGGGCCGCAGCCCGGTCAGCAGTCCGTCCCCGAAACGCGCGGGCAGCGGGTACAGCTCGTCCACGGCCGCGGTGAGGACGCGCAGCGTCGCCGGGCTGCGGTACGGGACGGGCAGCAGGAGCCACAGCCGCAGGGCGTCGAGGAGGAAGGCCGTCGCGTCCGCGCCCCGCAGGCCGGGCGGCGCCGTGAACCCTTCCTCGCCCAGCGCCGACGGCCTGTCGTCGGCGAGGTCCGTGGCGGTCTCGAAGTCGACGAGGACGACGCGCCCGTCGGCGCGGAGCAGGATGTTCTTCGGGTTGAGCTCGCCGAGGCGCAGGCCCCGGGTGTGGAGGGCGCGCAGGGCTCCGCCGATCCCGTCCACGGTCTTCAAGGCCCAGGCGGCGTACCCGGGTGCCTCTTTGGCGGCCCGTTCGTCCGAGGTCAGAGGGAATCCGGCGGCCGCGGCTTCGGCCAGCGTGCGGCCCTCGACGTGCTCCACTGCGAGGAAGTGGTGCCCGGCGTGGACGTGGTGGCCGAGGGCGCGGGGCACGCAGTCCAGGCCTGCCAGCCGCGCGAGGACGGCGCGCTCGTGGGTGAGACGGGTGACGGCGTCGTCGCCGCGCAGGTCCAGTCCGGCGTGGGGCCGTGCCTCCCGCAGGACGACCGTGGCGCCGGTGACGCTGTCGGTCGCCAGGTACGTGCCGCCGCCGTTGGTGATGTTCAGGGCCTTCCGCACCCGGTAGGGGAAGGGGCCGTCGGGGGCGGTGTGCAGGGCCGCCAGGTCCGGGCCGAGGATCCCGGGCAGGGGAACCCAGTCCGGGCAGCGGAAGACCGGGCGGCGGTTCTCGGGGACGAGGCTCCCGTCGGGGCGCTGCAGCGCGGGGACCAAGGCGGGCTCGTCGCCGGGACCGTAGGCCCGGCCGTCGCCGAGGGCCTGGGGACATCGGCGGGCTCCGGAAGAGCCGTAGCGGACGTAGAGGGGGCCGGACCGGTGGCGCAGACCGCCCAGGACGTACGGGCCCGGCAGCGTCTCCAGCAAGGTGGTGAGCTCCGTGAGCGCAGCGGCGAGCGCGGCCTCGTCGGCGGGGTGGAGCGTCATCAGGTCGGCGCCGGTGAGGCGGTCCGCGTGTTCGTCGCCCAGCGCCCGGGCGGCGGGCACGCTGCGGACGACGTCGAAGGGCATGTCGTGGCGCAGGCAGAAGCCACGGACGATCTCCGCCGCCCGCGCGAGGCGGGGCAGCGTCACGGACACGTGGATCCGCCATCCCTGCGCGGGCGGTTCCACCGCCCGCGGCCGCAGGGTCACCCACCAGCCCGCGTCCGTACGCTCCCAGCCCTTCGGCGGTGTGCGGCGAGCGGCGGGCAGCCATTCCGCCGAGTCGTCGAGCCGCTCGGGTGATTCGAAGAAGTCCGGATCCGCCCGGTAGAAGCGGTCGTAGTCCTTGAGTTTCATCACGGCGGCCCCTCCGTTCGGTAGCGGTGAGGAATTCCATCGGGCGTGGAGGCGGAATCGGGGATACGCCGGGGCGAATCCCGTCCGGGGTATCTCGTACGCGCAGCTGTCAAACAACACCGGCTATTGCGCAACGGCGGTGAATTCCGGGGGATTCGTACGGACCGAGCGCCGGCGGATCCGCGCCAGGTCCTCCGGGGAACCGAAGCGGAGGTCCATCCGCCGGACGGCCTCCGCCCAGGTCTGCATGGAGTGCACCGAGGAGAGGGTCTCCACGACGAAGGGATCCTTCAGCCGGTCCAGCGTGCGCTCCCACAGCAGCGCCGCGGGCTCTTCGAGGAGGCTGCCGACCGTCCCTTCGTAGACCGGGATCCCGCGCACCCTGCCGTCCGGCTCCACCTGCATCACCGGGGTGTCGACGCGGCGCGCCACCCGCTCGGGGGTCATGGCGAGGTTGAAGTTGTCCGTGGTGAAGACCGACACCGAAGCGGGGGCGAGCTCGCGCAGCCGGGCCAGCTGTTCCGCGCTGGTCAGCCGGGCCACCTGGGCGTCGTCGAGGAGTTCGCGGCGGCAGAATTCCCGGCGGCTGGCGAGCCCTTCGGGGACGGCCGAATTGAAGGCCAGGGTGCGCAGCCGGGGGAACCGGTGGGCGATGTCGGCGGCGAAGTCCTCCAGCTGACCGAAATTGCTGCGGATCACCACGCAGTCGATGCCGAAGACCAGCCGTTTCCGCCCCGTCGCCAGGCGCTCCTCCGCCACCTCGTCCAGCAGCGCCAGCGCGGCCATGACGCGGTCGAAGGAGCCGGCCCGGCCCCGGATGCGGTCGTGGACCTCGGGCGTCGCTCCGTCGAGGCTGACGACGACCTCGTCGAAGTGGTCGGCGAGGCGCCCGGCGAGCGCCCGGTTCATCACCCAGCCGCTGGTGTTGACGGACATCCTCACGCCTGCGTCGCGCAGCCGCGCCGCCACCTCGAAGACGCCCTGGACGATGAGTGGTTCGCCGCCGGACAGGGCGACGACCCGCGGCCCGAGCGGGACGAGGGCGTCGGCGACCCGGAGCATGTCCGGCGGGCTCAGCTGCCGGGACGGGCGGCGGCCCGACTCCGAGTAGCAGTGCGAGCAGCGCAGGGGGCAGGCGTAGGTGGTGTCCCAGACGATCACTTCGGGACCGGACTCGGGGCCGGACTCAGGACCGGACTCGGTACCGGACTCGGAACCGGAGGAACGACTCATGGCAGCCACCCGTTCTCGAAGAACTCGAGGAACCCGAAGAAACCGAAGAAACCGAAAGGCCCGCGGCGGGCCGGCAGACCGGGCCCGGGCGCCCCGGAGGGCGCGCCGTCCCGGGTCCGGTCTCCCCCGTACCGCTTCCCTGATGCGATGCCCCGAGTCTGCCGGGCGCCGCCTTTCCGGGGCACCCGGGGGCCCTCCAAAGCGCATGGAGGTTAACCGCCATGCACGTCGGGGGATTTCTTCTCTGGACTGCCGTCGGGACGGCCCACGATAATGTCCTTCGTGGCAGCAGCCAGAAGCAGGGGGATGCGCGTCATCGCCGTATGCGGCGGACTGTGCATGCTCTGGGCAACGCTCGTCGGGACGACCCAGCTGCAGAACAGGTATACGCTGCCGTGGATCCTGGGTTCCGTTCTCCCGTGCTATTTCGCCGGCTTGTTCATTTGGTGGCACGCACCGTCAAGTCCGGTCGCAAGGCGCCTCTTGCTGATCGGTACCTGGCTTTCGGTGACCATTGCGATTCGTTACAGCACCACACTTCTGATCCGGGCCTTCGGCTGGAACCTCCGCCCGCGGCCCTACGCCCTCCTCCTGCCCGCGGACTACGGCCTCCAGGTCCTCAGCCAGACCTGCGACCTGACCGTCAGCATCCTCCTCGTCCGGCTGCTCGCCCTGCTGCCCGACGGCTCCTTCCTCTTCCCCTACGAGCGCCGGATCCTGCGCGCCCTGTGGGGTCTGCTGGCCCTGCCCCTCCTGCTGCCCCTGACCGGGATGTCGCAGCTCGCCGTCCACTACGTCGTCTTCTACTACCCCGAGGCCTGGATGCCGGGCCTGGGCGCCGTCCTCCTCGTCGTGCGCTGCCTGCGCGCCCACGGCGCCGGCCGCCCGGACGTCGCCGCCCTGCTGCCCTTCGCCGTGCCCGGCGCGGCACTCCTGCTGTTCCGGGCCGCTTCCCGGCTCTTCCGCTCCTGGCAGGGCGAGCAGGGCGTGCTCTACTTCGTCGGCGCCGTCCTCGGCGCGCTGCCCTACGTGTCCGTGTCCCTCGTCATCGTCTACGCCGCCTTCCGCCACCGCCTCCTCGGCGTCGACCTCGTGCTCCGCCGCTCGGCCGTCTACGGATCCCTGTGGCTCATCATCAACAGCTGGTACCTCGGCATGGCCCTCACCCTCGGGCTCACCGCGGGCCAGTACTTCCCCGTCGGCCTGTCCCTGCTCGTCGCCGTCGTCGCCACGGCCCTCTTCCAGCCCCTGCGCGCCCGCCTCAACGCCCTCGCCGAGCGCCGCGTCTTCGGCAAGCGCCTCAGCCGGTTCGAGCTCCTCGTCCAGTTCGGCACCACCCTGGAGCATGCCTACGACCTCGACCGGCTCGCACCGCAGCTCGCCAACGGCCTGCGCGAGGGCCTGAACCTGCAGTGGGTCGCCGTCCGGCTCGGCGGCGACGGACTGCCCGTGTCCGCGGCCGAGGCCGGGGAACGGCCCCCAGGCACCGCGCCCCTCGGGGAGTTCCCCCTCCTGTACGGCGAGGACGTCCTGGGCCTCATCGAATACGGCCCCAAGGCCGAAGGCCGCTGCACCCCCGAGGACCACGACATCGGCGAGACCCTCGCCCGCTCCGCCGCCCTGGCCGTGCACAACATGCGCCTCGCCGCCGAGCTGTGCGCCCGCGTCGAGGAGGTGCAGCGGCAGGCCGCCGAGCTCGACGCCTCACGCGCCCGCATCGTCCATGCCCAGGACACCGAGCGCCGCCGCATCGAACGCCGGCTCCACGACGGCATCCAGCAGGAACTCGTCGCCCTCGTCGCCAAACTGGCCCTCGCCCGCAACCGCCTGCACCGCGGCGGCGACATCGACGCCGCCCTGACCGAGGTGCAGGACGACGCCTACCGCGTCATCGACGGGCTGCGCGAACTCGCCCACGGCATCCACCCGCCGATCCTCACCGACCAGGGCCTCGTGGCCGCCGTGACCTCCTGCGCCCGCCGGATGCCCCTCCCCGTCACCGTCCACAGCGAGGAGTCGCTGGGCGGGGTGCGCTTCGCCCTCGACGTCGAGGAGTCCGCCTTCTACCTGGTCTCCGAGGCGCTCACCAACGTGCTCAAGCACGCCGGAGCCACCCACGTCACCATCCGCATCGCCCGCAGCGGCGGCCGGCTCCTGGTGGAGGTCCGCGACGACGGCGCCGGATTCCCCACCGAGACCACCCGCGGATCCGGGCTCACCGGCATGCGCGACCGCATCGAGGCCGTGGGCGGCGAGCTCACGATCACCAGCGGCACCGGTACGGGCACCACCATCCGTGCGCGGCTCGTGGAGCGAGTGAGGGAGGAGACCCGTGCCTGACCCCCTGCGCGTCGTCATCGCCGAGGACCACTACCTGGTGCGCGAAGGCACCCGGCGGCTGCTGGAGGACACCGGACAGGCCGACGTCGTCGCCGCGGTCGGCACGGCCGTCGAGCTCCTCGACGCCGTCGAGCGCTTCCGCCCCGACGTCGTCATCGCCGACATCCGCATGCCGCCCGGCCACCACACCGAGGGCATCACCGCCGCGCACGCCATCCGCGCGGGCCACCCCGGCATCGGCGTCGTCGTGCTCTCCCAGCACGCCAACGAGAACTACGCCTTCGACCTCTTCCGCTGCGGCACCGACGGCCTCGCCTACCTCCTCAAGGAGCGCATCGGCGAGGTCGACGAACTGCTGCGCGCCCTGCGCGAGGTGGTCGCCGGGCGCTCCGTGGTCGACCCCCGCATCGTGGAGGTGCTGATGGGCAGCCACGCCCGCACCGCCGACGCACCGCTGTCGAGGCTCACCCGCAGGGAGCTCGACGTCCTGCGGCACATGGCGGAGGGCAAGACCAACCGGGCGATCGCCGAGTCGCTGCGGCTGTCGGAGTCGACCATCGAGAAGCACGTCAACTCCACCTTCGCCAAGCTGGGCCTCGCCGAAATACCGCAACTGCACCGGCGCGTCAGCGCCGTCCTGGCCTATCTCCGGCACGCGCCGCACGGGCCGCACGGATCGCATGGATCGCACGCGCCGCACAACTGACATTCGTTGTCGGGATCCTGACAAGAAGCGGCATGCGGTGGCACGCTCGTTCCTGCCCCACGGTTCCCCCGCAGGCACAGCCCCTCACCGCCGCTGCCCGAAGAAGGTGCCGCCATGCCCCTCGGAAAGTCCCTCGGAAAGTCCCTCGGAAAGTCCCTCGGAAGGACCTGCAGAAAGCCCCTCGCTCGCGCTCTGGCTCTCCCGGCCGCCGCCGTCCTCCTCGTGTCCGGACTGCAGGCCGGCTCCGCGAGCGCCCGCTCCGCCGGCGACCCGGCCACCGGCACCGGCTGCAGCAGCTACGGCACCGTCACGCTCGACACCACCCGCAACACCACCACGGGCCTGTACGAGCTCGACGACCCCAGGCGCGGCAACCACAGGACGTACGACATGAAGGGCGCGACCAGCGGCAACGGCACGCTGTTCACCGACGCCGACAACGTCTGGTGCGAGGGCGGCCGCCAGTCCGCCGGCGTCGACGCCCACTATGTCCAGGCCGTCGTCTGGGACTACTACCTGGGCACGCACGGCCGCAAGGGCGTCCACGGCGACGGCCGCGGCACCTGCAGCCGCGTCCACTACGGGAACAACTACGCCAACGCCTTCTGGGACTCCGGCAGCGGCTGCATGACGTACGGCGACGGCGCCGGGAACGGGCGGACCGTCATCACCATCGAGACCGGCGCGCACGAGATGACCCACGGCGTCACGGCGGCGACCGCCAACCTGACCTACAGCGGCGAGTCCGGCGGCCTCAACGAGGCGACCAGCACCATCTTCGCCGCGGCCGCCGAGTTCTTCGCGAACAACCCGGCGGACCCGGGCGACTACCTCACCGGCGAGCGCACCGACGTCTCCGGGACCACCGCGACCGGCTGGATGGACAAGCCCTCGAAGGACGGCCGGTCCAAGGACTACTGGTACCCGGGCATCGGTGGCATCGACGTCCACTACTCCAGCGGCCCCGCCAACCACTTCTTCTACCTGCTCGCCGAGGGCAGCGGGCCCAAGGTCGTCAACGGCGTCCCCTACGACAGCCCCACCTACGACGGCAAGCCCGTGAAGGGCATCGGCCGGTCCGCCGCCGAGAGGATCTGGTACCGCGCGCTCACCACCCGCATGACCTCGAACACCGACTACGCGGCGGCCCGCGGCGCGACCCTGCGCGCCGCAGCCGATCTCCACGGCGCGAGCAGCAACGAGTACGCGACGGTCGCCGCCGCCTGGGCGGCGGTCAACGTCAAGTAGAAGAACGTCGAGCAAGGGGCCGCTCCGCGTCAAGCAAGAGCCCTCCACGACCACTCCGTTGCGTTATAAGATCATTACTTTACGTCCGGGGCGGTCGGGGAGGGGCGGAGCACTCATGGGCGCGGGGGGATCGGCGTGGAAGCGGGCGCAGGAGGCCCGGCGGTACGAACGCGAGCTGCGCGAGCAACTCAGGGCGGCCCAGTGGGAGGTCCGCAACTGGGAAGCCGCGAGCGAGGGTGAACGCAAGGTCGCCGCGAAGCTGCAGGTCCTCACCCGGCGCGGGTGGCGCCTGCTGCTCGACCGGCGCTGGCCCGGCACCCGCTCGGCCAACGTCGACATGCTGCTCGTCGGCCCCGGGGGCGTCTTCGTCATCGACGTCAAGAACTGGCGACACGCCCCCGAGGCGGCCGACGGACACCTGACGGCCGGCGGGCGCACGTACGACCGCGAGGTCGAGAAGCTGCTCAAGGTGACCCGGCTGGCGGAGAACGCCGTCTCCGCGCGGAACCTGTCACCCGTGGCCGTCCAGCCGCTGATGGTCTTCGCCGGCCGGTCCGTGAACGCCCGGCTCGGCACCGTACGGCTGCTGGGGGAGCGGGACGTGACACCGGCGCTCGTCGCCGAACGGCTGCGGCTGCGCCCGTCCGAGGTGAAGACCGTCGCCGACCACCTGGAGCAGGTGTTCCGCGACTACGAGGACACCTCGGCCCGCACCGGGCCCGCAGCGCCGGCGGTGTCGGCAGCGCCCTCCGCGGCCGGGCCCGGCGACGCGCCCTTCGACGACGCGCTCTTCGACGCGGAGGGGATACGGAACGCGGCCGTGGAAGCCGCCCGCAGCGCCCCGATCGAACAGTGGATGACGTTCCTCCACCCCGACCAGCTCGCCCTCGTCCGCCGCAACTGGTCCGGCCCCGCGCGCGTCAGCGGCCCGGCCGGCACCGGCAAGACCGTCGTCGCCCTGCACCGCGCCGCGTACGTCGCCCGGCGCACGACCGGCCGCGTCCTCTACGTGACCTTCGCCAACAACCTGCCCCGCGTGCAGAGCACCTTCCTCAGGACGATGGCCCCGGCCGTCGCCGACCGGGTCGACTTCAGCAGCCTGCACGCGTGGGCCGGGCAGTTCCTCCGCGACAGGGACGTCGCCGGCCGGCTCGACCCCGACAAGGCCGTGGACGCCTTCAGCCGGGCCTGGCGGAGCCACGGCCGCGGCACCGTCCTCGAAACCCTCGACCCGGTACCCCGGTACTGGCAGGAGGAGATCGACTACGTCATCAAGGGCCGGGGGATCACGGCCTTCGAGCAGTACGCGACGCTGCGGCGCGTACGCCGCCGCACCAACCTGCGCCGGACCCACCGCGAGGCCGTGTGGGCGCTGTACGAGGCGTACGAGCGCAACCGCACCGCCAAGGGCGTGCACGACTTCAACGACATCCTCGCCCTCGCGCTCGACGAGGCCCTCGCGCACCCCGGCGCCACCCCGTACACCTCGGTCATCGTCGACGAGGTGCAGGACCTCACCCTCGTCGGCGTACGCCTCCTGCACGCGCTCGTCGGTGACGCGGCCAACGGCCTGCTGCTCGTCGGGGACGGGCAGCAGGCCGTCTACCCGGGCGGGTTCCGCCTCTCCGACGCGGGCATCGACGTGCGCGGCGACCGCGGGCAGGTGCTGCGCAAGAACTACCGCAACGCCAAGGAGATCCTCGACGCCGCGCTCGCCGTCGTCGCCGACGACTCCTTCGACGACATCGACGGCACCCCCACGGCCGGGCGCCGCGACGTCGACCTGGCCTACGGCGACGGCCGGGTCACCAGGTGCACCGCGGCGACCCGGGCCGAGCTCGACGAGGCCCTCCTCGCCGCCCTGCACGCCCTCGGCCCCGGGGCCTGGCCCGACTCGGCGGTGCTCTGCCGCACCGGAACCGAGCGGGAGCACTACCGGCGGCTGCTCACCCGGGCCGGCATACCTGCGATCACCCTGGAGCAGTACGACGGCCGCCCGGTGCCCGGCGTGAAGCTGGGCAGCTACCACCGGGCCAAGGGGCTGGAGTTCAAGCACGTGCACCTGCCCGACCACGACGCCCCGGCCACGGCCGGGGCGGGCGACGGCACCGACGACGGCGTCGCCCGCGAGCGCCGCGAACTCCACCGCAGCCAGCTCTTCGTCGCGATGACGAGGGCGCGGGACACGCTGTGGCTGGGCTCGGTGACGCGGCCCTGAGGCGGCGGCCGGCGGGTCAGCGCCCCCAGCGCAGCCCGGGCGTCTGCACGGGCGCGTCCCACAGCCGCAGCAGCTCCTCGTCCACCTGGCAGAGCGTCACCGACGCCCCGGCCATGTCGAGCGAGGTGACGTAGTTGCCGACGAGCGTCCGCGCCACCGGCACGTCGCGCTCGCGCAGCACGCGGTGCACCTCGGCGGTGAAGCCGTACAGCTCCAGCAGCGGCGTTCCTCCGGCCCCGTTCACCAGCGCCAGCACCGGGCCGGTCGGCTGCAGGTCGGCCAGTACGGCGTCCACGGCGAAGTCCGCGATCTCGCCCGACGTCATCATCGCCCGCCGCTCCCGCCCCGGCTCGCCGTGGATCCCCACGCCGAGCTCCAGCTCACCGGCGGGCAGGTCGAAGGTGGGACTGCCCTTGGCGGGAGTGGTGCACGAGGCCAGGGCCACCCCGAAACTGCGCGACGCCTCGTTCACCCGCCGCGCGATCGCCTCCACCTGCTCCAGCGACGCACCCTCCTCGGCGGCCGCACCGGCGATCTTCTCCACGAAGAGCGTGGCACCGGTACCGCGCCGCCCGGCGGTGTACAGGCTGTCGGTGACGGCGACATCGTCGTTGACGAGCACGCTCGCCACCTGGATGCCCTCGTCCTCGGCCAGCTCCGCGGCCATGTTGAAGTTGAGGACGTCACCCGTGTAGTTCTTCACGATGAACAACACACCCTTGCCGCTGTCCACGGCAGCGGCGGCCCGCACCATCTGATCGGGCACCGGCGAGGTGAACACCTCCCCGGGACAAGCAGCATCCAGCATCCCGGCCCCCACGAACCCCCCGTGCAACGGCTCGTGCCCGGACCCGCCCCCGGACACGAGCGCCACCTTCCCGGCCACGGGCGCGTCCCGTCGCACGACGATGCGCCGCTCGACATCGACACTGAGCTCGGGATGCGCGGCGGCCATACCGCGGAGGGCATCGGGGACGACGGACTCGGGGACGTTGATCAACATTTTCACAGGAGGCTCCTTCAGCGATGGTGTCATGCTGACTTACTGACGGCATGTCATTGTGACGCTGCCGTCCCTCGGCCCGGTCGCATTGCGTTCATCAGGCGCAGGCGGCCCCCAGACGGGCGGCGGTCCGGAAGGCGTCGCCGCGCCAGCCGTTCCGGTACGGGTGGCTCGGACGGTCGTTGCGCGTCTCCCGGAAGGACGCCAGCACCTCCGCGGCCTCGTCGAGGGTGTGCTCCTCGCGGCCGAGGAGTTCACGGACGGCGACGAGCGCCTGGATGCAGTGCAGCGAGCGCGCGGCGAGCCACTCCTCGACGGCCGCCATGCCGCCCGCCTCGTGCTCGCCCCGGAGGATGTCCGTGGTGAGGTCGAAGGCCGCGGCCAGCTGCGCGTAGGTGCCGTCCTCCTCCGGGTGGAACCCCGGGGCGAGGGCGACGATCAGGCGCGTCAGCCAGCCCTCCCCGTCCTCGGCGAGGGCCGCGTGGTCCTTGGCGAACTCGTCCCAGTCGGCCTCGGTCGCGTGGTAGAGGATGTCGCCGAGGCCGGCGGGCTCGCCCGCCTCCGCCAGCACCCGCTCCAGGAGCGGGTACGGGACACGGACGTGCTCCGCGAGCAGCACGGCGTCGTAGAGGTCCTTGGCCTCGGGGTGCATGTCCGTCACCAGCCACAGGAGCTTCCATACGAGCGAGAGCTCCGGGCTCGCCGCCGGCATAGGCACCCCGGGGAGCACCTCGGTCCGTACGGGCGGGGCGGGCAGGGTCTCGTTGAAGACGAAGTCGAGCTGGACCGTGCCGGGCGGCACACCGTCCGCGACGGCCGTCCAGGGCAGGACGAGGCGGCGGCCCGGCACCCGGTCGTACGTCCAGATCTCGTCGCTCACCGCGCCCGCCGCGTCGATCCGCACCGGGCTCCCGGCCTCCCGCGAGCGCTCCTCGGCGGCCCGGGCGATCTCCTCCAGCATCGTGTCGGTGCGGGCGTCGCCGAGCTGCCAGGTGCCGGGCACGACGACGAAGTCCAGGTCTCCGGGCTCCCGGGCGGCGTCCCCGAACCACGCCTTGAGCAGCACGCTCCCGCGCAGCACCAGGTGCTCCGCCCACGAGGAGCCCGCGACCGCCGCGAGGGTGAGGTCGAGGGCGCGGCGCCGGGCGGTGTACCAGGCGCCGCCCGCTCCCGGGTCGGTGAACTCGGGCTCGCTCAGCCGCATGCCCAGGGCGTGGTGGTTGGCCGCCGGGTCGTACACCGGATGCTGGACCACCCCTTCGCCCGGGACCGGGCGGAGCGTCGGGGGAAGGTCCCGCTCCGCCCGGGTCCCCTCGTCCGGCGGCAGCTGGGGGACGACCACTTCGGCGTCCCACGGTCCGTACCGGAAACGCTCCCACGGTGTCGTCGTCATGCGCCCGTCCCCTGTCCGTCGTTGTCGGTGCCGCCGGTGCCGTCCGTCTCGTCGATCCAGCCCGCGTCGAGCGACTCGTCGCTGTCGTGGACGACGAACTCCCGCTCCTCGGAGACGAGGGTGTGCCCGCCGGCCCGCACGGCCGCCACCAGGGCGTCCAGCCGGGCCCCGGCCGTCCGGCGGCCGACCGCGCGGCAGCGCTGGGTGACGAACCGCTCGGCGCGGCCGTCGGCGCGCACCCGGCGGGCGTTGCGAGACAAGTGCGCGCGGTGGGCGGCGGCGAGGCCGGCCAGCGCCACGAGGTCCGTACCGGGGGTGAGCAGCAGCTTGAGGTGGTGCTCGAAGTAGTAGCGCGCCCCGAGGGCCGCCGCCTCCGCGTCGGTCTCCGGGACCCCGTCGGCCCACGGGGCCGCCTCGATCTTCGTCCGTACGACCGTGAACCCGGCGCCGTCCAGCCCCCGGGCCGCGCCGTCCACCGTCCCCCGCACTTCCGGCAGCGCACCGGACTGGCGCAGGGTGAGCATCGGCTGGCTGGGGGTGCGGCCGCGGTCCAGCAGGATGTCGGTGAACTTCATCCCGTGGGCCGCCGCGTGCCGCTGGAGGGCCCGGTCGTCCCCGGCGGTCGCGGCGGGGCGGACGGTCAGATGGGCCTCGAAGTCACCGGCGAAGGCCGGTATCGGGGCGGGTGCGGGTGCGGTGGTGCTCGGTATCACCGGCACATGATCGCAGGTCGGCGGGGGCGGGCTCCCGGAATTTCACCGCCGCCCGCCCACGCGAGCGGCGGACCCGGCGCCCGCCACCTCTCAGGACCGGTCCGGCCCGGTCAGCCGGCGCATGACGGCGAGGGGCAACGCCGGGTTGCGGGCGGCTCCGGCCGCGGTCCCGCTGTCCTCCAGCATCCGGGCCGGCGCCCGTGCGGGCAGCCTCGGGCACCGGACAGCCGCCCGCCACACGGCCTCGAGGTCGTCCCTCCCGG